>NZ_CP043959.1:6600058-6900068 GCF_008632955.1 Streptomyces tendae
ATCGCTGCCGCTGCGGCGACCGCCGCGTTCACGTCCATGCGTCCAGGTTAGGCATGGCGCGAGCGGTACCCACAGCGGTCGGCGGGCGACCTCGGACACTCGTCGCCCAGAGTTCACCTACAGGCCAGGGCCGGTTCATTCCGGGTGACGGAACCGGACGCGTGGACCACGGACCGTGGGAGCGTGGGTGGGACCCAGGCCCCGTAGAGCCCGGACCCGGACAGCCCGGACACAGACGCACGAGAGGAATTCCGATGCGGGACGCGTACCACGAGGAACTGGATTCGATCGGCGACGGTCTGGTGGAGATGGCCCGGCTGGTCGGATCGGCGATCGGACGCGCCACGACCGCCATCCTCGACGCCGATCTCAAGCTGGCGGAGAGCGTGATCGAGGCCGACCAGAAGGTCGACGAGCTGCAGCACGACCTGGAGGCGCGGGCCATCGCCCTGCTGGCCCGCCAGCAGCCGGTGGCCACCGACCTGCGGATCGTGGTCACCTCGCTGCGGATGTCGGCGGACCTCGAGCGCTCCGGCGACCTCGCCCAGCACGTGGCGAAGCTGGCCCGGCTGCGCTACCCGGACCGGGGGGTGCCGCGGGACCTGCACGCCACGATCCTGGAGATGGGCCAGCTCGCGCAGCGTCTGATGGCGAAAGCGGCCGAGGTGATCATCACCAAGGACGTCGACCTGGCGCTCCAGCTGGAGCAGGACGACGACGCGATGGACCTGCTGCACCGCACCCTCTTCCAGCACCTGATGGACGACCGCTGGAAGCACGGCATCGAGACGGCGGTCGACGTCACCCTGCTCGGCCGCTACTACGAGCGCTTCGCGGACCACGCGGTGTCCGTGGCCAAGCGGGTGGTGTACCTGGTCACCGGCGAGCACGCGGACGAGATCCAGGCGGACCTGAAGCCGGAGATCGCTCCGGTGCCGGGGGTGGAGGCCGGCTGAGGTCCCACCGCGGGCGGGTCTGTGGGCGGGGAGCCCGGAGGCCCGGGCGGTGGAGGCGCGGGTGCTGGGGGCGCGCGCGGTGGGCGGGGGCGCGGGGGCCGGCCGGGGGCGCGGGTGAGCTTCCGCCGCCCCCGATGCGCCGTTGATGCGCCCGGCGGGCGGGGCGTGCAATGGGGAGAGGTGTGCGCAGGCCCCAGCCCCGAGGAGGGACCCATGGCCGAATCCCCCGGCACGACGCCCGACCCCACGCAGGAGCGCGAGACCGAGCAACCCGCCGAGGTCAGGAACCTCACCCTGATCGCGGCCTGCGGCTGCGGTTCGGGGTGCGGCTGCGGGTGCCAGTCGGGCAGCCCGTGCCAGTGCGGCTGAGTCAGTCCGCAGGAGGGCCCCGGCGCCGGTGACGGCGGCCGGGGCCCTCGGCGTGACGGAGAGGAGGAAGGGGAGGGGTCAGGAGGCGCTGCTCTCCGGGACCGTACGGGTGGCCGCGTCCGTGGACCGCTTCACCGTGTCCGCCGGCTGCCGCACCCGCTCGGTGCGTTCGGTGCTCGTTTCGTCGGGCAGCCCGCGCATCAGCAGCCCGTACCCGAGGCCGGCCACCGTCCCGACGACGGCGCACGTGCCCCACAGCCACGCGGCGCCCCAGCGGTCGATGACGAACCCGGACATCAGCGGGGCGACGAGCGAGGCCACCGCCCAGGACATGGTGTACATGCCCTGGTAGCGCCCGCGTCCGTGCACCGGGGAGAGCCGTACGACGAGCCCCGTCTGGGTGGGCGCGTTGACGATCTCGGCCAGCGTCCACACGCAGACGGTGAGGGCGAAGACGCCGACCGACCCGGCGAAGGCGGTGAGCCCGAAGCCGTACCCGGCCAGCAGCGAGGAGGCGATCAGCAGCCGTCGCGGGTCGCGGTGCTCGATGAACCGTGTGACGGGAAGCTGCAGGACGACGATCAGCACGCCGTTGACGGCGATGGCCATGCCGAAGTCGGCGGGGGTGAACCCGGCCTCGCCCATGGCGACCGGTAGTCCCAAATAGCCCTGCTGGAAGACCACGGCGATGAGGAAGGACAGTCCGACGACGCCCATGTAGCGGCCGTCGCGCAGCACCGTCCCCAGGGAGACGGCGTCCTCCGCGCCGTCAGGGCCGGCGGGCTGCTTCTCCGGCCGGGACTCCGGCAGCTTCATGAAGACGAGGACGGCGCAGACCAGCGTCATCCCCGCCTCGATCAGGAACCCGGCGAGGTAGCTGACCTCGGCGATGAACCCGGCTCCCACGGAGGAGATCGCGAAGCCGAGGTTGATGGCCCAGTAGTTGAGGGAGAAGGCCCGGATACGGTCCTCCGGCCGCACGATGTCCGCCATCATCGCCTGCACGGCCGGCCGGGAGGCGTTGGCCGCCATGCCGACGAGGAAGGCGACGGCCGCGATGGCGACGGGGTGGTGCACGAAGCCGAGCAGGGCGACGGACAGGGCGGTCGCGGTCTGGGCGACGAGCAGGGTGGGCCGGCGTCCGAGCCGGTCGGTCATGACGCCCGCGACGAGGGACGAGATGACGCCGCCGAGGCCGTGGAGCGCAACGACGAGACCGGCGTAGGAGGCGGAGTAACCGCGGTCGAGGGTGAGGTAGAGCGCCATGAAGGTGGCGACGAAGGCACCGAGCCGGTTGACCAGGGTGCTGGTCCACAACCACCAGAACGCGCTGGGAAGCCCCGAGACGGACTCGCGTACGGCCCGCCTGACTCCGGTGACTGACATGTGTGGCCCCCCAAGGCGCCCGGGCCGGCCCGGGATGACGTGTGAGTGGTGCGAGCGATGCGGGTGATGTAAGCGGCTGAAGCAGCGGGCACAACTTACGAAGACGGGGCCCGCGAGGGCCACTCAATTAACAGATCCCGTCAACCGTCCGCCAGGCGGGCAGGGCGCGCGGGGCGTGTGGGGCGTCTATTACGCTCGGACACATGGCCGACGCACCGTACAAGCTGATCCTCCTCCGCCACGGCGAGAGCGAGTGGAACGAGAAGAACCTGTTCACCGGCTGGGTGGACGTCAACCTCACCCCGAAGGGCGAGAAGGAGGCGACGCGCGGCGGCGAGCTGCTCAAGGACGCCGGCCTGCTGCCCGACGTGCTCCACACCTCCCTCCAGAAGCGCGCGATCCGCACGGCGCAGCTCGCGCTGGAGGCCGCGGACCGCCTGTGGATCCCGGTCAGCCGCAGCTGGCGCCTGAACGAGCGTCACTACGGCGCCCTCCAGGGCAAGGACAAGGCGCAGACGCTCGCGGAGTTCGGCGAGGAGCAGTTCATGCTCTGGCGCCGCTCCTACGACACCCCGCCGCCGGCGCTGGACAACGACGCCGAGTACTCCCAGTTCTCCGACCCGCGCTACGCGACCCTCCCGCCGGAGCTGCGTCCGCAGACGGAGTGCCTGAAGGACGTCGTCGTCCGGATGCTGCCGTACTGGTTCGACTCGATCGTCCCGGACCTGCTCACCGGCCGCACGGTCCTGGTCGCCGCCCACGGCAACAGCCTGCGCGCGCTGGTCAAGCACCTGGACGGCATCTCGGACGCCGACATCGCGGGCCTGAACATCCCGACGGGCATCCCCCTGTACTACGAGCTCGACGCCGACTTCAAGCCGGTCACCCCGGGCGGCACGTACCTCGACCCGGAGGCGGCCGCGGCGGCGATCGAAGCGGTGAAGAACCAGGGCAAGAAGAAGTAAGCGGTCCTGATCAGGCCCCCTGCTTGCGGATTTTTCGCGAGTAGGGGGCTTGTTGCTGCCGTTCGACGACCGGGGTCCGGCGCGTTGGAGCCGCGGTGGTCCTGCGACCGACCGCGGCGGGTCACCCAGGCCGACGAGGCGTACGTCGTCGAGGTCGCCAGGATGCGACCCAGGGCGTCCGGGGTGGACACTTTTAAGCAGGACACCAGTGTTTCTCGAAATCGGTCAGAGGAGTGATCGTCATGACCGAGGAACTGGTCCCTCCGCTTACGGTGGTCCGCCCCGGCGAGGGCGCCGCGGGCTTCCTCGGTTCCATCGGGGTGGTCTTCAAGCTCTGGGGTGCCGATACCAACGGCGCCTTGTCGGTCGTCGAGCACCCGTTCCCGGTCGGCGCGCTGGTGCCGCCGCACCTGCACACCCGCGAGGACGAGTACTCGATCGTCACCGAAGGTGAGATCGGCTTCCGCTCAGGCGACCGTGAAGCCGTGCTGGGCCCTGGCGGCTACATCACCAAGCCGCGCGGCGAGCTGCACACCATGTGGAACGCCGGCTCGGTCCCTGCCCGCATGATCGAGATCATCAGCCCGGCCGGTTTCGAACACTGCTTCCGCGAGATGGCCGAGATGCTCGCCGACGGCCCGCCGCCGTCCGCGGACGCGATCCCGGCACTCGTGGCCAAGTACGGGCTCGAATTCGGCCGGCCGGACTGGCTGCCGGACGTCATCGCGCGGTTCGGGCTGACGCCGCCGGGACCGTAAACCCGCACCCCGCCGACGAGCCACAACACCACCGCCTGGAGAAACGCCTTCCAGGCCGCCGCCCCCGACTGTCCGACGCACAGTTGCCTACTGCCGCGGCGCACGATCTGCTGCAGCTTCTGCCCCACCTGGTCGGTCAGTTTGGAAGAAGTTCGGGTACTTGGCCGCCCGGCACCCTCGGCAATCAAATGGCCAGGGCGTCGTGTTTCGGCCGGATCGGCCGCGGCAGAGTGGGGGGTGTCCCGGACGGGTCGGAGCGGTGGCCTCCGCGAGCCGACCAGCTGCTTAGCGGATCGCGCGGTACGGCCGGCGGGCGAACAACGCCGCCTCCCACCCGCGCGTACCGCGCGGGTGGGAGGCGTTCTCATCGCGCTCGGGTCACCGGGTGAACGTGAAGTACTTCCAGGCGCCGTGGGTCGTCGAGTTGACGGAGTCGCCCGAGGAGCCGTTGATGTACGACGAGCGGATGCGGGCGCGGATGCCCGACTCGCCCGGGGCCTCCAGGCGTACGACCGACTTGCCCTTGCTGTTCAGGGCGAAGTACTCGGCGGCCGTGCTGCGCCAGGCGCCCGCGTACCAGACCTGGAGCTGCAGGCGCTGGGCGCGGCCCTTGTAGTAGCTCATGGTCGTGGTGAACACGGGGTCGGTGTTCTTGCGGAAGTAGTGGTACTTCGTGGAGCCGATCTTGCCCGTCCTGTAGTGCTTGGAGACGCCGGTGGAGACGCTCACCCGGGCGTAACCCGTGGACTTCACCGTCTTGGAGGCGTAGCGGGCGTCACCCGCGAAGACCGCGCTGACGGTGGTGTCACGGCCCATGGTGACGGTCGCCGACAGGTTGCCCTTGGAGTTGACCTTGCCGGTCCTCAGCAGCCTCTTCGGCTTGTCGGCACCGAAGGGGTCCGCGTAGATCGAGACGGTGCGGTTCTTGTACGTCGTGCCGAGGTGCGCGGTGAAGGTGACCTTCTTGCCGTACGCGTACACCTTGCCGTTGTTGTTCAGGGTCAGCGAGGTGGCCTTGCGTGAGACCTCCACGGCGGCCGCGCCGGAGGCCGGGGCGTGCGTGGCGTCGCCCGCCCAGGCGACCTTGTAGGTGACCCTGCCGCCGGCCGGCGGGGTGTCCGTGAAGGAGAAGGTGCCGTCCGCCTTCGTCCTCGCGGCGGCCAGCGCCCTGCCCTTGGGCGACTCGACGTCGGTGCGCGTCACCGTCAGGGCGGTCCCGGCGGGCGGGAGCGTCTTGGAGGTGAGCTTGCCGGTGACGGTGAGCTTCTTGGCCCGCTCCGCCTTCGCCGGGGCCGACACCTTGAGGGCGGGCACCTCCTTGGTCGGGTCGGTCAGGGCGCGCAGGGTGTGGGTGCCGTAGGTGTTCACCGAGACGGCGAAGACCCGGCTGGCGTCCGGCGCCCAGGCCAGGGCCCCGTCCACGAGGGTGTCGGCGCCGCTGCTGTTGCCCGTGTTCGGGAAGTCGTACTCGCGCACCGGCACCGGGTCGCCGGGGCGGTGGATGTGCACGTCGGGGTCGTACCAGGAGAAGCTGCCGCCCGCGATGCTGCCGTCGGGCGCGATGCGCACGGCGTTCGGGTAGGCCTCGATGGGATAGCCCGGCTGCTCGGTGAGGTCGGTGGCCGAGTAGGCGCCGAGGCTGTAGCCGTAGCCCTCTCCCCAGGAGGTGAGGACCTGCTTGCCGTCCGGCGTCAGGTCCAGCTGCTTCACGCCGCTGCCCGTGTACGTCGTGGCGCGCAGGGCGGCCGCGTCGGCGGAGACGTCGTAGACGGCGACGTAACTGCCGCCACCGACCACCAGGGTGCCCGGGACGGCGGGGTCGGACGCCAGGATGCTGCTCGTGCCGGAGAAGCCGTCGCCCCGCCGGGCGAGGTGCACGACGGGCTCGGGACCGGAGACGTCCAGCGAGCCGAAGTCCGCGCCGTGGGCGAACCAGACGCGGCCGTCCACCACCTCCAGGTCGCCGGGCGCCGCGCCCACCGGGTAACTCGCCGTCTGTGTGTACGTGGTGGTGTCGACCGAGACGATCCGGTCGTCCTTCGTCACGGCGGCGTACACCTGGCCGCCGTCGTCGGACACGGCCAGGCCGGACACCCCGGACAGACCCGTGAGTGTGGCCCTGACGGTGCCGTTGTAGTCGGTGACGACGATCTTTCCGCCGGTCGGGTCGGAGACGTAGACCCGCTGGTGTGCCCCGTCGACGACCATGTCGCTGACGGAACTCACGGGAAGGACCTTCGCGGAGTCGGCCGCCGCCGGTGCCGCCGTGCCCCCCACCAGAGCCGCGGAACTGAGGACGACCGCGAGTGCCGTCGCGGTCGCGATGCTGCGCCTGCGCACAGTGATGTGCCCCCAAGGAAGAAGTCCGGTACGCGCCGGACATGAGGATGAAAGGCCGCGCGTCCCCCCTCACCCGAACGGGTGTTGGACGCTGCCGAAGACGCAGCGTATGGCATGCGACGGACAATCGAGGAACGGAATACCGCGCGCATCGCGAGCGGGCGTCGTGGGCCTCAGGTGGGGGCGCCGGCCGGCCATGTCGCCGACACGTTCCGGGTGTTGAGGGTCTCGGGGTGGCCAGGGAGCCGCAGAAGGGACTCAGGTGACGCCGGGCCGCGGGGTTGTCCGAACGCCGGGGCCGCCGCTCAGGCGCGGTACTGGCGGGCGCGGAGGTGGCGGATGCCGAGGGCGGTGAGGGCGGCGAGGGTGAGGAGGCCGGTGGCCAGGTTCACCACGAGGGGGGCCTGGGCGACGGACGCGACGAGGTTCGCGATGCCGCTGACGGCCACGACGGCCCAGAGGGCCGTGTGGGTGGCGGAGGTGTCGGTCGCCTTGGGCTGGAAGGTCGTCATGTCGGCTGCTCCTGGGTCGGGTTCGCGGATCCGTTCCGCGTTCTCCACGCTAGGGAGCGGGGGGTTCGGCGTCGCGCAGGGAAGCACCCCTGTTCGCGGTACAGCAGGCTGTACCTGACGCGCGTGAACGCCCGGTCGCCCTGAGCACCACCCGCCGACGCACACGGGCGCGCCCCCTGCTCACGGACACCGTGGACAGGGGGCACGCACGCGGTAGGGGCTCGGCCCTCCGTGCTCGGCGGGCCGGGCGCTCAGCCCCGCGCCAGCAGCTGCAGGGTGTCGATCACCCGGTTCGAGAAGCCCCACTCGTTGTCGTACCAGGCGACCACCTTGACGTGGCGGCCGTCGACGCGGGTGAGGGCCGAGTCGAAGATGGACGAGGCGGGGTTGCCGGTGATGTCCGACGACACCAGCGGGTCCTCCGAGTACTCCAGGACGCCGGCCAGCGGGCCCTCCGCGGCGGTGCGGTACGCGGCCAGCACCTCGTCGCGGGTGACGTCACGGGAGACCGTCGTGTTGAGCTCGACGATCGACCCCACCGGCACCGGTACGCGGATCGAGTCGCCCGACAGCTTGCCGTCGAGGTTCGGCAGCACCAGGCCGATCGCCTTCGCGGCACCGGTCGTGGTGGGCACGATGTTCACGCCTGCGGCACGGGCGCGGCGCGGGTCGCGGTGCGGGCCGTCCTGGAGGTTCTGCTCCTGCGTGTAGGCGTGCACGGTCGTCATGAACCCGTGCTCGATGCCGGCGAGGTCGTCGAGGACCGCGGCCAGCGGCGCGAGCGCGTTGGTGGTGCAGGAGGCGTTCGAGACGATCGTGTGCACGTCCGGGTCGTACGCGTCGGTGTTCACGCCGTACGCGAGCGTGACGTCGGCGCCGTCCGAGGGCGCGCTGACCAGGACCTTCCGCGCGCCGGCGTCGAGGTGGGCGCGGGCGGCCTTGGCCGAGGTGAAGCGGCCGGTGGCCTCCAGGACGAGGTCGACGTCCAGGGCGGCCCACGGCAGCTGCGCAGGCTCGCGCTCGGCCAGCACCTTGATCCGGTGGCCGTCGACGACGAGGGTGTCGCCGTCCACGGTCACCGGGCGCCCGAGGCGGCCGGCGGTGCTGTCGAAGGCGAGCAGCCGGGCGAGGGCGGCCGGCTCCGTCAGGTCGTTGACGGCGACGACCTCCAGGCCGCTGTCGCGCTCCAGCAGTGCGCGCAGCACATTGCGTCCGATGCGGCCGAATCCGTTGATGGCGATGCGAGTCATGAGTGGTGTCCCTTCCTCTCACCACCCAGGCTCGCGCGCCGCCGACGCCGGTGACAGTGGCGCGATCGCCATGGTTCACAAGTATCCCGCCAGCCCCGACGAGGGCCCCGCTACTCCCCCCGCGTGAACGTGCGCCGGTATTCGCTCGGCGTGGTGCCGAGGATGCGCTGGAAGTGCAGCCGCAGATTGGCGCCGGTGCCCAGTCCGGTGTCGGCGGCGATCTGCTCGACGCTGCGCTGCGAGCGCTCCAGCAGTTCGCGGGCCAGGTCGACGCGGGCGCGCATCACCCACTGCATCGGCGTGTAGCCGGTCTCCTCGACGAACCGCCGGGAGAAGGTGCGCGGCGAGACGCCCGCCTGCCGGGCCAGCACGTCCAGGGTGAGCGGGTCATCGAGCCGGTGCAGTGCCCACTCCCGGGTGGCGGCGAACCGCTCGCCCAGCGGCTCGGGCACGCTGCGCGGCACGTACTGGGCCTGGCCGCCGCTGCGGTACGGCGCCGCCACCAGCCGCCGGGCCGCGTGGTTGGAGGCGGCCACGCCGAGGTCGCCGCGCAGGATGTGCAGGCACAGGTCGATGCCGGAGGCGGCGCCCGCCGAGGTGAGCACGCTGCCCTCGTCGACGAACAGCACGTTCTCGTCGACCCGGACGCGTGGGTGCCGGGCCTTGAGGGCCCGGGTGTAGTGCCAGTGCGTGGTGGCGCGCCGCCCGTCGAGCAGGCCGGTGGCGGCGAGCGCGAAGGCGCCGGTGGAGATGGCGGCGAGCCGCGCGCCCCGCTCGTGGGCGGCGATCAGCGCGTCGACGACGGCGGGCGGCGGGTCCTCCCGGTCCGGGAACCGGTACCCGGGCACGAAGACGATGTCGGCCCATTCCAGCGCGCCCAGGCCGTGGGAGACGGCGTACGCGAGGCCGTCGCCGCCGGCCACCAGGCCGGGCGCCGCCCCGCACACCCGTACCTCGTACGGCATGCTCGCGCGGGTCGTGAAGACCTGCGCGGGGATCCCCACGTCGAGCGGCTTCGCGCCCTCCAGCACCAGGACGGCGACGCGATGCAGACGGGGTGCGGGCACGGAAAAAGCCTACGCGGACGGCCCGGACCCCGGCGCACGCGCGCACCTC
The DNA here is from genome assembly GCF_008632955.1 of Streptomyces tendae. NCBI lineage: Bacteria > Bacillati > Actinomycetota > Actinomycetes > Kitasatosporales > Streptomycetaceae > Streptomyces > Streptomyces tendae. The sequence goes on from NZ_CP043959.1 coordinate 6,609,711, forward strand.
CGCGTCCGCACGCGCGCACGGACGCCTCCGGGTGAGGGCCTCCGCGCACGGACGCCGCGGGCGGCGGTCCTCACGGATGCATCCGTGCCCCCTTCAGCGTCTTGTCCACCGCGTTGCGCGGGCCGTGGACGGCCAGGCCGACCAGGTCCAGGGCGGTGGTGCCGACCGCGCGGACCGCCGCGCGGTTGGCCTCGTCGTGGCCGGTGGCGAAGAGGTCGGAGGTGAAGACCGCGCGGGGCAGGGCCCGCGCGAGGGCGCGCTCGTGGGCCGCCTTCAGGACCTCCTTGGTGCCCTGGAAGACCAGCACCGGCTGACGGAACATCGGCAGGTAGCCGACGCCGTCCGCGTCCTCGTAGGGCTCACCGATCAGCTCGGGGATCCGGGTGCCCAGGCCGCTGACCAGGAAGGCGGTCACGTTGAGGCGCTGCCAGGGCTCCAGATCCTCGCGCAGCAGGACGGCGATCTTCGTGTCGAATCGGGTGCTCGTGCTCATGCCGTGAGACTGCCGCCCGGGGCCGTCCGCCGTCTTGTACGTTGTTTGCATGCCCTCCCAGGCTGCGCGTTCCCAGGCGGCGCACCCCCCGGCAGCTCCCGCCCCGGCGCCCCAGGCGACGGTCTCCGCCTGGCGGCCCCGCGTCCCCGGTGTCGTCGAGGTGTTCCACGCCCGGTTCACCGAGTACGCCTATCCGATGCACGTCCACGACGCCTGGACGCTGCTCATCGTCGACGACGGCGCCGTACGGTACGACCTCGACCGGCACGAGCACGGCACCCCGCACGACACCGTGTCCCTGCTGCCGCCCCACGTGCCGCACAACGGCGCTCCCGCCACGGCCGACGGGTTCCGCAAGCGGGTGCTGTACCTGGACTCCAGCCGTCTCGGCGACGACCTCATCGGGGCCGCCGTGGACCGGCCCGACCTGCGCGATCCGCTGCTGCGCCGGCGGGTGGGGCAGGTGCACGCCGCGCTGGTCCGGCCCGGGGACGAGCTGGAGGCGGAAAGCCGGCTGACGCTGGTCGGGGAGCGGCTGCGGGAGCATCTGCGGTCGCGGGAGGGCGCCGCGCCCCGCCGCCCGGATCCCGTACTCGCGCGGCGGTTGCGGGAGTTGCTCGACGAGCGGGTGGCCGAGGGGCTCACGCTGGTGGAGGCGGGCGCCGTGCTGTCGGCCCACCCGGCCCATCTGGTACGGGCGTTCAGCGGCGCGTACGGCATCGCACCCCACCAGTACCTGATGTCCCGGCGGGTCGGACGGGCCCGGCGCCTGCTGCTGGACGGACGGTCACCGGGCGCCGTGGCGGCGGACACCGGGTTCTACGACCAGGCCCATCTCACGCGGCACTTCCGCCGGCTGGTGGGGGTCACTCCGGGTCGTTACCGGACGACGGGCGCTGCAGCAGGTGGGTGAAGGCGTCGAGGTTGCGGGTGGACTCGCCGCGTGACACCCGCCACTCGTACTCCTTGCGGATGGCGGAGGCGAAGCCCAGTTCCAGCAGGGTGTTGAAGCTGCCGTCGGCGGCCTCGAGCACCTGGCCGAGCAGCTGGTCGACCCCCTCCGGGGTGACCGCGGGCAGCGGCAGCCGGCCGCTGACGTAGATGTCGCCGAGCGGGTCGACGGCGTAACTCACGCCGAAGAGCTTGAGGTTGCGCTCCAGGAGCCAGCGGTGGACGCCGGACTCGTTCTCGTCGGGGTGGCGGATGACGAAGGCGTTGAGGGACAGCGTGTGCCGGCCGACGATCAGGGAGACCGTCGTTGACAGTTTGCGGGTGCCGGGAAGTTTCACCACGTAGGTGCCGGAGGCGGGGCTCTCCCACTCCAGCTCGGCGTCCTTCAGCACGCCCTCGATGACCTGCGCCGCCCGCTGCTCTGCTTCCGCCGCCTTGTCAGCCATGGTGGGAGCGTACGTGACGGCGGTGGGCCTGGGTCGCGGCCGTGTAGACGTCGGCCGTGGCGGCGGCCGCCGCGTCCCAGCCGAAGGACTGGGCGTGCCGGGCGGCGGCCTCGCCCATCCGGGCGGCGAGCTCCGGCCGGTCGGCGAAGTCCTCCAGCACGCGCGCGTACGCGGCCGGGTCGTGGCCCCGGACGAGGAAGCCGGTGTCTCCGTCCCGCACGGCGACCGGGAGGCCGCCCACCGCGGCGGCGAGCACCGGGGTGCCGGACGCCTGGGCCTCTATGGCGACCAGGCCGAACGACTCGCTGTACGACGGCATGACCAGCACGGACGCCGCCCGGAACCAGTCCGCGAGCTGGTCCTGTCCGACCGGCGGGTGGAAGTGGACCACGTCGGCGACGCCGAGCCGCGCGGCGAGCTTCTGCAGCCCCTCCGGCTTCGCGAGGCCGCTGCCGCTGGGACCGCCGACCACGGGCACGCAGAGGCGGGAGCGCAGCTCGGGCCGCTCGGCGAGCAGCACGGCCACCGCGCGCAGCAGCACGTCGGGGGCCTTGAGGGGCTGGATACGGCCGGCGAAGAGCGGGATCAGCGCGTCCGGGGGCAGGCCGAGGCGGGCGCGCGCGGCGGCGCGGCCGTCGGCGGGGCGGAAGCGGCCGAGGTTCACGCCGGGGTGGACGACGGCGACCTTGCCGGGGTCGGCTGCGTAGTGCCGGACGAGTTCGTCGGCCTCCTCGGCCGTGTTGGCGATCAGCCGGTCGGCGGCGGCGACGATCTGGGTCTCGCCGATGACGCGGGCGGCGGGCTCGGGGGTGTCGCCGTCGGCGAGGTTGGCGTTCTTGACCTTGGCCATGGTGTGCATGGCGTGCACCAGGGGGACGCCCCAGCGCTGGGCGGCCAGCCAGCCGACGTGGCCGGAGAGCCAGTAGTGCGAGTGGACCAGGTCGTAGTGGCCTGGGCGGTTTCCGGCCCACGCCTGCATCACGCCGTGGGTGAAGGCGCACAGCTGGGCGGGCAGGTCCTCCTTGGCGAGGCCCTCGTAGGGGCCGGCGTCGACGTGCCGGACGAGGACGCCGGGGGCGAGGTCGACGACCGGCGGCAGGGCGGCCGTGGTCGCCCGGGTGAAGATCTCCACCTCGATGTTGATCGCGGCCAGGCGCTGGGCGAGCTCCACGATGTAGACGTTCATGCCGCCGGCGTCGCCGGTGCCCGGCTGGTGCAGCGGCGAGGTGTGCACGGAGAGCATCGCCACGCGGCGTGGCCTGCGGTGCAGCCGCAGCCGCGGCGGGGCGGCGGGGGAGCGCCGCCCGAGCCTCGCGATGTACTGGCTCACGTGGCGTTCCTCCTCGCTGCGTGCACGGCTCAGAGAGGGCGTAGTTCCCTCGGCGACGTCAACATCGGAACGTTGCGTTCCCATTTCCGCGTGGCGCCGTCGATGGCTGTCTTTACCGAATCATTGCCTTGAGTAGCTCAACCGTTCGACTGCGCGATGCGTGGCCGTGCGGCGCACGCGCCGCGAACCGGGTGCGGGTACCCCCGTACCCTCGTCCTCATGACACCGCGCCCCGCCTCCGCCCCCGTGGGCACGGTGACGCGCGGCACGACCAACCCGAACCGGCTGCGCCGCATGGACCGCTGGATCGCCGCCGCGCACGGCGCCGAACTGCGCCGGGCGGCCGACCCGCTCGCCGTCGACCTCGGCTACGGCGCCGCACCCTGGACCGCTCTGGAGCTGCTGCACCGGCTGCGTTCGGTGGCGCCCCGCACCCGGGTGGCGGGCGTCGAGATCGACCCGGCCAGGGTCGCCTCCGCACGGCCGTACGAGCGCGAGGGGCTGGTGTTCCTGCGCGGGGGCTTCGAGATCCCCGTGCCGGGCAGCCCGCTGCTGGTTCGCGCCGCGAACGTGCTGCGCCAGTACGACGAGGCGGAGGTCGCCGCCGTCTGGCGGCGGCTGTGCGCGCGGCTGGCCCCGGCCGACCCGGCGACCGGCTCGCGCGGGGGGCTGCTGGTCGAGGGGACCTGTGACGAGATCGGACGCCGGCACGTGTGGGTCGCGCTCGGCCCGGAGGGGCCGCGCACGGTCACCTTCGCGACTCGGCTGGGCTCCCTGGACCGCCCCTCGGACCTGGCGGAGCGTCTGCCCAAGGCGCTCATCCACCGCAACGTCCCCGGCGAGCCCGTGCACGCCTTCCTGCGCGACTTCGACCGCGCCTGGGCGGCCGCCGCGCCCTACGCCGCCTACGGCGCGCGGCAGCGCTGGATCCGGACCGTGCGGGACCTCACGGCCGGCTGGCCGGTGACGGACGGGCCGGCGCGGTGGCGTCAGGGCGAAGTCACCGTGCGCTGGGAGGCGTTGGCGCCCAGGGACTGGTGACGGCCCTCGCACGGGGCACCCGGCAGCCCGCCCCGCACCCCCTCCGACCGGGAACGATCTCGCGCGACCGTACGTCACACGGGCGGGATGACCGTCGCACGGGGACCACCGTGACGGAAGGGGTGTTGTCCACACCCTCTGTCGTTTCGCGCTCCGACATGGCAGCATCCACCCGGCAGCGAAAAGTTACTGACGATTAACCAGGCGGGGGTGGCACGCATGGGGGCGGGCAAACGCGGGGTGCTGACGGCGGCCGTGACCGTGGTCTGCGCGGTGACCGTACTGGCCGCGCCCGGTACGGCGTTCGCGGCTCCCACTCCCCCACAGGACCCGGGCGCGACCGCGAGCGTCACCGTGGTCACCAGCGACAAGGAACTCGAGGCGGTCCGCAAGAAGCTCGAGAAGCTGTACCGCGCGGCCGCCAAGGCCACCGACGAGTACAACGCCGCCGAGGAGAAGGCCAAGCTGCAGACCGCCCAGGTCGTCCGGCTGGCGAAGAGAATCGTCGAGGGCCGGGAGAAGCTGGCCGACCTCAAGGACCGCGCGGGCGCCGCGGCCGCCGCCCAGTACCGGGGCGGCGGGCTGCCTCCCGAGGCGCACCTGGTGCTGAGCGACGACCCGCAGGACTTCCTCGACGGCGCGGGACGGGTCCGCCAGGGCGAGCACGCCACCAAGGGGCTCATCGGGGAAATGACCCGTACCCAGCAGGACTTGGAGCAGTACGCCGAGGACGCCCGGGTGCAGATGCGGAAGCTGGAGGCGGGCCGCAAGGTCAAGGCCGCGGCGCAGCAGCGCATCGAGAAGCAGATCGAGGCGGCCGAGAAGCTGGAGGCCGAGCTCGAGCAGGAGGAGAAGGAGCGACTGGCCCGGCTGGAGCTGCAGGCCGCCGCCCGGGCCCAGGCCGGCTGGCTGAGCTCCGGCGTCCTCGGTGACATCACGGCCAAGGCGACCGAGCAGGGCCGCAAGGCCGTGGCGTACGCCACCGCGCAGATCGGCAAGCCGTACCAGTGGGGCGCGGAGGGTCCGAACACCTTCGACTGCTCCGGACTCACCTCTCAGGCCTGGCTGTCGGCGGGCAGGGCCATCCCGCGCACGTCGCAGCAGCAGTGGCAGCAGCTGACGCGCGTCGACATCAAGGACATGCGGCCCGGCGACCTCATCATCTACTGGGACGACGCGAGCCATGTCGGCATGTACGTGGGCGACGGGACGATGGTGCACGCGCCCCGTCCGGGGCGGACGGTGACGCTCGCCGGGGCAGGTTCGATGCCGATCCTGGGCGTCGTACGGCCCGATCCGGCCACGGACCGAGACAAGGGGCCGCGGGTTCCGACGGCCCCGTGACACCGGCCACGTGACCCATCGCACGTGGATCATGCGGCCGTACCCCCGCAGACGTGACGTTCGTCATCCTCGCGGCGTCTTCGGCCTGTCCAACTGCGGTAGCAAACGCGGCATATGACAGCGGCCGTTGGCGGGGCGGCGTGGTTCACACCATTCCGCTGCGGCGCGGTCACCCGCTATGGTCCCCGTTCGAAGGGGCATCCCCTGCCCGTGCACGAACGTGAACGCGGGGAACAGGGCCGAGATCCGTCGCCCCCGCCATGCCCTCGGGGGGAGGGAAGGAACCCGGAACCATGCCCGCACCCGTACCGCGGCAGAGAGCGATCCCGGCCGCGGAAAGTGGTCAGGCGCAGGCCGCCGCACAGAACGAGTCCGCACTGGAGTTGCAAGAGAACCGGACGGCGGCCCCCCGTGCGGCCACCCCGTCCGACGACGCCCCGGCCCGGACCGGCGCCACGCCGGACAAGGCCGAGACGACCAGCCACACCAACCTGACGCTGCTGCTCATCGAGAACGACCCGGGCGGCTCGCCGATCGTGCCGGACCTGGTCGACCAGTCCGGCCGGCCGATGCGCGTCCGCACCGCCCGCAACCTCACCGAGGCCGAGCGGCTGCTGACCGACGACGTCCACTGCATCCTGCTGGACCTGGCGCTGCCCGCGCCGGGCCGCGGCGCCGACGACGACGAGCTCGCCGTGCTCCGGCACGTCCTGGAGCTCGCGCCCCGGCACGCCGTCCTCGCCCTCACCGGCGCGGACGACACCGAGCGCGGCGCGGAGGCGGTGCGCGTCGGTGCGCAGGACTACCTGGTCCGCGACGAGCTGGACAGCCGGCTGCTGAGCCGCGCCATCCGCTACGCGGTGGAGCGCAAGCGGTCCGACTCCGCCGAGCGGCGGCTCGCCGAGGGCCGGCTGCGCGCCCAGGAGAACCGCCGGCTGGAGCGCGGCCTGCTGCCCACGCCGCTGCTGGACGGCTCGCCGTTGCGCTTCGCCGCCCGCTACCGCCCCGGCCGCTCGCGCGCCCTGCTCGGCGGCGACTTCTACGACGTGGTCCGCACGCCCGACGGCACGGTGCACGCCATGATCGGCGACGTCTGCGGGCACGGCCCGGACGAGGCCGCCCTCGGCGTGGAGCTGCGCATCGCCTGGCGGGCGCTGACCCTGGCCGGCCTGTGCGGGGACCAGCTGCTGAGCACGCTGCAGCAGGTGCTGGAGCACGAACGCCCGGACGACGAGATCTTCGCGACGCTGTGCACGGTGGACATCGCGCCGGACGGCCGCCGGGCGGGCCTGTGCCTGGCCGGGCACCCGTCCCCGCTGCTGGCCGGGCCGGGCACGCCCGCGCGGCTGCTGCCCTACGACAACAACGGCCCGGCGCTCGGGCTGCTGCCGAACGCCCGCTGGCCGCGGATGCAGGTGGAGCTGGGCGCCGAATGGAGCCTGATGCTCTACACCGACGGCCTGATCGAGGGCCGCGTCGGCGACACGGGCGAGCGGCTGGGGCAGGACGGCATGGTGGAGATGATCCGCCGACGGCTGGCCGAGGGCCTGAGCGGCGAGGAGCTGCTGCGCACCGCCGTGAACGAGGTGCGGGACCTCAACGGCGGGGAACTGACGGACGACGTGGCGGTGCTGCTGCTCGACCGGACGCGCTGAGCGCCCCTCCGGCCCCGGTCAGCGGCCGCCGTTGTACGGGCCGTAGGGGCCGTCACTGCTGGAGCCCCGGCGGGAGCGTCCGCCGCCGGGCAGGCCGCGCAGCGCCGGGCGCACGTCGACCATGTACACGATCGTCGCGATCAGGCCGATGATCGGCAGGAACGACAGGATGTTGAAGATCAGGTTCACCACGAAGGCGATGCCCAGGATGATCAGCCAGAACGGCTTGGTCTTCTTGTCCGCCGCGCGGTAGGCGTCCTCACGGCGGATGGCGGCGTCGATCAGCGCGAAGCCGCTGAACACGATCAGAGCCATGCTCAACAGCCACATGAAATTGGCGAAGCCCTGCATCAGCACTACGTCCACCACCCGTACTCGGCTCGTCCACCACGCCGTCGTCACGCACCGCGCCGGTACGCGCTGCGCCGCCTTCCGTCGTCACCGTACCCGCATCCGCCGGTCGGCTACCCGGAGAAACGGACCGGGCACCGCGTAAGTGCCCGGCCCGTGCGGCTTCGTCCCGCTCACGTCGTCCGCGTGCGGCTCACTTCGCGGGCGGGGTCGTCTTCTTCGTCGTGGGCTTGCGGGCCGCCGGAGCCTTCTTGGCGGCGGCGGGCTTCCCGGGCTCCGGGGCCGCGGACACGTCCTTCTTGGCCTCCGCCGGGGCGGGAGCGGTCGCGGGCTTGGCCGGGGCCGGAGCCGGACGGGTCGCGGGCTTGGGCTCGACCGGCGGCTCGACGGCCACGGCGATGTCCTCGATGCCCTCGGCGGCCTCACCGCGCCAGGTCTTCACGGCCTGCTCGCCCTGCTCGGCGAGCTTCTCGTAGGCCTCGCGGGCCTTGACCGCGTACTCGGCCGCGACGCCCACGCTGCGCAGCGCGAGGTCCTGGGCGTTCTCGCCGAGCTTCTTCAGGTCGGTGTCCAGCGAGCCGAACAGCTCGTTGGCCTTGGTCTGCAGGGTCTCCTGCGTCTCGCGGACCCGGACGGTCACCCGCTCCTGGACGGCCTTGGGGTCGGTGTTGCGCACGGCCTCGATGCGGGCCGGGGCCTCGGTGCGCAGCTGCTCCACCAGAGCCGGCACCTTCCTGGCCTGCTGCAGCGCCAGGTCGGCGGTGCCGGCGGCGAAGTAGAGCGGCTTCGGGTCGCTGAAGGTCTTGCGCAGGTCGTCGGTGATGGCCATGGTGATGGTCCTCCCGGATGTCGTTTCGGCTGAGGGTCTGTGTGGTCCGCGGTGGGTGGCCGGTGCCCTGGTCCGGCTCAGCCGGCCGTCCGCCGCGGGTCGCTGTCGTCGCCGACGGCTGCCTCGCCGCCGCGGCGTCCGGCGGCTTCGCCGCCCTTGCTGGTGGAGGCCTCCGTACCCGGCTCGGGCCCGGCGGCAACCGCCTCCCCGTCCTCTTCGGTGCCCCCGAATCCGTTCTCCTTGCGGAAGGACTCGTAGATCTGCAGGAGCACCTGCTTCTGGCGCTCGTTGAGCGTGGGGTCGGCGAGGATGACGGCACGCGTCTCGACCTCGTCCCGGTCGCGCTCGGCGTCGAGGATGCCGGCGCGCACGTACAGGGTCTCGGCGGAGATGCGCAGCGCCTTGGCGACCTGCTGGAGCACCTCCGCGCTGGGCTTGCGCAGCCCGCGCTCGATCTGGCTCAGGTACGGATTGGACACCCCGGCGGCGTCGGCGAGCTGCCGCAGCGACAGCTGCGCGGTGCGCCGCTGCTCGCGCAGATACTCACCGAGACCGCCGACGTTCAGGGATGCCATGCCTCCCACCATGACGCACCCCGCTAACAATTGCAAGCACCCTGCTTGCAAGAGTGCGCTACCGCCGGTGCAGGGCGGGCCTGGGCGCACGCGCCGGCGTCCAAAGGGATCGCCCCTCATGGCGGCCGTGTTCCTGACCGGCCACGACGAGCACGCCCGCGGGCGCGGCGGGGCCGGCCTCACCGGCAGACACGAGTGGCTCGCCGCCCGTGGCGGGGCGTGTGCGATCACGCCTGGCCGCCCGTGGTCCTGCACCGCGCCCTGCCCGGCGGCCAGGAGAGCGTCCTGGACGTGCGCCGGCGGTTCCGGCGGGGCCCGTTCGTCCGGGAGGATGCGGCATGCGACCGGACGACTGGCACCTCACCGACGACGTCGAGGACTTCCTCGCCCGGGCCGGAGGCTTCCTGCGCTCGCGGCCCGCCCTCCACAACACCGCGCTGACGGACATCGAGAAGCTGCGCGCTCCCGGCACCGGGGCCTCGCTCCTCGGCCGGCTGGAGACGGACGGCGAGGTCCGCGCGGTCTTCTACCTCACCCCGCGCGGACGTCTGGGTCTCACCCCGCTCTCCGCCGAACGGACCGACGTGCTCGCCGCCCGCCTGGCCGGCCTCGGTCACTCCCCCGCCCAGGTCGTCGCGGACCACGACACCGCCGGTGCCTTCGCCGCGTCGTGGCAGTGGCACGGCGGCGCCGCACCGACGCCGTTCTGGCGGACGCACCTCTACCGTCTCGGCACGCTCACCCCGCCGCGGCCGTCCCCGCAGGGGCGCGGTCGCCGCGCGGGAGCGGGCGACCATGAGCACGTGGTGCGCTGGTGCCGCGAGTTCTGCGTGGAGGTCGGTGAACGGCCGTCCATCGAGCTGATCGACGCCGGCCGGTGGGGCAGCTCGCGCTTCGGCGACCGGCACTTCACGTTCTGGGAGACCCCGGGCGGCACGCCCGTCTCCCTGGCGGCCGTGACCCCGGTCGTCGGCGGGATGGTCCGGGTGGACCCCGTCTACACCCCGGCCCGCCGGCGTGGGCGCGGCTACGCGGGCGCCGTGACGGTCGAGGTGAGCCGGGCGGCGCTGAGAGCGGGCGCCACGGACGTCGTCCTGTTCGCCGACCCGGCCAACCCCACCAGCAACGCCCTCTACCGGCGCATCGGCTACGTCCACCTGGCCGACTTCGCCGGACACCGGTTCGCGTACGGCGGACCGGCCGCCGGGCGGGGTCGTACCCCCTAGGGACGGGGAAAAAGCGTTGGCCTCCGGATCGGCACGGCGTCGAGACTTCCCGGGTGACGCTCCACGAGAACGAGATCCCCGTCGACGAGGCGTTCGTCCGGTCGCTGCTGCGGGAGCAGCGGCCGGAGTGGGCCGGCCTGCCCCTGGCTCCCGCGGGCGCGGGCACGGACAACACCATGTACCGGCTGGGCGACGACCTGGTGGTGCGCCTGCCGCGGACGGCGGACGGCGCGCCGTCCCTGCGGAAGGAGCAGGAGTGGCTGCCCCGGCTGGCGCCCCACCTGCCGTGCCCCGTCCCCGAGCCCGTCCACGCCGGAGCACCGACCGACGCCTACCCGGTGCCCTGGTCGGTCCACCGCTGGATCGACGGTGAGGAGCCCGGTCCGGACACCGTCCGGGACTGGGCGGCGTTCGGCGCCGGCCTGGCGGCGGTCGTACGGGACCTGCACCGCGTCGACCTGATGGGCGCGACGCGCGCGGACGGTCTCTCCTGGTACCGGGGCGGAAGCCTCGTCCCGTGCGACGAGTGGGTCGGCACGAGCCTCGACGCCTGCCGGACCCTCGCGGGGCTGGACCTCGACATCGACACGCTGGAGCGGCTGTGGCTGGCGGCGCTCGAACTGCCCGAGCCCTCGGGGCCCCACGTATGGCTGCACGGCGACCTCAGGCCGGCCAACCTCCTGGCCCGGGACGGCGCGTTCCACGCGGTGATCGACTTCGGCGCCCTCTCGGTCGGCCACCCCGACGCCGAGCACGCCCCCGTCTGGGACCTCCCGCCCGAGGCGCGCCGGGCCTACTGGGACACCCTGTCCCTCGACGACCTCACCTGGCTCCGCGCCCGCGCCTGGGCCATCGCGGTGGGCGTCGCCGGCATCCCGTACTACTGGCACACGTTCCCGTCCTTCGCCGCCGAGTGCCGCTCCCGCCTGCGGGCGATCCTCACGGACGCGGCAACGCGCCGGCCGGACACCTCGGCGTGCCGTGCGGACGCTGTCGACCCGTTTCCGGGGGCGGTGGCCGCCGGTGACGACAGACTGACGCCATGACACTCACCGATACCGCCAAGGCCGACCTGCACCGCTATCTCCAGGAGGCCCGGGACGCGCTGTTGTGGAAGCTGGACGGGCTGACGGAGTACGACGCGCGGCGGCCGATGACACCGACCGGGACCAATCTGCTCGGGCTGGTGAAGCACGTGGCCGGTGTCGAACTCGGGTACCTCGGTGACACCTTCGGGCGGCCGTCCGGTGAACCGCTCCCCTGGCTCGCGGACGGGGCGGATCTCAACGACGACATGTGGGCCACCGCCGACGAGACACGCACCGACGTCGTCGGGCTGTACCGCCGGGCCTGGGCGCACGCGGACGCCACGATCGACGCCCTGCCGCTGGACACGACCGGCCGGGTGCCGTGGTGGCCGGACGACAGGGCCGAGCTGACCCTCCACCACGCCGTGGTCCGCGTGATCGCCGACACCCAGCGGCACGCCGGCCACGCCGACATCCTGCGTGAGCTCATGGACGGCGCGGCGGGCGAGCGGGCCGGGAGCAACAGCCTGCCGTCGTCGGACCCGGCGTGGTGGAAGGCCTACCGCGACCGTCTGGAGCAGGCCGCCCGGGACGCCGTCGGGCCCGGGGGCGGGCCCGACGGCACCCCGTGAGCGGGCCGCCAGGCTCACCCCTTCACCGCGCCGGCCGTGAGGCCCTGCACGATGTGACGGCTGGCGAAGGCGAACAGCACCATCGTCGGCAGGATCGTCAGCACCGCCGCCGCGGACATCGAACCCCAGTCGATGTTGAAGCTGGAGATGAAGCCGTTCAGCGCGGTCGGCACCGTCTTGTTCTCGTCGCTGTTCATCAGCGTCACCGACAGGAACAGCTCGTTCCAGCAGTTGACGAAGTTGAAGATGAACGCGGCGACGATCCCGGGGCGCATCACCGGCAGCAGCACCCGGACCAGCGCCCCGAACCGGGACAGGCCGTCGATCATCGCGGCCTCCTCCAGCGCGTCCGGGATGTTCTCGAAGAAGCCGCGCAGCATCACCGTGCAGAAGGGGATGCACACCGCGATGTAGACGAGCATCAACCCAAGGCGGTTGTCGACCAGTTGGAGGTCGGTCATCAGCAGGTACAGCGGACCGAGCGCGATGAACGACGGGATCATCTGCGTCACCAGGGCCGCCATCAGCAGCGCCGACTTGCTGCGGAACTCGAACCGGGCGAGGACGTACGCCGAGAGCGTCGAGATGGCGGTGGCCACCGCGCCCGCGACGGTCGCCACGACCAGGCTGTTCACCAGATACGTGCCGAAGTCCGCCTTGCCGAAGAGTCCCTGGTAGTTCTCCAGGGAGAACCGCTCGGGCCAGTAGGCGATCGGGAAGGAGAAGATGTCGCCCGGGTCCTTGAGGGACGTGACGACGATCCAGTAGAGCGGGAAGAGGGAGAAGACGAGCCAGAGGCCGAGGAACGTGAACTTGGTGGCCCGGCCGGCCGTGGTTTCCTTGCCGATCACGCCCGTACCCCTCGCTTCCCGAATTTCCCGGACTTCCCGGGCCGCCCGCCGCCGCGGCGTCCCGCCCCACGCTCCCGCGTCGCCAGCAGGAAGAACACGGCGAACACCAGCAGGACCGCGACGACGATCAGGCCGAGCGCGGACGCCTTGCCGTAGTCGCCCTGCTGCGTGATCTTGATCATCCAGGTGGTCACGATGTGCGTCTCGTTGTTCGGGCCGCCCCCGGTCATACCGAAGATCAGGTCGGGGAAGTTGAAGATCCAGATGACCCGCAGCAGCACCGTGAGGGCCAGCGTCACCCGGATGTAGGGGATGGTGATCTGGAACAGCGTCCGGGCCTTGCCCGCGCCGTCCAGCGCCGCCGCCTCGTACAGCTCGTCCGGGATCGACTGCAGCGCGGCCAGGATCATGATCGCGAAGAAGGTGACCCCGTACCAGATGTTGGCGATCAGCACGGCGATCATCGCGGTGTCCGGGTCGGCGAGCCAGGCGATCGGCTCATCGATCAGCCCGGCCCGCTGCAGCAGGTCGTTGACGACACCGAACTCGCTGTTGAACATCCAGCGGAACAGGATGCCGATGAGGAACCCGGAGATCGCCCACGGGAAGAAGATCAGCGCCTGGTAGAGCCCGCGGAGGCGGAACCGGCGGCGCAGCCACAGCGCGATCGCGAACCCGATCACCAGCTGCGGCACGATCGAACCGACCACCCACAGCGCGGTGTTGCTCAGTACCGTCCCCCACACGGGGTCGGTGAAGACCTCCCGGAAGTTCTTGACCCCCACCCACGAGGTGTCCGTGAGGTCGGTCAGGTTCCAGTTCCGGAAGGCCATCTGGCTGCCGGCGATCATCGGGTAGTACGTGAACAGCGCCACGAAGACCGCCGCCGGTGCCATGAAGGCGGCGATGACCAGGCCGCGCCGGGTGGTGAACTCCCGCCTGCGGCCTCCCGCGCCCCTTCGCGGGGGCGGGGCGCCCTCCTTGCGGACGGAGGGCGCCACCGGCGCGCCGGACGCCGGCGACGTGCCGGACGTACCGGACGTGGACGTACCGGACATCGTCACTTCTTCCACTTCTCGGTCCAGTAGGCGTCCCAGCCGGCCAGCAGGTCCTTCGGCGTCAGCTTCCCGAGGATCATCTTCTGCACGTCCGTGTCGGCACGCTGCTGCCATTCCGTCCACCACGCGACACCGCGCGGCTGGGTGACGACCAGGTACTTGTCCGGGTTCTCCGTCATGGTGACGTAGCTGGCCCACGGGCCGGTGCGGTAGAACGCGTCGTCGGCCGCCGACTTCAGGATCGGCACCAGGCTGTTCTCCTTGCTGAAGCGTGTGGACGCCTCACCCTCGGAGAGGAACTGCACCAGCTTCACGGCCTCGGCCTTGTGCTTGCTGCCCTCCGCCACGCCCCATCCGGCGGTCGCCAGCGGCTGCACGGTCTTCCCGCTGGGCCCGGCCATCAGCGGCGCGGTGCTCCACTGGTTCTCGTCGATCGACTTCGACTCCGAGACGGTGGCGATGACCTCGGGGTCCTGGAGGAGGAACGCGGTCGAGCCGTTGGTGAAGCCCTCCACCATCTCCGGGTAGCCCCAGGCCACGGACGACTTCGGCGACGCCTTCTGGAACAGCTTCAGGTACGTCTCCATCGCGTCCAGCGCCTCGGGCGCCGAGAAGATGGTGCTGCCGTTCTTCAGCAGGTAGCCGTTGGCGGGGTCGATGTCGTCGGCGACGTACGCCTCGATGGCGGCCGTGGCGTTGCTGTGCGCGTTGGCCGCGCCGCGGAAGGCGTAGCCGTAGCGGCGCGACGACGGGTCGTGGATCGTGGATGCCTGCTCCAGCAGCTCGTCCCAGGTGGCCGGGGGCTTGTCGAAGCCGGCTTCCTTGATCAGGTCGGTGCGGTGGAAAAGGCTCAGCCCGTAGAAGCCGTAGGGGACGAAGTAGGTGCGGTGCTCGGCGTCCTCGGCGGCCGCGACAGCGTTGTCGGTGAGCGCGTCCCAGCCCTTCCAGCCGGCCAGGTCCTTCTTCATGTCGTACAGCCAGCCGTTGTTCGACCAGGGTCCGACGGTGATGTCGCGGACCTCGAGGACGTCCACGCCGCTGCCCGACTGCAGCATCTGCTGGAGCTTCTGGTCGGCCTGCTCGGTGGGCGGCGAGACCAGGTTGACCTTGACCTTCGCGTTCTGCTTCTCGAAGTCGGCTATCAGCTCCTTGAGCAGGTCGGTGCGGGCGGGGTTGGTCAGGCTCTCCACCATGTTGAGGGTGACCGTTCCGCTCTCACCGGGGCTCATCGTGGAGCAGCCGGTCAGGACCATCGCGGCGGCGGTGCCGAGCGCGAGAGCTGCCGTCCTTCTTCTCATCGTGCTGACCTCTTCCTTGGGTGAACGGGGGACGGGCGGGGCCTTGCGTGGGGGAAGGGGCGTGGGGAGGGGTGTGCGGGGCGGCCGGTCAGGTGCGCGCGGCCCGGGCCCACGCGCCGAGCACGGGGACGCACCGCTCGGCGAAGTACTCGTAGTCCTCGGCGGTGTTGTAGACGTGCGCGGACAGCCGTACGTAGCCGATGCCGTCGAAGGCGGTGAACGCGGCCTCGACGCCCAGCTCGGCGGCCACCCGGTCGCGCAGGGCGTCCGCGGCGATCCGGCTGTCGGCCAGACCGTCCGGCAGCCGCACCAGCCGCATGCCGGGCACCGGCATGCCGACGTCCACAAGGGCGTCCTCACCGGTCAGTTCGGCGACGGCGGCGCCCACGACGCGCTCCGCGTAGCCCGCCAGCTCGTCCATGTGGCGGCGGGCGGCGTCCCAGCCCCAGGTGCGGTCGACGAAGTCCAGCGCGGTCTGCGTGGCGAGGTAGTTGGTCGCGTCGACCGTGCCCTGCTGGTCGAAGCGGTCCGGGTACGGGTCGGGCGCGCCCCAGGAGTCGATCAGCGGGTGAAGGCCGTCCCGCAGCGGGCCGCGGGCCACCAGCCCCGCGGTGCCGCGTGGGGCACAGGCCCATTTGTGCAGGTTGCCGGCCCAGAAGTCGCAGGTCAGGCCGTCGAGGGGGGTGGCGAGCAGGCCGGGCGCGTGGGCGCCGTCGACGAGCAGCGGGACTCCGCGCCGCGCCGCCTCCGCGCCGATCGGTTCCACCGGCAGCCGGCGGGCGGTGGCCGAGGTGATCTGGTCGACGACCAGGAGGTCGGTGGCGTCGCCCACCTCGGCCATGACGGCCTCGTACGCCTGCTGCTCGTCCGCGTCCAGCGGGACGTGCGCGGTGCGTACCCGGCCGCCCCAGCGGCGGGCGAGGCGTTCGGCGCCCATCGTCACGGCGCCGTAGCCGTGGTCGGTGACGACGATCTCACCGCCGGCCCGGCGCTCCAGGGAGGCGTACACGACGCTCGCCCCGGCGCTCGCGTTGGGCACCAGGGCGAGGTCGCCCGCGTCCACGCCGAGGAAGGCCGCGAGACCGGTCCGGGCCGCCGCGAGCCGCCCCGGCAGCTCGGGGAACCACACCACCGGCGCCCGCTCCATCTCCGCCCGCAGCTCGTTCTGCCGCTCCTGGGCGACCAGCGGAACGGCGCCGAAGGAACCGTGGTTGAGATGGCGCAGGGCGGGATCCAGCGACCACGCCTGAGCCGCCGGCCGGCCGTCGGACAGCAGCAGGGGGCGGGGGGCGGTGCTGACGTCGGTCTCGCTCACATGACTCCCATCCGCGGGGGACATCAGACCCTCGGGGACCCCGAAGGCCAAGACGTATGATGACTCGGGATGTTGGCATGGTGTTTTCGGCCATGACAAGACCTGTGACCGCCTAGAAATCAGATGACTCAGAAATGTTTCACCGAAGACATCTGATCTCTCGGCCCGCTACAGTGCACTCGGGCGGGGGCGCCGGACGCGGCCCGTCATGGGGAGGCATCGGATGTCGGCAGTCGACAAGGCGTTCCACGGCCTGCGGCACATGATCGCCACGGGGCGGCTCGGCGCCGGGGAGCGGATACCGCCCGAGGCGGACCTCTGCGAGGAACTCGGCGTCTCCCGCGGCTCGTTGCGTGAGGCGGTACGCATGCTCGCGGCGCTGGGCGTGATCGAGCCGCGTCACGGCTCGGGCACCTACGTCTCGCAACTGCGCCCCGAGGACCTCATCGGCAGCCTCTCCCTGACCCTGCAACTGCTGCCGCTGCCGGGACTGCTGGAGGTCTACGAGATCCGCCGGGTGCTGGAGGCGCACGTCGCGGCGAAGGCCGCCGCCCGCGCCACCCCCGAGACGGTCGCGACCCTGTTCTCCCTCATCGAGGCGATGGAGGCGACGGACGACCCCGCCGAGGCGTCCGACCTCGACCACCGCTTCCACGCGGAGATCGCCCGCGCGGGCGGCAACCCCACGCTGGCCTCCCTGCTCGCGGTGTTCCGTGCCCGCTCCCGCAAGTACCAGGTGTTCACCCTCCCCGAGGGTCCCGAGCTGCGCCGCAGGAGCGACGCCGACCACCGCGTCCTGGCCACCGCGATCGCCGACCGCGACCCGGGCCAGGCCGCCGGCGCGGCGGAGGCCCATGTCGCCCAGACGGAACGGTGGCTTCGGGCACTGATGCCGCCGGTGGAGGACGACGAGGTCTGACCCGCGTCTCAGATCAGGGCGCGGAGCAGGTACGGGTTCGCCGTGGCGCGGACCGGGAGGCCGAGGGCGCCGTTGGCCACCGCCAGGGTGACCGCGTACGAGGCCACCGCGCGGCGGACGTTGGGGGCGTCCAGGCTCGCTCCCGTGACGATCCGGTCGAGGTCGATGTACGCGGAGCGGACGGTCTCCAGCCGGCGGTAGACCTGCCAGTCCTTGCGCCAGTCACGCGTGTACGCGGACGGCAGCACGCGTTCCCAGCGGCGGAACATGCGGACGCGGATCTCCGGGCGGGTCGGCGTGAGGTGCATGTGCCGGACCAGGTCGTACAGGGGATCGCCGATCAGGGCCATCTCCCAGTCGATGATGGTCAGCCCGCCGGAGTCGTCCCGGCGTACCAGGTTCCACGGGTTGAGGTCGCCGTGCAGCAGGGAGGGCTCCCGGTGGCTGACCTCCTGCCGCGAGAGGATCTGGTTCAGCCGTACGGCGTCCGGGAGGCCCAGCTGCCGGGCGAGCTGCTGCGTCTCCCTGGGCAGCGCGCCGACCAGGCGGACCAGCTCGTCCTTGAGCCAGCGGTGGAAGCCGGGTTCGCCCGCCGTCGGGTCGAGGTGCGTGTAGTCCACCCCGGTCAGCGCGCACAGCTGGTCCACCAGCCCGTCGGCCTCGTGCGGCAGCAGGCCGTTCACGGGGTGGTCCGGGGGGCTGTCCACGTCCCGCGGGCCCACGTAGGTGTGGATGGCGAAGGTGTCGTCCGGATAGGTCTCGCCCAGCGCCAGGGCCCGGGGCGCGTGCACGGCGACCCTGGCCTCCTCGATGCCGCGCAGCACGGCGTGCTCGCTGAGGAAGTGCGGCTCGCGCCGGGTGACGTCGGGCAGCCTGCGCCGTACGACGACGGGGTAGTCCACGCCCGGGACGCGCACCACGGTGTTGAGGTGGGCGGTGCCCTTGAACACCAGACGGGCGGGGGCCGCGCCCTCCACGGACAGCGCGGCCGGCACGGCGGCCTCGCCGAAGTCCTCCGGTAACGGCAGACGCGGGTCGGGCTTCCAGCCGAACGTCTGGCCGCCGTGCCCGCCGTGCCCGCCCCGGCGCGAGGTCAGCCAGCGGAACAGGGCGCGCTCGATCTCCCGGGGCCCGGGCACGTTCCGCAGGTGGAGCGGTCCCGCCGCCGCCTGCAGCGCCCGGTCCACCTCCGCCGTCGCCTCGTCCAGGGTCTTCTGGGAGAACGCCTGCTCCAGGGACTGCGCGGCCCGCATCACGTCGGGGAAGACCGACTGCGCGCGCTCGAAGTCGAGGTAGTGCTGCAGGTCCTTCGCCAGCCCGTTCACCGCGGCGGGCCGGATCCCGCGCATGGCTCCCTCCCAGGCGGCGATCACCTCCGGCCACTGGTGCTCCGGGTACCGCATGCGCACCAGGTGGGTCGCCAGGTCGTGGAGGGGGTCGCCGTAGGTCGCCAGCTCCCAGTCGACGCAGATCAGCGGGAGCGAACCGCCGTAGGAGACGATCACGTTGTCCCGGTGCAGGTCGGCGTGGAGCAGGCTGTACGGCCGGCGGGCCATGACGGGGGTCCGCCCGGCGAGCCGGACCAGGGCGTCCTCCGGGATGCCCAGCGCCGCGAACAGCCCACCGAACACGGTCCAGTTGGGCCGGCGGATCTGCCGGTCCGCGAGGTCCGCCAGCGTACGCAGGAACCCCTGGCTGTCGGTGTCGTTGCGGGGCCAGCAGGCAGGCAGCGGCGGCAGACTGCTGCGCCGCACCTGGGCCATCTGGGCGAGCAGCCCGGTCAGCGCCCTGATGATCAGGGTGTCGAGCGGTTTGCCGTTGCCGCAGACGCTGGAGAGGGGCACGCCCTCCACATAGCTGTGGACGGCGAACCCCGGCCCCTTGGCGAGGCACTGCGGCACATGCGGCAGGACACCCTTGACCGCCCCGAGGATCTCGTCCTCGTTCTCCCAGGTCCTGATCACCACCGGCAGCGCCTCGGCCCGGCGGACGCGTACCGTCACCGACGTCCCGGGCTCCCGGCCCAGCAGACGCGCCTCCGCCTCACGCAGCTCCAGCACGAAGTTCTGGTTGTGGTGGCCGCTGCTGACCGCCCCGCACCGGGTGGCGTGCTCCACGAAGTCCCGGAGCCGGTCGTCCGGCGTGGTGGGCACCCCGCGAACCGGTCGGGGAAGGGGTGGTGCGCCCACTGGCCGCTCCGTGAGGTACGAGGGAGTCCACAACTGACGGTAGGCATGCCGCCTCCGCTTCCGCATGCCGGAAAGGCATGCGCCGGACAGGGTGTCACCCGTGTGCCCGAATCGCGGAAGCCCGTCCCAGTGGCGGATGTGCTCCCTGGTACGAACAGGGGGAGAGCGATGCTCAATCGGTGGCCGGAATGCTACAGCACGGCGGTCACTCCGAGAGGAGGTTCCAGACCGAGTCGAACCACTGCTGCATGCTGTCGACGAACACGGCTCCCGGAGCGGCGGAATCTCCCGGTTCCTTCACGTGATGGGTGAGCGTGGCGCCCAGTCCCAGCACGTCCAGGGCGGTCACCACCTCGCCCCGCTCCAGCTCCAGCGGCCGCTCGATGATCTCGTACATGCCGTGCAGCACCTCGACCGCGTTGAACAGGTACAGCTTGAAGGTCGGCGTCAGCGGGGTGTGCCGGATCCGTACGTCGACGGACGGGACCAGCTGCTCGGTCTGCAGATCCCTGAGTGCCCCCACCAGGGAGGTGGTGTGCGACTCGGTGATGATCCGCAGCCGCTCCCGCAGCCGGGGGTCGTCCCGGTCGTCCTTGACCCTCGGATACGGCAGCGGCAGCGACGGGTCCGGCAGGAGCATACGGAGAGTGATGCGCTGGGGCGAGATGAAGCCACCGCGGATGCGCTCCGACTGGAGCCGGATGTGCGCGTCCAGCGATTCCGAGGTCAGCGTGTAGACGTCGAGCGTGACCTCGGGCTGTTCGAAGGCCTCGCTGATGAAGGGGGCCAGCGTCACCTGGCCGTGCAGCCGGGTCGCCTTGGGCGCCGAGGACTGGATGCGCTGCGTCTTGACCACCCGCGAGCCGCTGCCCCGACGGGACTGGATCCAGCCCTCGCTCACCAGGTCCCGCAGCGCCCGCTGCACCGTGTCACGGGAGACGCCCAGCTCCACGGCGAGGGCTCGCTGCGCCGGCAGGAACGAGCCGAGGGGATAGACGTGGCCTATCCGCGCGCGCAGCTCGTCGGCGACCCGCTGGGCCTCCCGCCCGCCGCCGCCTGCCTCGCCCTGCCGTCCGGCCACGCCCACAACGTACCGCTTTCGGTCCACCGGCAAACCAACCGTCCACAACTCCCTTGTCGCGCACGACCGTTGGTTAAGGGATCAACCGGGCCGGGCAGACACCCCTCAGGCCAACCAGTCCAATTGGACGACGAGTTGAGCGCTGACGGAAAGTGGAAGGGAGATGGTCCGATGATGGCCCGGCTCGAACTGCTCTCGGCGCTCGGGGAGCTGTCGTTGAGCCTGCTGACCGAGGACCGCCTGGGCATGGCCGGTCTGGTCCTGCTGTTCCTCGTCGGTGTGGGCGTCCGCGCCCGCCGTGAAGGGCTCGCCGTCGGGGCGGCCGTGCTGCTCACCGTGCTGATGATTCAGGCCTGACGCCGCTCCCGCACCGCCTTCAGCACCGGCTCCAGCGAGTCGACGACCGTCCTCGCCCCCGCGTCCCGCAGCAGCTTGCCCTTGCGTTCGTTGCGGGCGTAGCCGAGGAACGGGACACCGGCGGCCCGGGCGGCCAGGAAGTCGGAGGGGGTGTCGCCGATCATCAGGGCGGTCGACGGGGCGGCGCCCATCGCGTTGAGGGCCCGGTTGATGCAGTGCGGGTGCGGCTTGAGGTACCGCAGTTCCTGGGTCCGGCCGTAGATGTGGGGGGCGAAGCAGGACAGCAGGCCGCGCGAGGTCAGGTACTCGCGCGCCACCTGGGGTGAGTTGTTGGTGGCGACGGCCAGCCGTGCGCCCACCGCGGTCCAGGTACGGACCAGCGGATCGGCGTACGGCGTGGGCATCGCGGAGGCGGTGGCCTTCAGCTCCTCCTTGGTGAGCCGCTCCTCGAGCTCCTCGACCAGGTCGCTGCCGGGGTGCCGGTCGTCCACGGCGCGCAGCACGGCGTGCGGGTCGAGGGACTCACGTTCGGTCTCGTTGAGCAGGCCGTGCAGGCCCTGCCCCTCCAGCCACTCCACCAGGTCCCGCGCCACGCGTTCCGCGGAGTGGCCCGCGAACAGGCGGCAGACGGGACCGTCGAAGTCCCACAGCACGACCCGGGCACCTTCGATCAGGTCCCGCAGGTCGTCCGGTTCCGTCCCGGTCTCGGCTGTCACCACTTCGGTCTGCTGCGTCTCAGAAGTCACTAGGAGAGTGTCAGGTCCGTCGTGATGGTTTCCCAGAGGGCGTCGAACCACTTCTGGGATTCCTCCACGAACGCCCGGTCCCGCTGGCCGCCCCGCTTGGCGAAGGAGAAGAGGAGGGACGCGGAGCCCAGGGCGTCGTACATCTCCAGCGTCCGGCTCTCCCACTCCTCCTCGCGCCGGGTCAGCATGTAGTAGCCGATCAGCGCCTCCTCGCCGTTGAGCAGGTACAGCTTCACCGGCGGGGTGAACGGCAGCGCCCGGAAGGACACCCGCACGTCGATGCCGTGCGTGGCGCGCAGCGCCTGCAGGTTGTGCTGGAGCACGCGGGCCTGGGAGTTGCGCTGGGCCAGCCAGCGCTCGTGCACCGGGTCCTCGTCGCCCGCGTCGCGGCCGTCGACCGGCACCGGGAAGGCGAGGTTGATCCGGCGGGACGGCAGCATGATGCGGACGTCGATCACCTCGGGGCGGATGCGGCCCTCGTGGATCTGCCGGACCGGCTCGCCGACCGCCAGCATGAAGCTTTCGGCGGTCAGGCACACCGCGTCGATCCGCACCCGGGCCGTGGAGAAGGCGTCCGTCAGCCGGGGCGCGAGGCCCACCATGGTCGGCTGCGGCTCCTCCCGGGCGGGGGCGGGGGCGGCGATCCGCGGCGGGCTGCCCTTGCTGACGTTGCTGAGCAGGCCGTCGTCCTGGAGGGCGCGCAGGGCCTGGCGGACGGTGCCGCGCTCCACGCCGAACTCCTCGGCCAGCTCGGCCTGCGTGGGCAGGCGGTCGCCGGCCTTGAGCTCACCCCCGCGGATGCGTTCCCGCAGGATGTCGGCGATCTCCTGGGCCGAGAGCCTGCTGCTGCCGTTCACTGACACGTTCTCCTGGGCCACGACCAAACGCTACAACTGTGATCCATCTATGGGGAGTTGTTTGAAAGTTGTTTTGGAGTAGGAACCAAGTGGGGACAACATAGATGGAGTTGGTTGCCAACTTGGTGGAGTTGGCGGAGGTTACGGTTCCGCTCATTTCACCGCCGCAGGGCCGCCACGCCGTCACCACCGCACCTCCGTCCCGCCCCACCGTTGGCCCGAAGGGGGAACACCATGCCCGTCATCGCCCTGATCTCCGCCGTGGTCGTCGTCACCGTCGAGCAGCTCGCGCAGTGGAGGTACGGCGCCGCCGGCCTCCTCGGGCTGCTGCTGGTCACCGTCGGCATCCACGCCAGACGGCCCGGCGTCAGCTCGGCCGGAGCGGTGCTGCTCGCGCTGCTCGTGGCCCGCCCCGCCCTGTGACCGGACCACCCGGCAGCGTGCCCGGCCGGCCCGGACCGAACCCCGTGGGAGACGTCAGTCCGTGAGCTCCAGCTCCGAACTGATCGTCTCCCACAGTGCGTTGAACCACAGGCGGGACTGCTCCACGAAGCTCGTGTCCCGCAGGCCGGTGCCCTGCTCGAAGGCGAACAGCATCGACCGTACGCCCTGCGCGTCGTACGTCTCCAGGCTCTCCTGGCCGATCTGCGCCTCGCTGCGGGTCACCGTGTAGTAGGCGAACAGCGCCTCCTCGCGGTTGAGCAGGTACAGCTTCACCGGCGGGGTGAAGGGCAGCGCCCGGAAGGACACCCGCACGTCGATGCCGTGCGTGGCGCGCAGGGCCAGCAGGTTGTGGCGGAGCACCTGGCCCTGGGCGTTGCGCTGGGCCAGCCAGCGCTCGTGCACCGGGTCGCCGTCCCCGCGGCGGCCCGCGACCGGGACCGGGAAGGCGAGGTCGATGCTCCGGCTGGGCAGCAGGACGCGGACATCGACCTTGGCCGGTTTCAGCCGCCCCGCGTGGATCTGCCGAAGCGGTTCACCGATGGCGAGCGTGAGCGAGACGGCGGTCAGGCAGACGGCGTCTATCTCCACGTGCTCCGACTCGAAGGCGGCGGCTATCCGGGGCGCGAGGGCCACCGTGGTGGGCAGCGGAGGTGCGGCGGGGCCGGCCGGAGGCCGTTCGGACCGGTCGGCGACGGTCGCCGGCGCCCCTTTGGAGACGTTGGTCAGCAGCTGTTCGGACTGCAAAATGCGCAACGCGCCGCGCACGGCCTGGCGTTCGACGCCGAACTCGGCGGCCAACTGGGCCTGTGTGGGCATGCGCTGGCCCGGCCGCAGCGCTCCGGACCGGATCCGGGCGCGCAGCTCGTCGGCCACCTCACGATGCGTCCTCTGGGGCCGCTGAGGCTTCTTCCGTCCATTGACGGAGGCGTGTTCCGTCTCCACGGCCAAACACTACAACTTCCCGCCATCTTCGGGCAGTTCACCGGAGGGTGGTTATAAGACTGTTCCAAGCGGAGATAACTAAGAACAAGTTGGTCACCAACTCGCCCAACCTGGTCGACCCAGACAGGGGTTGGCTCACCAGGAGGCGCGGGGGAGGCCACCGGAGACAGGGGACCGTCATGCCGCTCATCGCCATCGTCATCGCCGCCCTGGCCATCGGGTTCGAGCAACTCGTCCAGTGGAAGTACGGCCCGATGGGGATCATCGCCTTCGTCGCCCTCACCGTGGGCATCAAGGCGCGGAGCACCATGATCAGCGGCATCGGCGCCGTCATCCTCGTGATGCTGTTCGCCCAGTCCGGCTGACGGCACTCCGCACGCGCCGCCGACCGGGCTCCCTTCCGGAGGGGAGCCGGGAGCCCGTCGACGGCAGGCACCACCACAACCACAACCACAACTGAACAGCACGCTACGGATACGGATCACCCGTCGTCGGCGGAAGGAGGAGGCAGCAGGGGCGCGCGCGTGGCCGCGCCCCGGAGCGTGACAGCGCTCAGAACACGTCCGGGCACCACGGTCGCCTGGACGTACGCAGCAGGGCGTCGGCCGTACGGGCGGCGCCCGCTCGTTCTTCCCGGACCCGGCCCAGCGCCACCAGCCGCACCGCCGACTCGTCCCCGAGGTACAGCGCCCCCAGGTCGGACACGTCCAGGGCGATGTCGGCGTTCTCCGTGGTCGGCGCGCAGGTCCCGGTGCCGTCCTCCGACACCTCCAGCCGGTACCGCCCGCCGGCCGGTCCGTCCGCGTCGGCCACCTCCAGCACCAGCGACCCGGCCCCCTCGTACGTCCGCGCCTCCAGCGCCCGTACGACGTCGAGGACGCGCACCCACAGGAAGTCGGCGTGCGTCGTCACGGCGGCGGCACGCGGGTCGGGCAGGAGGAGCGGGAGCAGGTCGTCGGGGGCCCGGTAACCGCTCCTGACCCGGACCACCCAGTCGACCGAGCACAGGTAGTGCCACAGCGCCCGCTCGGCGGCCGGGGTCACCCCGGTCAGCCACTTCACCCGCGCCGTGTTCAACGGCTGCTTGCCGTCGCCCCACCGGTCGTCCGTGGTGTAGGCGGCCATGCCCTCGACCTCGCCGGCGGCCGAGCGGTACACCACGTAGAAGGGCTCGTGGAAGGTGGCGTGGAAGCGCACGGCGCCGGTGGTGGTGCGCCACCACAGCTCGTCGCGGCTCACCACGCCCGGCCGGACCCGGCGCAGCCGCTCGTGCAGTTCGGGGCCGAGCTTGCGGACGTCCTCGGCGTCCACCAGGTCGACCCGGCCGCCGTCCTCCGGTCCGGCCCAGCGCGGGTCGAGACCGGTGCGCGGCACGTCGATCGTCCACTCGGTGGCCCAGGTGGCCGGGCCGAAGCCGTACCGCCCGTAGATCGGGTACTCGGCGGCGATCAGCGTGGCGACGACGTCCCCGCGCCCCTTCGCGGCGGCGAGCTCCTCGGTCATCATCCGGGTCAGCAGCCCGCGCCGGCGGTGCGTCGGGGAGACGGTGACGTTGGTGACCGCGTCGGCCTGCACGGCCGCCCCGCCGACCACGGTCAGCTCCTGCGCGAAGGAACGGAACGTCGCGACGCACCGCCCCGCGTCGAAGGCGCCCACCGAGCGGCCGGGCGTGAACTGCGCCCGGCGCGCGTCGATGACCTCCTCGGACATGCTGGGCTCCCGCAGGAAGCCGATGTTCATGGCCCGGTTCCAGTCGGCGAACTCGGCCTCGGTGATGGGACGTACGTCTATGGCGGCACGGGAGGTCATGGACGTCACGTTAGGTCGGTCCCCCGACGGGTGTCGACGCGGTTTCCCCCCGGCCCTCCTCACACCAGCAGGTCGTCGACCTGCGCCTCCCCTTCCCGGTACCGGCGGGTGATCTCCGCGCCGCACGCGTCGGCCGTGCGCTGCAGCCGCTGCCGCCGCCGCGACACCTGCTGCTCGTACCCCACCAGCCGGCCCATGGCCGTGTGCAGTTCGCCGTCGGTGCGCGCCGCCAGGTCGGAGAGCTCCACCTCGGAGAGCATCTCGGCGGCCAGCCGCCGGTACTCCTCGCTCCGCGGTGTCCCCAGCGTCAGGTGGCGGGCCGAGGACCGCTGCCGGGCCGGGGTGTCCCGGAGGATCTCCGGCAGCCGGTCGACGACGGAGGCCTCCCCCGGCGCGAAGGCCGCGGGCACCCCCTGCGGCAGGTCGCGCCGCGCCAGCTCCGCGCGCAGGATGTCGATCCGCCCCTGAAGGAGCCGGCGTACGTAGCTGAGGTCGGCCTCGTCGCGCCGCGCGTCCCGCCGCGTCGCGCGCAGGTCGTCCAGGCTCAGCCCGGTCAGTTCGTCCTCCGCCCGCTCCTCCGGCAGCACGGGGCTGTCCGTACGTTGCGTGGGCGGCCGGCGGAACTCCCGTTCCCCGGCGCCCCCGTGGGTCAGCACGACAGCCGCACGCGACTGCCCGATCCCCGGTGTGCTCATGTGCCTCAACCGTCCCCTCGACCGGCATGTGCCAGCATCGTGCCACCCTGAGCGGCCGCAATGTGAGCGAGTGGCCCCGATCCGCCCCAGATGGGCGCTAAGGAGTAAAATAGCCCGACCGGGGTGTTCCGTGGGCCGCCGTCGGCCACCTGTTCGCGGACCGGCATCATGGGCGTATGCGTGCAGTGGTGCAGAGGGTCGACGGCGCGAGCGTCGTGGTGGACGGCGAGACGGTGGGGGCCGTCGAAGGCGAGGGCCTGTGCGTCCTGGTCGGCGTCACCCACGACGACACCAAGGAGAAGGCGGCGCAGCTCGCCCGCAAGCTCTGGTCGATCCGGATGCTGCAGGACGAGAAGTCCTGCAGCGACGTCGGCGCCCCGCTCCTGGTGATCAGCCAGTTCACCCTCTACGGCGACGCCCGCAAGGGCCGCCGCCCCACCTGGAACACGGCGGCCCCCGGCGATCTCGCCGAGCCGCTGGTCGACGAGGTCGTGGCGCAGCTGCGCGCGCTGGGCGCGACGGTGGCGACGGGCCGCTTCGGCGCGCGGATGCGGGTGTCGCTCACCAACGACGGCCCGTTCACCGTGCTGCTGGAGATGTGAGCCTCACGGACCCGACGGGCCTCGCGGGCCGTACGGTGCTCAGGGCTCGACGACGGTCTCCTGGGCGGCGGCCGTGTCACCGGCGAGCAGCGGGGCGTCCGCCGGGACGTTCCGCTTCACCAGCGCCAGGGCGACCGGGCCCAGCTCGTGGTGGCGGACGGACGTGGTGATGAACCCGATCTTCCGCCCGTCCGGGCCTTCCCCACCCGCGAGCCGCAGTTCGGTGCCCGGCACGGGCAGGTGCACCTCGCTGCCGTCCAGGTGCAGGAAGACCAGCCGGCGCGGCGGCTTGCCCAGGTTCTGCACCCGGGCGACCGTCTCCTGGCCCCGGTAGCAGCCCTTCTGCAGGTGCACCGCGCTGCCGATCCAGCCCAGCTCGTGCGGGATGGTGCGGTGGTCGGTCTCGAAGCCGAGGCGCGGCCGGTGCTGCTCGACCCGTAGCGCCTCGTGCGCGAGGAGCCCGGCGGCGGGGCCCGCCTTGTCCGCGTACGCCTCCAGGTCGCCGCGCGGCAGGAACAGGTCCCTGCCGTACGGTGTCTCGCGCACCGCGACGCCCTCCGGCACCTCGGTGATGGACCCGGCCGGCAGGTGGACCACCGCGATGTCGGCGGTGCGGTCGGCGACCTCGACCCGGTAGAAGAACTTCATCGACTCCAGGTACGCGATCAGCGCCTCCTGGGTGCCGGGCTCGACGTGCGCCCAGACCGTCTCGCCGTCGTCGACCAGATAGAGCGCGTGCTCGATGTGGCCGTTGGCGGAGAGGATCAGCGCCTCGGTCGCGCGGTGCGGCGGGAGGTCCTGGACGTGCTGGGTGAGCAGCAGGTGCAGCCAGGTGAGCCGCTCCGGTCCGGAGACGGTGACGACCCCGCGGTGGGACAGGTCGACGAAGCCGGTGCCGTCGGCCAGGGCGCGCTGCTCGCGGAACAGGTCGCCGTAGTGGGCGGCCACGCCTTCGTCCACGCCCTCGGCGGGGACGGCGCCGGGCAGGGTCAGCAGAGGGCTTTTCATACGCCTAGCCTACGACTCGGCAGGGGAAGCCTTGAGGGAACAGTCCTTGCACCGGCCGAAGATCGCGAAGTGCTTCATGTCGGTGTCGAAGCCGAAGGTGTCCCGCAGCTTGGCCGTGAACTCGGCGGCCACCTCCACGTCCGCCTCGATGACGTTGGTGCAGTCGCGGCAGACCAGGTGCAGATGGTGGTGCCGGTCGGCGAGGTGGTAGGTCGGGGCGCCGTGACCGAGGTGGGCGTGGCTGACCAGGCCCAGCTCCTCCAGCAGCTCCAGCGTGCGGTAGACGGTGGAGATGTTGACCCCCGACGCCGTCCTCCTCACTTCCACGAGGATGTCGTCGGGGGTCGCGTGTTCAAGGGTGTCGACAGCTTCGAGCACGAGCTGGCGCTGGGGCGTCAGCCGGTACCCGCGCTGCCTGAGGTCGCTCTTCCAGTCGGTGCTCACCACACCACGAGTCTAGGGCCTGGCCCGTGAACCGTCCGGGCCCCGAGCCGGGCGGACCGGGCCGCCGTGCGCGGCCGGTGCCGCCTACTTGAAGAACGCGATGCCGTCGTCGGGCATGTCGTCGGGCAGGGCCTTGGCCCAGCGCTCGACCTCCTCCGGGGTGACGACCTTCTTCAGGTGCGCCGACATGTAGGGGCGCAGCTCGACCTCGGGGGTCTGCTTCTCGCCGACCCACATCAGGTCGCTCTTCACGTAGCCGTACAGCCTCTTGCCGCCGGAGTAGGGGCCGGAGGCGGCCGTGCGCGCCACGGCGTCGGTCACCAGGTCGATCTGCGGCTTCTTGTCGGCCATCTCGCCGTACCAGACCTCGACGACGCCGTCGTCGCGGACCATGGTCACCTCGACCTTGCGGTCGGCGTCGATCCGCCAGAAGCCGTGCTCCGACTCCAGCGGGCGGACCTTGTTGCCGTCGCCGTCCAGCACCCAGCTGTGCGAGGAGTACTCCAGGAAGTCCCTGCCGTCATGGGTGAAGGTGACCTCTTGGCCGAAGTTGCACTTCTCGGCGCCGGGGAAGTCGTGCACGCCGGCGCCTGCCCAGTTGCCGAGCAGGAACGCGAGCGGGACGAGGTCCTTGTGGAGGTCGGACGGAATCTCGATCATGAGCGGAACTTCCTGGCGTCGGTGATCAGCGCTGGCCCTGGTACAGCTTCTTCACGGTCAGTCCGGCGAAGGCGAGGACGCCGACGCAGACCAGGACCAGCAGGATTTCGAAGAAGAAGATCACGGAGTGCTCCTTGAGCGGGGTGCGGGGGTGTGCACAGGGCCGGCATCCAGCTTACGCGGCCGGGTGCGGCCCCCGTCGTGCGAGGTGGGCGCCTGACTACCATGCGGTCATGGCGAAGAAGCTCGTGATCAAGGTGACCGCCGGGACCGACGCTCCCGAGCGCTGCTCGCAGGCGTTCACGGTGGCCGCGGTGGCGGCGGCCAGCGGCGTCGAGGTGTCCCTGTGGCTCACCGGGGAGTCCGCGTGGTTCGCGCTCCCCGGCCGGGCTGCCGAGTTCGACCTCCCGCACGCCGCTCCGCTGCCCGACCTGCTGGACTCCGTCCTCGCGACCGGCCGGGTCACGCTGTGCACGCAGTGCGCGGCCCGCCGGGACATCACGGAGAAGGACGTCCTCGAAGGCGTGCGGATCGCGGGCGCGCAGGTGTTCGTGCAGGAGGCCATGACGGACGGCACCCAGGCACTGGTGTACTGACGGGCCTATCGGGGCCCCTTCTTCTTCCCGTCCAGCTCGTCCCACCACTCGTCGGACTGCGGGTCGCCCGAGGGGTCGTCCCACCAGCGGTCCTCGGGGCCCCGCCGGTTGGCGACCACCGCGGCGACCGGCGGGATCACCATGGCGACCAGGCACATCGCCACCGCGGCCGGCACCGACCAGAGCCGCACGACGCCCCAGGCCAGGACGAACAGCCCGATGCAGCCCCCCATCAGGGCGAAGTAGACATGCCGCCTGCGCGCGTACATGTCTCCAGCGTAGGTCCGGGCAGGCCGAAGGGCCGCGCCCCCGAGGACGCGGCCCTTCGTACGAACCCTGCTCAGACCGCGATCGCGACCTCGGCCAGGCCGCCCTGCTGGGCGACGACCGTGCGGTCGGCGGTGCCGCCGGGCACCAGGGCGCGGACGGTCCAGGTGCCCTCCGCCGCGTAGAAGCGGAACTGCCCGGTCGCGGAGGTCGGGACCTCCGCGGTGAACTCGCCGGTCGAGTCCAGCAGACGGACGTAGCCCGTCACCGGCTCGCCGTCGCGGGTCACCTGGCCCTGGATGGTGGTCTCACCGGGCTTGATCGTCGAGGCGTCCGGGCCGCCGGCCTTCGCACCGCACATGTCTTACTCCTGAGAGGTCGGTCGGAGAGGGATTACTTGCCGGAGCCGAGCTCGATCGGCACGCCCACGAGGGAGCCGTACTCGGTCCAGGAGCCGTCGTAGTTCTTGACGTTCTCCACGCCGAGCAGCTCGTGCAGCACGAACCAGGTCAGCGCGGAACGCTCACCGATGCGGCAGTAGGCGATGGTGTCCTTCGCCAGGTCCACGTCCTCGGCGGCGTAGAGCTCCTTGAGCTCCTCCTCCGACTTGAAGGTGCCGTCGTCGTTGGCGTTCTTCGACCACGGGATGTTGGCGGCCGTCGGGACGTGACCCGGGCGCTGCGACTGCTCCTGCGGCAGGTGGGCCGGGGCGAGCAGCTTGCCGGAGAACTCGTCGGGCGACCGCACGTCGACCAGGTTCTGCGTGCCGATGGCGGCCACGACGTCGTCGCGGAAGGCGCGGATGGAGGTGTCCTGCGGCTTGGCCTTGTAGTCGGTCTTCGGGCGCTCGGGCACCTCGTCGCCGGGGACCAGCTCGCGGGCGTCGAGCTCCCACTTCTTGCGGCCGCCGTCGAGGAGCTTGACGTTCTCGTGGCCGTACAACTTGAAGTACCAGTACGCGTACGAGGCGAACCAGTTGTTGTTGCCGCCGTACAGGACGACCGTGTGGTCGTTGGAGATGCCCTTGTCGGACAGGAGCTTCTCGAAGCCCTCCTGGTCGACGAAGTCACGGCGGACCGGGTCCTGCAGGTCCGTGGTCCAGTCGATCCGGATGGCGTTCTTGATGTGGTTCTTCTCGTAGGCGGACGTGTCCTCGTCCACCTCGACGATCGCGATGCTCGGGTCGTCCAGGTGCTCCTGGACCCAATCGGCGTCGACCAGGACGTCACTGCGAGCCATGCTGTTCTCCTCCGGGGCAGTTGCGGGGGGCGTGCAGGTATACGGGTGCGCACACGCCCGGGCCGGGCCGGCGCACGGATCCCCTCGACGGGGACGGGAATGCGGACGGAAAGACGCGCCCGCTCAGAAAGTGCGACAGAGCATGGCGGCGACACGGCACAGGTCCACTGCCCGCCGCTTCGTGAGATCCGCCTGTCCCCTCGACCGGAGGACGCTCGCCTGACACTGCATGGGGTCGATCGTAGGGACGGACAGGCGGCCCTGTCACCGCCGTGTCGCATTCTGAGACGAGATCGTCCGAACTTCGATACGAGAACCCGGAAAACCGCCCACCTCGACGCCCGGGCACCCGCCCGCCCGGCCGTGCCATCTGTTCGGCGGACGTCACCGTCTCGCCCACCGGACAGCGCGCTAGCCGACCAGCCGCACGTCGGTCCCCGTGACCGTGACGTCCACGCCGTCCTGCGCCGCCTGCACCTTCTCCAGACGGATGCCGCCGGGCAGTCCGTCGATCTTCTGCTCGAAGTCGGTGATGCGGCGCACCCGCGTCTCGGCGATCTCCACGCCGCCGAGCACCGGCAGCGCGTCCGCCCGTACGCGCACGGTGTTGCCGTCCACGACGGTCACCGAGCTGAGCACGGAGACCGGCTCGGGCAGCTTCTTGCCGAACACGCTGGTCTCCAGCGCGACCTTGATCTTCCCGTTCCCCCCGTCGGACAGCCCCACGACCTCGGCGGTGATGCCGGGCGCCACCTGGGTGGACTCGGACTTGGCGGTCTTGAGCAGCTCGTCGTACGCGACCGTCGCGGTACCCGTGGCGCTGTCGGCGACGGCGGAGCTGAAGTCGCCGGAGAAGTCGACGCCCTTCATGTCGGCGCGCAGGTCGGCGATGCGGATGGTGCCGTTGCCGTCGCCGGTGCCGGCCTCGTAGTCATGGATGCCGACCTGCACCTCGTCGAAGGTGCCGTCGAGCACCTGGGTGAGGAAGGGGAAGCCCTTGATGTCGACGTCGGGGGTGGACGAGAGGTTCTCCGTGGCCCGGAGGCGGTCGGCGGCCTCGCCCTCGGCGAAGTGCACCGCGACGCGGTCGACGGCGACGAAGACGGCGCCGAGTATCACGGCGATGATCAGCAGTATTCGCAGTGCGCGCATGCGGTGTCCCCCACCTGACGTAAGACGCCCCCCGACGACCGGGCGGTCGTCCCTACGCGAGAGTAGTGCGGGTCCGTGAGGCGGGCGGGGGATTGTGGATCACCTGTGACAGGGGAGGCCGCGCAGACGCTCCACGTACGGCGCCCGCCATGCCGCCGCCGTTGCGGACCGGGGGGTGTGCGGCACACCCCCCGCCCCGGCGGGCGGACGGCACCGGTGCGGGCCTCATCCGAAGACGCGGCCCAGGACGTGGACCGCGGGGCCCGCCGCGGCCAGAGGGAGGGCGATGCCGGCCGTGAAGTGGACGAAGCGGGACGGGTAGTCGTAGGCGGCCACCCGGTGGCCGATCAGCGCGCAGACCGCAGCACCGGCCCCCAACAGCGCCCCGTCCGTCTCCATCCCCCCGACCGCGAACCCGGCCCCGCCCGCCACCACCAGCGCGAGCACCACCGACGCCGCCGTCCCCACGGGCAGCGCCCGGGCGACGACCGCCGCGGCCACCGCGACCGCCCCCACGACCACCGCGTCCGCGTCGGCCGCGAGATACCCGCCCGCCGCGATCGCCAGCGCCGCCGCCACGACGGTCGCCGTCAGCCCGTACATCCGCTCGTCCGGATCGGCGTGCGACCGCAGCTGCAGCATCAGCGACAGCAGCACCCACACCCCCAGCGTCCCCAGAATCGCCGCCGGCGACCGGTCGGACAGCAGCATCGCCGCGTCCGCCGCCAGCGCCCCCAGGAACCCGAGCGCGATGCCCTGCCGCGCCGGCCACATCCCGTTGAGCCGGAACCACCCCGCCGCGGTCAGCCCCTGCAGCACCACCAGCGGCACGAGCAACGCGTACGTGCCGAGCGCGGCACCGCCGGCCAGCAACAGCCCCAGCACGGCCGTGAGCACGGCGGGCTGCATCCCGGGCTCGATGATCGGCGACCGCCCCTCCGCCCGCGCCCGCTGCGCGTCGGTGATCCGGGAGTTCCCCGCGAGGGTGGCCGGCCCGTACCCGGGCCCCGCACCTCCCGCGGTCTCCGGCGCGGGCGCGACAGGCGCACTCACCGGCGCCTGAGCCTGCGGGTGCGGATGCGGGTGCCCCTGCGGAACCGCCGGGCCCACCCCCTGGGGAGGCAGATAGGACGTCTCCTCAGCCGCGGCCACCGGCGGCACCGGCGGCTGCATCTGCGTCTCCCACGTCTGCCCCTGCCACTGCTGCGTGTACTGCTGGTCCGCGTACGGATCCTCGTACTGCTGCCCGGGCCACGCCTGCGGCTGCGCATGAGGCTGCGACTGCGGCTGCTGATACGGCACCTGCGCCTGCGGCTCCTGGGCACCGTGCCCCCAGGACCCACCGCCCGACCCGTCCGGCCCGTACGCCCCGTACGGCCCATACGGCTGGTTCGTCATCCCTCACCCTCCTGCGAACGGCGGAAGCACCTCGACCGTGCCGCCGTCGGCCAGCCGTACCGTCTCGTGCGCGCGCTTACCCACGGGATCACCGTCGACGAGGAACGAGCACCTCAGCAGCACACGCGT
This sequence comes from Streptomyces tendae, assembly GCF_008632955.1. Taxonomy (NCBI): domain Bacteria; kingdom Bacillati; phylum Actinomycetota; class Actinomycetes; order Kitasatosporales; family Streptomycetaceae; genus Streptomyces; species Streptomyces tendae. The sequence continues at coordinate 6,643,668 of NZ_CP043959.1, forward strand.
GAGCTCGCCGGGATGCCGCCCGCGCACGGCGTCGAGCGCGTCCGCGAGCGTGGCAGCCTCGTACGGCTCCTCGGCCACCCCCGCCGCGGCCTTGGCGGCGGCCCAGTACCGCACCGTGACCTTTGCCATCTGCTGGTTCCTCAATCGGTTGACGGTGAACACGGTCAGGCTAGCCCGCCCGGCCGGCCGCCCAGTCCCCGATGCGCCTCAACAGCGGCTCGGGCGCCGCGTTCTCGGCGTGCCCCATGCCGTGCTCGACCCACAGCTCCCCGTGCTCACCGGCGGCGTCCGCGAGCATCCGCGGGTGGTCGAGCGGGAAGTACGCGTCACTGTCCCCGTGCACGACCAGCAGCGGCGTGGGCGCGATCCGCGGCACGGCCTCCACGGGCGACAGCGGTACGGGGTCCCACTGCCGGTGGTGGATGCGGGTGCGCAGCCCGTACCGCCCGACGAGCCGCCCGGAGGGCCGCGTCACGAGCCAGTGCAGCCGCCGCATGGGCGCGGTCCCCCGGTAGAACCACCGCGCCGGCGCGCTGACCGAGACGACGGCGTCCACCTCGGCGGCGCTCCCGCCGGCGCCGCCGACCGCCGCGTGGCGCAGTACCACCGAGCCGCCCATGGAGAACCCCACGGTGACCACGCGCGTGTGCCCCAGTTCCCGCGCCCATTCCACGGCCGCCGCGAGGTCGAGCACCTCCCGGTCCCCCACGGTGGACCGCCCGCCCGAGGCCCCGTGTCCCCGGAAGGAGAACGTCAGGACGGCGCCGTACCCGGCGAGCACCCGCGCGACCCGCCGTACGTGCGGCCGGTCCACGTCCCCGGTGAAACCGTGCGCGACGACAAACACAAGGCCCCGGTCGACGCCGGTCCCAGAGGCGTTCCCGGCGTTCTCCCCGCCCCGTTCGTATACGGCCGCCCCCGGGTCGTATACGGCCCTTCCCGGTTCGTATACGGAATCGATCGCCACACCGTCCGCCGTGCGCAAGAACGTCCGTATTGGCCCGCCCTCTCGCGTTACATTCCGCGTCTCGGAATATGGACGAATGGTGGATCGCGCCACATGACCTGCCGGATCGGTACCCATGTCGGCTATTCTTCAGCGAAGAGGACTCGGGCAGCGAAGCCCCCGGGTCCTTTTGTGCTTTCGGAAGCGTTGTATACGAACGCGGGAAACCGCCGGTGTACGGGGCTCGAACGCACGCCAGCAGTGCCGTAGAACTCCCCCGCTGCCTCGACGGCGCGGGAGGTGCCCCGTCACAGGGACCGAGGAGGAACCAGACGTTATGGGCGAGCGAACCGCGCACGAACGCAGGCCGGCCGTGTTCCGGGTGGCCCCGATGCGGGCAGGTGAGGAGACGCGATGAGTGCACTCCTTCTCCTGACCAACGCACTCCAGCCGTCGACGGAGGTGCTCCCCGCCCTCGGTCTGCTCCTGCACAACGTCCGCGTGGCACCCGCGGAAGGTCCGGCCCTCGTCGACACCCCGGGCGCCGACGTCATCCTGATCGACGGCCGCCGTGACCTGCCGCAGGTCCGCAGCCTGTGCCAGCTGCTGCGCTCCACGGGACCCGGCTGCCCGCTGGTCCTGGTGGTGACCGAGGGCGGTCTCGCCGCGGTCACCGCGGACTGGGGCATCGACGACGTACTGCTGGACACCGCGGGCCCCGCGGAGGTCGAGGCGCGGCTGCGCCTGGCCATGGGCCGCCAGCAGATCGTCAACGACGACTCCCCGATGGAGATCCGCAACGGCGATCTCTCCGTGGACGAGGCGACCTACTCCGCGAAGCTCAAGGGCCGAATCCTGGACCTGACCTTCAAGGAGTTCGAGCTGCTCAAGTACCTCGCGCAGCACCCCGGCCGGGTGTTCACCCGCGCCCAGCTGCTCCAGGAGGTCTGGGGCTACGACTACTTCGGCGGCACCCGCACGGTCGACGTGCACGTACGCCGTCTGCGCGCCAAGCTCGGCCCGGAGCACGAGTCGCTGATCGGCACCGTGCGGAACGTCGGTTATCGATTCGTTACGCCGGAGAAGGTGGAGCGGGCCGCCGAGGAGGCGAAGGCGAAGGACGCCCGGCTAAAGGCGGCGGAAGCGGACGAGACGGCCGCGCGGGAGACCAACGGGGTCCGGGCCAAGGCCTGAGGGCGCACGCATGAGCATCGCGCTCGCCCATACGAGCCGTTTTCCTCCTGTTCACAACCTCCGGCACGCCCTGCCCGGAGGGGATATATCCGCGTAGACTCCGCGCGTGGCCAAGGTAACCAGGGATGATGTGGCGCGGCTGGCGGGGACGTCCACCGCCGTCGTGAGCTATGTCATCAACAACGGACCCCGGCCGGTCGCCCCGGCCACGCGCGAGCGGGTGCTCGCAGCGATCAAGGAGCTGGGGTACCGGCCCGACCGCGTCGCCCAGGCGATGGCGTCCCGGCGCACGGACCTCATAGGTCTGATCGTGCCGGACGCCCGCCAGCCGTTCTTCGGGGAGATGGCGCACGCGGTCGAACAGGCCGCGTCCGAGCGCGGGAAGATGGTGCTGGTCGGGAACTCCGACTACATCGGCGAGCGCGAGGTCCACTATCTGCGCGCCTTCCTCGGCATGCGGGTCTCGGGCCTGATCCTGGTCAGCCACGCGCTGAACGACCTGGCCGCGGCGGAGATCGATGCCTGGGACGCCCGGGTGGTACTGCTGCACGAGCGGCCGGAGGCGATCGACGACGTCGCCGTCGTCACGGACGACCTCGGCGGTGCCCAGCTCGCCGTGCGGCACCTGCTGGAGCACGGCTACGAGTACGTCGCCTGTGTCGGCGGCACCGCGGAGACCCCCGCCGTCGGCGACCCGGTCTCCGACCACGTCGAGGGCTGGCGGCGCGCGATGGACGAGGCCGGCATACCCACCGAGGGACGGCTCTTCGAGGCCCCGTACAACCGTTACGACGCCTACCGCGTCGCCCTGGACATCCTGTCCGGGCCGCAGCGGCCGCCCGCGATCTTCTGCTCCACCGACGACCAGGCCATCGGTGTGCTGCGCGCCGCCCGGGAGCTGCGTATCGACGTGCCCGGGAAGCTGGCGGTCGCCGGGTTCGACGACATCAAGGAGGCGGCGCTCGCCGACCCGCCGCTGACCACGGTCGCCTCCGACCGTCCGGCGATGGCCCGCGCGGCGGTCGACCTGGTCCTGGACGACGGCCTGCGGGTGGCGGGCTCGCGCCGCGAACGCCTGAAGATCTTCCCGTCCCGCCTGGTGACCCGCCAGTCCTGCGGCTGCGCCTGACCCCCGGCCCACCGGCACCCGCCCGGATCCCCGGCCCCTACCGGGGCCCTGGGCGGCCCCACCCGGAGCCCGCAGCTACCACCCGCAACCGGCTCCGCCGCAGCGCTCAGCCCCGCAGCCCGGCTCCACTGACAGCCCCGGCCCTCCCCACCCCGCCACCCGGAGCGACCGGGCCGCCCGTGGCCCGCAGCCCTCGGATCCGCTCGTACCCCCGGCCCTGTCCGGCCCCGCCGTCCCGGCCCCCTGGAGCCCGCGGCTCCACCCGCCCCGGCTCCACCCGGAGCGCTGGACCGCCGACCGGCCGCGCCGGGCCTTATTTCGGGCATACGTACTTCTGTCGGGCTTCTCAGCGGGCACTCAGGATGCTCTCATCGTCGGGCGGGACGCTCGGGAACATGAGCGAGAACTCCCGCCCGAGCGGCGCCCCCGAGAACAACCCGTACCACGTGAACCCCGAGTGGCCGCCCCCGCCGGCCTACGCTCCCCCGGCCCCGCAGTCCGCGCACCGGCGCGCCCGGGGCCCGGCCAAACTGCTCGTGGCCGTGGCGATCGTCGCGGCCGCCGTCGGCGGGACGACCGCCTACGGGGTGCAGGAGCTGACCGGCACCGGCGGCAGCAGCGTCGCCGCCGCGTCCGCCGCCGAGACCGACGTGGTGCCGGCCTCCCTGAAGGGCACGGTGGCCGGGGTCGCCAAGGCGGTGAGCCCCAGCATCGTGGAGATCAAGGCCGCCACGTCGTCCGGTTCCGCCACCGGGTCGGGCGTGATCATCACCGACGACGGCGAGATCGTCACCAACAACCACGTGGTCGCCGGGGCGAACAAGATCCAGGTGCGCACCCACGACGGCAAGACGTTCGGCGCGCGGGTCGTCGGCACCGACAGCCGCAAGGACCTGGCCCTGATCAAGCTGGAGAACGCCTCCGGTCTGAAGGCCGCCACCCTCGGCAACTCCGACGGCGTGCAGGTCGGCGACCAGGTCGTCGCCATCGGCTCCCCCGAGGGCCTGACCGGCACGGTGACCAGCGGCATCGTCTCCGCCCTCGACCGCGACGTCACGGTACCCAGGGACGACAGCCAGGGTCAGCAGCAGTGGCAGCGCGGCGACGGCTGGCCGTTCGAGTTCGGCGGCCGGCAGTTCAACGGCGACACAGGCGGCTCCACGACGACGTACAAGGCGCTGCAGACCGACGCCTCGCTGAACCCCGGCAACTCCGGCGGCGCGCTGATCGACATGAACGGCAACATCATCGGCATCAACTCCGCGATGTTCGCGCCCAGCGGCGCCGAGTCCTCCGCCGCGGGCAGCGTGGGCCTGGGCTTCTCCATCCCGGTCAACACCGTCAAGGCGGACCTGCCGGACCTGCGGGCCGGTGCGACGAACTGACGCACCGGACGGGAAACGTGCGACGCTGAAGATCCGACGAACCGTCCCCTCCCCCGCCGCGCCGGCCGCGCGGCGCGCAGCCGAAGGACCCGCCACCCGATGAGCCCCGCAGACGGCGACCGTGCCCCCCAGCGCATCCTGATCGTCGACGACGAGCCGGCGGTGCGCGAAGCACTCCGGCGCAGCCTGGCCTTCGAGGGCTACGACACCGAGGAGGCCGTCGACGGCGTGGACGCCCTGGACAAGGCGGCGGCCTACCGTCCCGACCTCCTCGTCCTCGACATCCAGATGCCCCGGATGGACGGACTGACCGCCGCCCGCCGGATCCGCGCCACCGGCGACACCACGCCGATCCTGATGCTGACGGCCCGGGACACCGTGGGCGACCGGGTGACCGGGCTGGACGCCGGCGCGGACGACTACCTGGTCAAGCCGTTCGAGCTGGACGAGCTGTTCGCGCGGATCCGCGCCCTGCTGCGCCGGAGTACGTACGCGGCGGCGGTGGCCGCCTCCGCCGAGTCCGGCGACGTCCTCACCTTCGCCGACCTGAGCATGAACCTGGCCACGCGGGAGGTGTCCCGGGCCGGGCGCCCGGTGGAGCTGACCCGCACGGAGTTCACCCTGCTGGAGATGTTCATGGCGCACCCGCGCCAGGTGCTCACCCGTGAGCAGATCCTCAAGTCGGTCTGGGGCTTCGACTTCGAGCCCTCGTCCAACTCGCTCGACGTGTACGTCATGTACCTGCGCCGCAAGACCGAGGCGGGCGGCGAGCCGCGCCTGGTGCACACGGTGCGGGGGGTGGGGTACGTGCTGCGGCAGGGCGGCGCGGAGTGACCGGACCGGTGCGCCGATTCCGCGCCCTGCCGATCCGGGCGCGCCTGTCGCTGCTGGTGGCCGCGGCCGTGGCGTTCGCGGTGGCCGCGGTGTCGGTGACCTGCTGGTTCATCGTGCAGGGCAAGCTGTACGAGCAGGTCGACGAGGATCTGAAGAAGGCGACGGTGCTGCAGGGCCCGCAGCGGGTGGACGAGATCCGCAGCGCCCTCACCGACTGCACGGAGACGCCCCGGGACGAGGGCGCGGGCGGTTTCCAGTACACGTACTCGCAGGTGGTCAAGGAGGACGGCACGGTCTGTCTGTTCCCCAGCTCGGTGGGGAACGTCAAAGTCACCGCGTCGGACCGGCGGGTGATCGAGAACGCGGGCGAAGGCTCGCGGGGCATCTTCCGCGACGGCACGGACGAGGACGGCGACGACGTCCGGGTGCTGACACTGCCCCTGGTCATCAACGACCCTTCCACCCTGACCAGCACCCACGCGGCCGTCATCGTGGCGGTCCCGCTGAAGGGCACCCAGTCCACCCTCAACGACCTCGCGCTGATCCTGCTGCTCGTCTCCGGCATCGGGGTGCTCGGCTCGGCCGCCGCGGGGCTGGCCGTCGCCCGGGCGGGTCTGCGCCCGGTGGACAAGCTCACCGAGGCCGTCGAGCACGTCGCCCGCACCGAGGACCTGAGCATCCGCATCCCGGTGGAGGACGAGTCGGAGGACGAGGTCGCCCGCCTGTCACGGTCCTTCAACTCCATGACGTCCGCGCTCGCCAGCTCCCGTGACCTCCAGCAGCAGCTCATCGCGGACGCCGGGCACGAACTGCGCACCCCGCTCACCTCGCTGCGCACCAACATCGAGCTGCTGACCCGTAGCGAGGACACCGGCCGCCCCATCCCGCCGGCCGACCGCAAGGCCCTGCTCGCCTCGGTGAAGGCGCAGATGACGGAGCTGGCCGCGCTCATCGGGGACCTCCAGGAGCTGTCCCGCCCGGACCCTGACCACCAGGCGGGCCGTACCGGGATCGTCCCCTGGCACGACGCCGTCGAGTCGGCCGTGCGCCGGGCCCGGCTGCGCGGCCCGGAGCTGACCGTCACGGCCGACGTGCGCCCCTGGTACGTGCGGGCGGAACCGGCGGCGCTGGAGCGGGCGGTGGTCAACGTGCTGGACAACGCGGTGAAGTTCAGCCCGCCCGGCTCCACCGTCGAGGTGCGCCTCGCCGACGGCGTCCTCACCGTCCGGGACCACGGCCCCGGGATCGCCGCCGACGAACTCCCGCACGTCTTCGACCGTTTCTGGCGCTCCCCGGGCGCCCGCGCCCTGCCCGGCTCCGGACTCGGCCTGTCGATCGTGGCGCGGACGGTGCAGCAGGCGGGCGGCACCGTCGCCCTGACCCCGGCCGAGGGCGGCGGCACCACCGCCACCGTCCGCCTCCCGGGCGCCCCCACCCCGCCCCCGGAGGTCCCCGGAACCCCGTGACACGCTGGGGCGCATGGCGAATCCCCCGGACGGGCTGCCCGTCTACCGCGTACTGACCGGGCCCGACGACTCCGCGTTCTGCCGGCGGGTCAGCGAGGCGCTGGCGCTGGGGTACCGGCTGCACGAGGGGCCGGCCGTGACCTTCGACGGGGAGCGGGTGATCGTCGCCCAGGCGGTCGTGTGGGACGTCGAGGGCTGACAGGCGAAAAGGGCCGGTGCTCGGCACCGGCCCTTTTCGTGCTGCGGGTTACTTCACTACGGTGATGCGGGTCACTTCACGATGGTGATGCGGTCCGCCGCCGGCGGGGCCAGCGGGGAGCCGGCCGAGGAGTTGGCGGTCAGGTACTGCTCCAGGGCCGCCAGGTCGTCGTCACCGACCAGGTCGTCGGTGCCCTGGCCCAGGGTGGTGAAGCCGTCGCCGCCGCCCGCGAGGAAGCTGTTCGTCGCGACGCGGTAGCTCGCCGACGGGTCGATCGCCTCACCGTTCAGCCGGACGGAGTCCGTGACGACCCGGTCGGCGCCGGTCTTCGTCAGGTCCAGCGTGTAGGTGAGTCCGTCGGACACCTGGAGGATCTTCGGGGCCGCCTCGTTGGAGCCGCTGACCTGCTCCTTCAGGGCCTGGATCACCTGAGCTCCGGTGAAGGTCTGCAGGTTGACCGTGTTGGCGAACGGCTGGACCGTGAACGCCTCCGCGTAGGTCACCACGCCGTCGCCCTCGCCGCCGCTCGCCGCGTAGGTGAGCGAGGCGCGGATGCCGCCCGGGTTCATCAGGGCCAGGTCGGCCTCCGGGTCGAGCGTGCGGGCGTACTCGAGCTGCGCGTCGGCGATGAGGTCGCCCAGCGGGGACTCGGTGCCGTCCTTGACGACGTCGCCGGAGATGTAGCCGATCGGGCGGTTGCCGATCGGGGCGGCGAGGGTGTTCCACTTGCCGATCAGGCCGGTGATGTCGGACGCCTTGGGGACGTCCCGCGAGACCACGTGGTTCGCGGACTTCACGGCCGTACGGGCGATGTCGCCGGTCCAACGGTCGTACGTCAGCGTGGTGTCCGTGTAGAGGCGGCCGAAGGACGCGGCCGAGGTGACCATGCGGGGCTTGCCCGCCGGGTCCGGGATGGTGCAGACGTACGCGTTGTGGGTGTGGCCGGTGACCAGCGCGTCCACGTCGGGCGAGACGTTCTTGGCGATGTCCGCGATCGGGCCGGAGATGCCGTCGCCGGCGCCCGGGGAGTCGCAGTCGTAGTTGTAGTTCTGCGAGGCCGGGAAACCGCCCTCGTGGATCAGCGCCACGATGGACTTCACGCCCTTGCGGCGCAGTTCCTTGGCGTACTTGTTGATCGTCTCCACCTCGTCCTTGAAGACGAGGCCCTTCACGCCCTCGGCGGACACGATGTCCGGGGTGCCCTCGAGGGTCACACCGATGAAGCCGACCTTGACGTCCTTCTTCTTCCACACCCAGTACGGCTTGAGAAGGGGCTTCTTGGTCTTCTCGTTCAGCACGTTGGCCGTCAGGTACGGGAAGTCGGCGCCCGCGAACTTCTTGTCCGTGTAGCAGCCGTCCGTCGGGTGGCAGCCGCCGTTCTGCAGGCGGCTCAGTTCCTTGGCACCCTCGTCGAACTCGTGGTTGCCGACCGAGGTGACGTCCAGTTCGAGCTTGTTCAGCGCCTCGATGGTGGGCTCGTCGTGGAACAGGCCCGAGATCAGCGGGGAGGCGCCGACCATGTCGCCGCCGGCCGCGGTGATGGAGTACGGGTTGCCCTTGCGGGCCTGGCGCAGATGCGTGGCCAGGTACTCCGCGCCGCCCGCGTCGATCGTCTTCACCGTGCCGTCCGGCTGGACCTCGGTGACCCGGCCGGAGGAACCGGTGGGCGGTTCGAGGTTGCCGTGCAGGTCGTTGAAGGACAGCAGCTGCACGTCCTGGTAGCGGCCGTGCTGGTGGCCCTTGCCCTTGTCGTGCTGCTCGCCCGCGTTCGCCGACCCGGGCAGGGCCGCGGCGGCCAGCGCACCGACGGTGAGGACACCGGCGGCGGTCGCGAGGAGACGGTTCGTACGGCGTCTGCGGCGCGGGTGCGCCGGGGATGTGGCTGGCATACGCCCCCCTGTCGGTGCGAGTGGGTACCGGCGCAGCCTAGAGTCAACGCGCGTAGCGCGACAGGGGCTTCCGGGTTACGACCTGGTTTATCTTTCGCCGGTGCCGTCGCGGCGGGGTGCGCGCGGCACGCTGCCGCCTCCTCACCCGGCCGTCCCCTTACCCTCGTACGCATGACCAGCGACGCCTTCTCCCGGCCCGGCCGCCCCCGTTCGCTCCAGACGTACACCGTGCTCGACACCGACCAGGTCGAGGCGGTCCTCGCCCTGCTCGCCGACGCCGCGCGCGCCGACGGGCAGCAGGCCGTGTCCGAGCAGGGCCGGCTGAGCCTGCGCGGCGGGGAGCGGGACGGTGTCTCGCACCTGCTGCTCACCGTCGACGACGAGCTCGTCGGCTACGCCCAGTTGGAGGACACCGACCCGGTGGAGCCGCCGGCCGCCGAGCTGGTGGTGCACCCCTCCTACCGGGGCCAGGGCCACGGGCGGGCCCTCGGCACCGCGCTGCTCGCCGCGTCGGGCAAGCGGCTGCGGGTGTGGGCGCACGGCGGCCACTCCGCCGCCCGGCACCTGGCCCAGGTGCTCGGGCTGACGCTGTTCCGTGAACTGCGGCAGATGCGGCGGCCGTTGTCCGGGCTGGACCTGCCCGACCCGGTGCTGCCGGAGGGTGTGGAGGTGCGCGCCTTCGAGCCCGGCCGGGACGACGCGGCCTGGCTGGCGTTGAACGCCGCCGCCTTCGCCCACCACCCCGAACAGGGCTCCCTCACCCAGCGCGACCTCGACGACCGCAAGGCCGAGCCGTGGTTCGACCCGGAGGGCTTCTTCCTCGCGGAGCGAGACGGCCGGCTCGTCGGCTTCCACTGGACCAAGGTGCACCGGCGGGAGGGCCTCGGCGAGGTGTACGTCCTCGGGGTCAGCCCCGACGCCCAGGGCGGCGGGCTCGGCAAGTCACTGACCACGATCGGGCTGCGCCACCTCGCGGACCAGGGCCTGCCCACCGCCATGCTGTACGTCGACGCCGACAACAAGGCGGCCGTGTCCGTCTACGAGCGGCTGGGCTTCGTCACCCACGAGACGGACCTGATGTACCGGACGGAGACCTGAGCGCCCGGAGCGTGCGGCGCCGGACCGGTTCGGCGCAGCTCACCGCCAGCGCCACGAGCAGGGCGCACAGCAGCACCGCCCAGCGGTCGTGGGCGGCCGCCCAGTGGGGGTCGGCCGGCTCGGTGAACATCCCCCAGTCGGCGGGGCTCAGCAGCGGCGCCAGGACCGCGCACACGAGCAGGAGCGCGGCGACCCCCTGTCCCGGCCGCGCGCTGTCCCGGCGCACCGCGAACGCCGCGCCGGCCAGGGCGAGTACGAGGGCCGTCGCCGCCTCCACGGTGACGTCCCCGGCCGGGGGACGCGCGTCCTCGGGGACCAGCAGCAGCGCCGCGGTCCACCACAGGGCGGCGAACGGCACCAGCGGCGCGCAGCGCAGCGCGAGCCGCAGGCCGCGCCGGACGGGCACGGCGGCCGTGGTGTGCCGGGCCGGGTCGTCCAGCAGGAACGCCGCGCCCAGCGCGAAGGACAGGGCGGCGGCCCGCAGCGCGGTGATGGCGGCCCACGCGGTGACCTCGCCGCCCGACAGCCTCGGCAGCGCGGCCGCCAGCAGCCCCAGGCCGCTCGCCGCGGCCACCGCCCGCCAGGGGACGGTGCGGGCGACGGGCCGCAGCAACTGAAGGACGGTGCCCGCCGCCCGCGCCTCACCCACCGGGGCGTCACCCGCCCGGGATCCGGTCACCCGCACGTGTCGTCACCTTCCGGCTTCGGCAGGCCCAGCACCTGCGCCACGCGGTCCGTCGACACCTTGGGCGCGGTCAGTTCCTTCCAGCCGGACCGCACCTTGGCCTCGGCCTCCTGGCGGGGCAGCGCCAGCAGTTCCCGCAGCACCTCGGTGTGGGCGGCGGTCATCTGCAGCGGCTCGGTCTGCGAGATGACGATCGCCGAGCCGGTGTCGCTGTCGTCGATCCGCACCCGGCGCAGGTCCGCCACCGGGTCGGGGCGGCCGGCGAGGGCCAGCCACATGACGGTGACCATCCGGCCGTCGCACATCTCGCCCATCTCCGTCTCCGTGCCGGCGACCAGCACCCCGGCGACGGCGACCGTGAACTCCGGGACACGGTTGCCGCCCCAGGCCGTGCCGACGGTGACCTCGCCGGGGCGGGTGGCCGGCGGGATCGGCCCGTCGGAGTCCAGGCCGTAGCGCGCCTCGACCCGCTGCCGCACGAGCAGCGGCCGCTCCCGCGCGTCGCCCCCGGCCAGGGCGCGCACCTCGTCGACGGTCTCCGCCCAGTCGCCGGTGCGCGACTCCCACTCGGGGAAGGCGCAGTAGGTCGTGGTGTCCCGCTCGGCGCAGGTCTGGAGCTTCTCCGGGGTGACCGTGGCCCGGACCCGCGCCTCGGTCGTCGCCTCCGGCACCCCGCGGGACTGTCCCACCGCGCCGACCACGGTCAGCGCCACCGCGCCGGCGGCGGCCGCCTGCACGGTCCGCAGCCGGGCGCCGCCGGACAGCAGCAGCGCCGCGAGCATCAGCGTCAGCGCGAGCCCGCCCAGGTACAGCGCGTGCCAGGCGGCGGGGCGGCCGATCAGGTCGGAGGGGAGGGTGATGAGGCTGTACTCGGTGACGGACGGCACCAGCCACCGGGTCCAGCCGTCGGTGGCGGAGCCGGTGAGGAACATGGCGAGGAAGAGCAGGAGGACGATCAGCAGCGGTGCCGCGAAGGGCGCGGCGAGCAGGCGGGCCAGCAGCACTCCGAACCCGCCCAGGAGAAGCACCGACAGCGGGCCGACGAGGAGTTCACCCGGTGAGCCGTGCCCGACGGCACCCGGCTTGAGCGCCTCCCAGGCGAACTGCGCGCCCACGCACGCCCCGGTCAGGAGCGCCGCCGAGACGACGGACAGCAGATGCGCGACCGTGCGCTGCCACCGGGGGAGCACCAGCACGGCGAGGTGCCGTTCGGTGTCGTGGCGCCGGGAGCGCAGCACGGCCTGGTTGGCGCTCAGCAGCACCGCGAGGCCGACCAGCAGCGGGCCGTCCTGCGTGGCCCGGTCGGCGTCCTGCAGCGCGGGGAAGCCGTCGAAGGAGTCGCGGGTGTGCCACACGATCCAGGCGAGGTACGCCGCGAAGGCGACCAGCACCGGCACGCGGGTCAGGAGCCTGCGGGTCTCGAAGCGGGCCAGGGCGAGAACGGCCGCCGAGGAGGCGCCGGGCGCCTGTGTCACGGGGGCCGGGGCGGGGGCCGTGGTGGTGGTCGTGCTCATGCGGTCACCTCCGCGCCCGCGCCGTCCAGGGTGAGCAGGTAGCCGTCCTCCAGCGTCGGTTCGAGGAGATCCGCGCCGGCGGGCGGGTCGCCCACGTTGCGGAAGGTGCCGAGGCCCGTGCGCCAGCCGGCCTTGGCCCCGGGGTCGCGCCCGTCGCTGCTCCACACGCGTCCGGCGGCCCGTGCGGTCAGCTCGGCGGGGGTGCCGTCGAAGCGGACGGTGCCGCCCGCGAGCACGACCACCCGGTGACAGAGCATCGCCACGTCCTCGGTCTGGTGCGTGGACAGCAGCACGGTGCGGCCCTCGCCGGCGGTCGCGATCAGCTCACGGAACCGCATGCGCTGTTCGGGGTCGAGACCGACGGTGGGCTCGTCGAGGACGAGGAACGCCGGGTCGCCGGCCAGTGCCGCCGCCAGCGCCACCCGTTGCCGCATGCCGCCGGACAGCTTGCGGATGCGCTTGCCGCGCACGTCGCCGAGTCCGACCTCCTCCAGCACCCGCCGCACCTCGGTGTGGCGGGCGGTGCGGTCGGTCAGCTCCTTGAGGATCGCCACGTAGTCGACGAACTCGAAGGCGGTGAAGTCGGGGTGGAAGCCCGGCGTCTGCGGCAGGTAGCCGAGCCGGCGCCGGACCTCCTGACGGCCGCGTGCGGTGCCCGGGTCGTGGCCGAGCACGGTGAACGCGCCCCGGTCGGCGGGTACGGCGGTGGCGAGGACCCGCAGCAGGGTCGTCTTGCCCGCGCCGTTGGGGCCGAGCAGCCCGGTGACGCCGGGGGACAGCCGCAGCGACACGTCGTCCAGGGCGCGCGTGCGGCCGTAGTGGAGGCTCAGCCCGGAGGCCGAGACGGTGGGGGACATGGGGAACTCCCGTGGCAGGTGGTGGGGGCCGGGGCGGTGAAGCGCCCCGGCCGGTGAGGAGCCGGGCGCGGTCAGACCGCGGGGTCCCGGTGCAGGTCGAAGCGGTCCCGGAGCAGGACCAGCAGTCCGGCGGCGAGTACGGCGACGGCCGCCGAAACGCCTTGTCCGGCCGCGGTGAAGGGGGCGAGCGTCTGCTGTCCGCCGTCCCGGACGGCGTCCGCCGTGAGCAGCAGCGCGATCCAGCCGCCGCCGACGAGCGAGGGCGCCAGGACGGGTCCGAGCCGGGCCGACAGCGCGAGTGCCGTGGTGATGAGCGCGAGCGCGGGCAGCAGCCAGCTCAGGGCGAGCAGCCCGTACCCGGGGAGGGCGAGGGTGGCCAGGCCGTTGAGACCGAGCCCGGCGGTCAGCACCGCCACCGTGCGGATCATCAGCAGCCGGAAGCCGTGCATCGGGGCGACCACGGCCATCTCGTACGTCGGGTCGACCGCCGGCCCGTACGACAGCGCGACCCCGACGAGCGGCAGCAGCGGCGCGAGGGCGAGGAACAGCATGACCCGGCCGCCTCCGGCGTTGCCGACCGCGACGGCCACGGTGAGCACCAGCACGGCGGCCACCGCGCCCAGCCAGGAGCGGCGCAGCGCCGGGGTGGCGACCAGCAGCCGCGCGGTGTGGTCGGCCACGCCGATCCGCAGCAGCAGCGACTCCAGCAGGCCCGGCCGGGGCGCGTCGAGTTCGGCGTCCAGCCGCTCCCAGGCCGTGTCGAGGGAGACGGGGTCGCCGAGGGCCGCGAGGACGGCACGGCAGTGCGCGCAGGCCGTCAGGTGGGTGTCGGCCGACCACAGCGCGGGCGGCTCCAGCTCGGCCCGCGCGTAGGCCCGCAGGTCGTCCTCGGGGACGTGCCAGCGCTTGTCCTCGTACGTCATGCCAGCGCCTCCCGGAGTTGCCTGCGGGCCCTCATCGCCCGCGTCTTGACCGTGCCCGGCGGGATGCCGAGCAGGACCGCGGCCTCGCGCGTGGTCAGCCCGTCGACCACGGTCGCCTGGAGCACCGCGCGCAGTTCCGGCGACAGCCGGACCAGGGCGCCGGCGAGGTCCCCGTGCTCGACCCCCGCGAGCACGCGCTCCTCCGCCGACACCTCGTCGCGGTGCCGCAGCCGTGCCAGCGCCTGCCGCAGCCGCCCCCGTGCACCGGCGCCGCGCAGGGCGTCGACCAGCCGGCGTGAGGCGATCCGCCACAGCCAGCCGGCGGCGTCCGCGCCCGCCGTGTCCTCGCGGTGGCGGGCGGTGCCGCGCCACACGGCGAGGAAGGTCTCCTGCACGACGTCGTCGACGAGGGCCGCGTCGGCGCACCGGCCGCGCATGCGCGCGGTCAGCCACGGCGCGTACCTCCGGTACAGCTCCTCGAAGGCGCCCCGGTCGCCGTCGGCCGTGACGGCGCGCAGCAGCTCGCCGTCGCTTCTCTTCTCGCTCACGTCTCCTCATCGGACGGGCCCGGCCGATCGGTTCACGGATCCTGAGTTGACTTTTACACCCCCCTGCACCACCCTTTCACTACTCAATTAGTGAAAGGGTGGTTGTCGAGTGGTCGACTACCGCATCGACCGGCGCAGCGGCGTGGCCACCTACGTCCAGATCGTGCAGCAGACGAAGCAGGCGCTCCGTCTGGGGCTGCTGGCCCCGGGCGACCGACTGCCCACGGCCCGCGAGGTCGTGGAGGCCACCGCCGTCAATCCGAACACCGTGCTGAAGGCGTACCGGGAGCTGGAGCGCGAGGGCCTGGTGGAGGCCAGGCGCGGCCTCGGCACCTTCGTGCGCCGCTCGCTGGGCGCCGCCCCCGCCGACTCCCCGCTGCGCGCGGAGCTGGAGGACTGGGCCTCCCGGGCCCGGGCGGCCGGCCTGGAGCGGGAGGACGTCGCCGCGCTGTTCACCGCCGTACTCGAGACGCACTACCCGGCGCGGGCATCCGAGGCCGCGCCGGACGACGCCCCGGCCCCGCACCCCGTTCCTTCGAAGACCCCCCAGGGAGACCCGTCATGACCGTCCCGGCCCTCGAGGCGGAGGCGCTCGGCAAGCGCTTCGGCCGGCGCGCCGACTGGGCACTGCGCGACTGTTCCTTCCGGCTGCCCGCCGGCCGTGTGTGCGCCGTCGCCGGCCCGAACGGCGCGGGCAAGTCCACGCTGCTCGCGCTCGCCACCGGCCTGCTCGCGCCCACCGAGGGCACGGTCCGCGTGCTCGGCACCGACCCCGCGACGGCCCGTCCCCGGGTGGGCTTCGTCGACCAGGACAAGCCGCTGTACCCGCAGCTCACGGTCGCCGAGACGCTGCGCATGGGCGCCGACCTCAACCCCGGCCGCTGGGACCCGGACACCGCGCGGCGGGTCGTGGACGGCGGGGACCTGGACCCGGGCAAGCGGATCCGCTCCCTCTCCGGCGGCCAGCGCACCCGGGTGGCGCTCGCCCTGGCCCTGGGCAAGCGGCCCGAGCTGCTGCTCCTGGACGAGCCGATGGCCGACCTCGACCCGCTGGCCCGGCACGAGCTGATGGGCGTGCTGATGAGCCAGGCCGCCGCCCACGGCACCACCATCGTGATGTCCTCGCACGTCGTCGCCGAACTGGAGGACTCCTGCGACCACCTGCTGCTGGTCGGCGGCGGCCGGGTCCGGCTGGCCGGTGAGATCGACGACCTGCTGGCCGCCCACACCCGGGTGGTGGCCCCCGCCGGAACCGGCCTCGCACCGCACGAGGTGGTCGAGTCCCGCACCACCGGACGCCAGCTCAGCGCGCTGCTCCGCCCGGCCGGCCCGCTGCCCGCCGACTGGCGCACCGGCACCCCGTCCCTCGAGGAACTCGTCCTGTCCTACCTGCGCAACCCGGCGGCCACGGCCCCGGCCGCCGCGCCCGAGACCACGGAGGCCGCCGCGTGACCGCCGCCCTCACCACCCCGGCCGCCGCCGGCCGCCCCGCCCGCGCCCCCCGCCAGTGGCGCTGGCTGGCCCGGCTGCACCGCCCGGCCCTGATCTGCGGTGGCGTACTCGTCCTGCTGACCGCGGCGGCACTGCTGTGGCTCGGCGGGCCGCTCACCGACGGCTCGGCGGCGGCCTGGAAGGCGTACAACGCCTGCGGGTTCACCCCGGTCTGCTCCTACGACCAGAGCGCGATCCTCCTCTACAAGGACGTCTACAACTGGACGACGTTCGCCGTGCTGGCCGTGCCGTTCCTGGTGGCCGCCTGGGCCGGCGGCGCGCTCGTCGGCCGCGAGACGGAATCCGGCACGGCCCGCCTGGCCTGGACCCAGGGCGTGTCCCCGGCCCGCTGGCTGGCCTCCCGGCTGGTCCTCCCGGCCGTGCTCACCGCCGCCGGGACCGGACTGCTGGCGGGACTGCACCACTGGGCCTGGGCGACCGGCAGGGAGCGCATCGACAACACCAAGTTCTGGTACGACCCGGCCACCTTCCACGCCAACGGCATCGTTCCCGTGACACTCGCCCTGACCGGTCTGGCGGCGGGCGCCCTGGCAGGACTGCTGCTGCGCCGCGCGATGGCCGCCCTGGCCGCCGCCGCCGTCACCGTGGGGGTGCTGTGGGCGGGCGTCCACGCGGCCCTGCCGTACCTGTGGCCGTCCGTGACCCGGGTCAGCAGCCTGCGAGAGGGGCCGCTCGGCAAGGGCCTCCAGGTCGGCGAAGGGGTACTGACCGCAGGGGGCGGCCGGGCGACGGCCCCGTGCCACACCAGCCAGCTGTACGGCTGCCGCGACACCCTGGCCGACATGGGCGCGACCGCCTTCTACCGCGACCTGCACCCCGCCTCGCACTACTGGCCGCTCCAGCTGGTCGCCTCGGGCATCCTGCTCGCTGTCGCCTGCCTGCTGACGTACGCAGCCTTCCGGGCGGTGCGCCACAGCACCGGGACGGCGCGCGGCTGAGTCCTCCGGCAGCCGGAGGGGGCGTGCCCGCACGGGGTACGCCCCCTCCGCCGTGCCCCCGCGGGCCACCCCCCGCTGCCTTGGACGTCATGTCGCCGTAACCACGGATTCAGACGGCGCTGCCACGCTCGGTGAATGCATCCCGCCGCACCCCAGCCCTCACCCCGCCGGGTGAACGGGAGGAACGGGAACGCCTCAGGGCCACCACCGCTCCCACCCGCGCTCTCCGACGCGCCCGGGACGCCCCTCGCGCGGAAGAATGGGGTCATGAGCCAGCCCAACGCCCAGGCACAGGTACAGCACTCGCAGCCCTCCGTGGGCTCCATCGCCGCGCACCGGCCGCACACCGTGGCCGGAGTGGTCTCCGACCTGGAACCCGACATCGACGCCGACCTGGACGGCTACGAGGAGGCGCACACCGACGGTGCCGCCCCGCTGCCGCAGGGCCGTTTCCTCGACCGTGAGCGCAGTTGGCTGGCGTTCAACGAGCGCGTGCTCGAACTGGCCGAGGATCCCGAGACCCCGCTGCTGGAGCGGGCGAACTTCCTCGCGATCTTCGCCAGCAACCTGGACGAGTTCTTCATGGTCCGGGTGGCCGGACTCAAACGCCGCATAGCCACCGGCGTCGCCACCCGCTCCGCCTCCGGCCTCCAGCCGCGCGAGGTGCTGGAGATGATCTGGGCCCGCTCCCGCGAGCTGATGGCCCGGCACGCCGCCTGCTACCACGAGGACGTCGCCCCGGCACTCGCGGAGGAGGGCATCCACCTGGTCCGCTGGAACGAGCTCACGGAGAAGGAGCAGGCCCGCCTGTTCACCCTGTTCCGGCACCAGATCTTCCCGGTGCTGACCCCCCTCGCGGTCGACCCTGCGCACCCCTTCCCCTACATCTCGGGCCTGTCGCTGAACCTGGCCGTCGTGGTGCGCAACCCGGTCACCGGGCACCGGCACTTCGCCCGGGTGAAGGTCCCGCCGCTGCTGTCCCGCTTCCTGGAGAGCTCCCCCGGCCGCTACGTCCCCATCGAGGACGTCATCGCCGCCCACCTGGAGGAGCTGTTCCCGGGGATGGAGGTGCTGGAGCACCATGCCTTCCGGCTCACCCGCAACGAGGACCTGGAGGTCGAGGAGGACGACGCGGAGAACCTGCTCCAGGCGCTGGAGAAGGAGCTCATGCGGCGCCGCTTCGGCCCGCCGGTGCGCCTGGAGGTCGAGGAGTCCGTCGACCGGGAGGTCCTGGACCTGCTGGTGCGGGAGCTGAAGATCGGCGAGGCCGAGGTGTACCCGCTGCCCGGCCCGCTCGACCTCACCGGCCTGTTCCGCATCCACAGCCTGGACCGGCCGGAGCTGAAGTACCCGAAGTTCGTCGCGGGCACCCACCGCGACCTGGCCGAGGTGGAGTCGGCCTCCGCGCCGGACATCTTCGCCGCGCTGCGCGGCCGGGACGTGCTGCTGCACCACCCGTACGACTCCTTCTCGACGTCGGTGCAGGCGTTCCTGGAGCAGGCGGCGGCCGACCCGGACGTGCTGGCCATCAAGCAGACCCTGTACCGGACCTCCGGCGACTCCCCGATAGTCGACGCGCTCATCGACGCCGCCGAGTCCGGCAAGCAGGTCCTGGTGCTGGTCGAGATCAAGGCCCGCTTCGACGAGCACGCCAACATCAAGTGGGCGCGCAAGCTGGAGGAGGCGGGCTGCCACGTCGTCTACGGCCTGGTCGGCCTGAAGACCCACTGCAAGCTGTCGCTGGTGGTCCGGCAGGAGGGCGAGACGCTACGGCGCTACAGCCACGTCGGCACCGGCAACTACCACCCGAAGACGGCCCGGCTCTACGAGGACCTCGGCGTGCTCACCGCCGACCCGCAGGTCGGCGCGGACCTCTCCGACCTGTTCAACCGGCTCTCCGGCTACTCCCGCCGCGAGACCTACCGCCGGCTGCTGGTCGCCCCCAAGTCGCTGCGCGACGGCCTGATCTCGCGGATCGACAAGGAGGCCCAGCACCACCGTGCCGGGCGGCCCGCCTACGTCCGCATCAAGGTCAACTCGATGGTCGACGAGGCCGTCATCGACGCCTGCTACCGGGCCTCCCAGGCGGGCGTCCCCGTCGACATCTGGGTGCGCGGCATCTGCGCGATCCGGCCCGGGGTGCCGGGCCTGTCGGAGAACGTGCGGGTGCGGTCCGTGCTCGGCCGCTTCCTGGAGCACTCCCGGGTGTTCGCCTTCGGCAACGGCGGTGAGCCGGAGGTATGGATCGGCAGCGCCGACATGATGCACCGCAACCTCGACCGCAGGATCGAGGCGCTGGTGCGGGTCACCGACCCGGCACACCGGGCCGCGCTGAACCGGCTGCTGGAGACGGGGATGTCGGACACCACGTCGTCCTGGCACCTCGGTGCGGACGGCGAGTGGACCCGGCACTCGACCGACGCGGACGGCCAGCCGCTGCGCAACATCCAGGAGATGCTCATAGACGCCCGGAGGCGCCGGCGTGGCACAGCAGCACCATGATCCGACGGCCGGTCCGGTACCGGCGGACGTCCTGGCCCGCCATCTGCGGGACCGGGCGACCGAGTTCCTCCGCGCGCTGCGCCTCCACCGGGAGTCCGGTGCGGGCGCGGCGTCGGAGGACTCCGCCGAGGCGGCCCGCGCGCTGCGGCGTGCGGCCCGCCGCATCAGCGCCGGGCTGTACACCTTCCAGCCGGTGCTGGACCCCGCCTGGTCGCAGGCGCTGGGGCCCGAACTGGCGTGGGTGTCCGGCACGCTGTCCCTGGAGGACGCCTGCGCGTCCCGCCTGGACCAGCTCCTCCTCGCCCTCCACCGCCTCTCGGGCACCCCGGACACCCCGCCCGGCGTCCGGCTCCCCCGCCCCGGCCCACACGCCGAACACCCACGTCCACGGCCACCCCCGAGGACCCCCGGTCCCGGCCGGCGCTCCCACACCCACGCCGCCGACGGCACCCCGCCCGACGTGCCCCGTACCGCCTCTTCGGCATCCGGCGCCCCCGCCCCCGCGCGACCGGGACCCAGCCCGCCGCGGCCCGCCGCACCGGCACATCCGCCGCCCCGCCCGCACCCCACGCCTCCGGCGCGCCCACGCCCGCCGACGGCACCCCGCCCGACGTGCCCCGTACCGCCTCTTCGGCATCCGGCGCCCCCGCCCCCCGCGCGACCGGGACCCAGCCCGCCGCGGCCCGCCGCACCGGCACCGTGACCGCCACCGTCCCGGCCCCGGACGACCGTCACGCCGCCGACCGGCGTCCCGAAGGGAACGCGCGTCCCGGGGACTCCCGCGCCCCCCGGCCCTCCCCCGGCCGGGGCAACCTCACGGTCGGGGCGGCCAAGGCCGGGGCGCTGCTGGACCGGCAGCTCACGCTGGCCCGGACGCGGGCGCACTCCACCGCGCTGCAGGCGCTCGGGTCGTCCCGGTTCCACGCCCTCGCCGACCAGGTGGCCGTGCTCGCCAGCGAGGTACCGCTGGCCCCGGCGGCCGACGGCGCCGACCTGCGCCCGCTGGCGGACGCCGCGCGCGAGCGGCTCGCCGACGCCGTCGCCGCGCTGCCCCTGCTCACCGCGGGCAGCCCGTACAACGCCGAGGCGCTGGTCCACGGACTGTCCCCGGACCTCGCGCCACACCCCCAGGACGCCCCCTGGCACCAGGTCCGCCTGCTGCTGCGCCTGCACCGCTACGCCCGCGAGGTGCTGCACGGGTCCGGCGACGGCCCCGGCGACGGCCCCGGCGACAGCCCCCGGCTGCTCGCGGCAGGCGAGGCGCTGGACCGGCACCGCGACGCCGCCGAGGCCGCGGCGGCCGCCGCGCAGGCGGCCCGTACCCCGCGGATCGCGCCGGCCACCGCGTACGCCCTGGGCGTGCTCCACGCCGACCAGCGGCACGAGGTGGAGGCGGCCCGGTACGCGTTCCAGCGGGCCTGGCAGAAGCCGGCCGGGGACTCGCCGTAAGGCCACCGCCACGACCCCCAGGAGGCACCCGGTGCGCACACCCCGTCCCGCCCGGAGCGGCACCCTCGTCGTCCAGGCCGCCGGCTGTGTCCTGTGGCGCCCCTCCCCCGTCACCGGCGAGCTGGAGCTGTGCCTGGTGCACCGCCCCAAGTACGACGACTGGTCCTGGCCCAAGGGCAAACTGAAGCGCGGCGAGGACCCGCTGGCCGGCGCGCTGCGCGAGGTCGCCGAGGAGACCGGCCACACCGCCGCGCCGTCCGCCGAGCTGCCCGGCACCCGCTACCTCGCGCGGGGCCGCCCGAAGCGGGTCCGCTACTGGGCGGCCGAGGCCGTGTCCGGCGCCTTCGTCCCGAGCGACGAGGTCGACCGGATCCTCTGGCTCCCCCCGGACGCCGCGCGCCGCCGTCTCACCTCACCGATGGACGCCGGTCTGGTGGACGCCCTGCTCGCCGTCCTCCGCCCGGCCCGCTGACCACGGAACACACCCCTGCGGCCCCACGCGCCGCGACCTCACCGCACCGTCCTCAGGGGTTCACCCCTCGTTCATGTACGGCCATCGGCCGCTTCACCTCTTCTGCCTAATTTCGGCCTTACGCGGTGCGGTTCGCCCGTACACGAACGCTTTGACAGAGGAGG
Source organism: Streptomyces tendae (assembly GCF_008632955.1). NCBI lineage: Bacteria > Bacillati > Actinomycetota > Actinomycetes > Kitasatosporales > Streptomycetaceae > Streptomyces > Streptomyces tendae. The sequence goes on from NZ_CP043959.1 coordinate 6,665,372, forward strand.
CGACCGCCTCCCCACACTTCGCACGCCGCCGAATTCAGGACGGCGGCCACTGGAAGGAACACAAGTGAAGCTTCAGCGCATGAACCGGCGGGCCCTCGCTCTCGGTGCTCTCGCCGTCTCCGGCGCCCTGGCGCTCACGGCGTGCGGCTCCGACGACACCGGCGGCAACGGCGGCGGCACCGACGCCTCGGCGACCGCGCAGGCCGGCACCATCGACTGCGGCGACGCCAAGGGCCAGCTCCAGGCCTCCGGCTCCTCCGCCCAGAAGAACGCGATCGACGCCTGGGTGCGGCAGTACACCGCGGCCTGCAAGGACGTGCAGATCAACTACAACCCGACCGGTTCGGGCGCCGGCATCACCGCGTTCACGCAGGGCCAGACCGCGTTCGCCGGCTCGGACTCCGCGCTGAAGCCCGAAGAGGTCGAGGCGTCGAAGAAGATCTGCGCCGACGGCCAGGGCATCGACCTGCCGATGGTCGGCGGCCCGATCGCGGTCGGCTTCAACGTCCCCGGCGTCGACACCCTCGCCCTGGACGCCCCCACCCTCGCGAAGATCTTCGACAACAAGATCACCAAGTGGAACGACCCGGCGATCGCCAAGCTCAACGCCGACGCCGACCTCCCCGACCTGAAGATCCAGGCCTTCCACCGCTCCGACGAGTCCGGCACCACGGACAACTTCACCAAGTACCTGAAGGCCGCCGCGCCCAAGGACTGGAAGTACGAGCCGGCCAAGTCCTGGGCGGCCGAGGGCGGCCAGTCCGCGCAGGGCTCCTCCGGCGTGGCCCAGCAGGTGAAGCAGACCTCGGGTGCGATCTCGTACTTCGAGCTGTCCTACGCCGCCGACGGCGTCAAGACCGTCGACATCAAGACCGAGGCCGCCGAGCCGGTCAAGGCGACCATCGAGAACGCCACCGCCGCCATCGGCGCCGCCAAGGTGGTCGGCACCGGCAAGGACCTCGCCCTGAAGCTCGACTACACCCCGACCGCCGCGAACGCCTACCCGATCGTCCTGGTGACGTACGAGATCGTCTGCGACACCGGCAACAAGGCCGAGACCCTGCCCGCCACCAAGTCCTTCCTGGGCTACATGGCCTCCGAGCAGGGTCAGGGCCAGCTCGCCGACGCGGGCTACGCCCCGATGCCGACGGAGATCATCACCAAGGTCCGCGAGACCGTCGCCGGCCTCAGCTGACCCGAGTGTGCGGCCCGCACCCCACCCGGGCCGGGCCGCACCGTCCGGTGCACCGCCAACAGGAGCCCCCGGCCCCCGGGCGGCTCCGACCGAGCCGCCCGACCCGGCGGCTCCGCAGACCGGAGAACCCGATGGACACCACCACGCAGAAACCCGCCGCGCCGCCGGCACCCGGCCCGGCCGCGCCCCCCGACACCCGTGCCGCGCGCGGCGCCACCCGCCCCGGCGACCGGATCTTCCTCGGGCTGTCCCGGGGGTCCGGCATCCTCGTCCTGGTCCTGATGGCCGCCATCGCGGCCTTCCTGACCTACCGCGCCTCACTCGCGATCGCCGCGGACGAGGCCAACTTCTTCACCACCTTCGAGTGGAACCCCAGCGGCTCCCCGCCGGAGTTCGGCATCGCGGTCCTGGCCTTCGGCACGGTCGTGTCGTCGGTGATCGCCATGGTCGTCGCGGTGCCGGTCGCCGTCGCCATCGCCCTCTTCATCACCCACTACGCACCGCGCCGCCTCGCGGGCCCCGTCGCGTACGTGATCGATCTGCTCGCCGCCGTCCCGTCCATCGTCTACGGCCTGTGGGGTGCCCTCGTCCTCGTGCCGCACCTGGACGGCCTCTACGGCTGGCTCGACGACTACCTGGGCTGGACCGGGATCCTCGACTGGAACGACGGCGCCCCGCGCTCGCTGTTCACGGTCGGCATCCTGCTGGCGGTGATGATCCTGCCGATCATCACCAACGTCAGCCGTGAGGTCTTCCGCCAGGTACCGCGGACGCACGAGGAGGCCGCCCTGGCCCTCGGCGCCACCCGCTGGGAGGTCGTCCGCATGTCGGTGCTGCCGTTCGGCCGCTCCGGCGTCATCTCCGCCTCGATGCTGGGCCTCGGCCGCGCGCTCGGCGAGACGATGGCCGTCGCCATGGTGCTCTCCCCGAGCTTCACCATCGACGCCAGCCTGCTCGACCCGGGCGGCGGCACCTTCGCGCAGAACATCGCCAGCAAGTTCAACGAGGCCACCGAGACGGGCCGGGACGCGCTGATCGCCTCCGGTCTGGTGCTGTTCGTCATCACCCTGCTGGTCAACGGCGCGGCCCGGCTGATCATCGCCCGCCGCAAGGAGTACTCGGGGGCCAACGCATGAGCCACGCCGTCCACGACACCCGCCCGTCCGGTTCGCTGCGCGGGGCCACCCTCCCGAAGTGGTTCCCCTGGGCGGTCGCCGCCGCCTCCACCGCCCTCGGGTTCGGCGTCAGCACCGCGGCCGGGCTGCACAGCGACATCCAGTGGGCGCTGATCGCCGCGCTGCTGTTCGTCGTCGGCTCGTACGCCGTCTCCGCCAAGGTCGAGGGGCGCCGGCAGGCCCGGGACCGCACCGCGACCAGCCTGGTCTGGGTCGCCTTCCTGCTGGCCGTCATCCCGCTCGCGTCGCTGACCTGGGAGACCGTCAAGCGGGGCATCAAGGTCCTCGACGGCTACTTCCTCACCCACTCCATGGGCGTCGTCGCCGACACCGAACCCGGCGGCGGCATCTACCACGCCCTGCTGGGCACGCTGGAGCAGGTCGGCCTCGCCACCCTGATCTCGGTGCCGGTCGGCGTGCTCACCGCGATCTACCTCGTCGAGTACGGCCGCGGCCGGCTCGCCCAGGCCGTGACCTTCTTCGTCGACGTCATGACGGGCATCCCGTCCATCGTCGCGGGCCTGTTCGTCCTCAGCCTGTGGATCCTCATCCTCGACATGGGCTACTCGGGCTTCGCCGGCTCGATGGCGCTGGCCATCCTGATGATCCCGGTGGTCGTGCGGTCCACGGAGGAGATGCTCAAGCTCGTCCCGAACGAGCTGCGCGAGGCGTCCCTCGCCCTCGGTGTCCCGAAGTGGCGCACCATCCTCAAGGTGGTCCTGCCGACGTCCGTCGGCGGCATCACCACCGGCGTGATGCTCGCGATCGCCCGCATCACCGGTGAGACCGCGCCCGTGCTGCTGCTGGTCTGGGGCACGAACTTCATCAACGCCAACCCGTTCCAGGACCCGCAGGCGTCGCTGCCGATGTACATCTACCTGCAGTACACCAACGGCTCCGAGGCGGCGTACGACCGTGCCTGGGCAGCGGCCCTGACGCTCATCGCGTTCATCATGATCCTCAACCTGGTGGCCCGCGGCATCGCCCGCTGGAAAGCCCCGCAGACCGGTCGCTGACCGGCCCCCCACACAGTCGTCGGCGACCCGAAAGAAGCAGTGATACCCATGGCCAAGCGCATCGACGTCAGCGGCCTCAACGCCTACTACGGATCCTTCCTGGCCATCGAGGACATCTCGATGACCGTCGAACCCCGCTCCGTGACCGCCTTCATCGGCCCCTCCGGCTGCGGCAAGTCGACCTTCCTGCGCACCCTCAACCGCATGCACGAGGTGACCCCCGGCGGCCGGGTCGACGGCAAGGTCATGCTCGACGACGAGAACCTCTACGGCCCGGGCATCGACCCGGTGGCGGTGCGGCGCGAGGTCGGCATGGTCTTCCAGCGCCCGAACCCGTTCCCCACCATGTCGGTGTACGACAACGTGGCGGCGGGCCTGCGCCTCAACGGCACGTACAAGAAGTCCCAGCTGGACGACATCGTCGAGCGGTCGCTCAGGGGCGCCAACCTGTGGAACGAGGTCAAGGACCGGCTGAACAAGCCCGGCTCGGGCCTCTCCGGCGGCCAGCAGCAGCGCCTGTGCATCGCGCGGGCCATCGCCGTCGAGCCGAACGTGCTGCTGATGGACGAGCCCTGCTCCGCCCTGGACCCGATCTCCACCCTCGCCATCGAGGACCTGATCGGCGAGCTGAAGGAGCGCTTCACGATCGTCATCGTGACGCACAACATGCAGCAGGCGGCGCGTGTCTCGGACCGCACGGCGTTCTTCAACCTGGCGGCGGTCGGCAAGCCCGGCAAGCTCATAGAGATCGACGACACCGAGCGGATCTTCTCCAACCCGTCGGTCCAGGCCACCGAGGACTACATCTCCGGCCGCTTCGGCTGACCGATGCCCCTCGCGGCGCTGCATGGCGGTGCCGCCGCGAGGCAGGAAGGGCCCGACCCCACTCAACGGGGGGCGGGCCCTTTCCATGTGCTGTCACACGGGGACGGCGTCTACAACGCGAACAGGTAGACCAGCCCGTAGCAGGCCGCGGCCACCAGCGCGGCGGCCGGCATGGTGATGAACCAGCCGAGGACGATGTTCTTGGCGACGCCCCAACGCACGGCGTTGACCCGCTTCGTCGCCCCCACACCCATGATCGCGGAGGTGATCACGTGGGTGGTGGAGATCGGCGCGTGGAAGATGAACGCCGAGCCGAACATGATCGAGGCGCCGGTGGTCTCGGCGGCGAAGCCCTGCGGCGGGTCCAGCTCGATGATCTTCCGGCCCAGGGTGCGCATGATGCGCCAGCCGCCCGCGTAGGTGCCGAGGGACAGCATCAGCGCACAGGCGATCTTGACCCACACCGGGATGGCGTCGCCGTACTCCTCGACGTCGGCGATGACCAGCGCCATCACCACGATGCCCATCGTCTTCTGCGCGTCCTGCAGGCCGTGGCCGAGGGCCATGCCCGCCGCGGACACCGTCTGGGCGATGCGGAAGCCCCGCTTCGCCTTGTGCGGGTTGGCCCGCCGGAACATCCACATGATCGCCGTCATCACCAGGTAACCGACGACGAGGCCGATCACCGGCGACACGAACATCGGGATGACGATCTTGTCCACCACCCCGTGCCAGTAGACCGTCGTCCCGCCGGCCAGCGCGGCGCCCACCATGCCGCCGAACAGGGCGTGGGACGACGAGGACGGCAGCCCGAAGTACCAGGTGATCAGGTTCCAGGTGATGGCGCCCACCAGCGCGGCGAAGAGGATCCCCATCCCCTTCGACCCTTGGGGCGTCTCGATCAGCCCCTCACTGACGGTCTTGGCGACCCCGGAGCCCAGGAAGGCGCCGGCCAGGTTCATCACGGCCGCCATGGCGAGCGCCGCGCGGGGCGTCAGCGCGCGGGTGGAGACGGACGTGGCGATCGCGTTCGCGGAGTCGTGGAAACCGTTGGTGTACGTGAAGAAGAGCGCGACCCCGATGGTCACGACCAGAGCGAAGGTGTCCATGAAGAGCTCAGGACTCCTTGACGGCGATGGTCTCCACCGTGTTCGCCACGTGCTCGAAGGCGTCGGCCGCCTCCTCCAGTACGTCCACGATCTGCTTGAGCTTCAGCACCTCGATCGCGTCGTACTTGCCGTTGAAGAGGTGGGCCAGCAGCTTGCGGTGGATCTGGTCGGCCTGGTTCTCCAGGCGGTTGACCTCGATCCAGTACTCGGTGAGGTTGTCCATGGTCCGCAGGTGCGGCATGGCCTCGGCGGTGAGCTCCGCGGCCCGCGCCAGCACCTCGATCTGCTGCTCGACGCCTTTGGGCAGTTCCTCGACGTTGTAGAGGACGACCAGGTCGACGGCCTCCTCCATGAAGTCCATGATGTCGTCGAGGGAGGACGCCAGGTTGTAGATGTCCTCGCGGTCGAACGGCGTGATGAACGAGGAGTTCAGCTGGTGGAAGATCGCGTGCGTGGCGTCGTCACCGGCGTGTTCCGCGGCCCGCATACGCTCTGCGATCTCAGCTCGGGCGGAGGTGTCCGCCCCGAGGAGTTCCATGAGGAGCTTGGAGCCCGTGACGATGTTGTCCGCGGACGCGGCGAACATGTCGTAGAAGCTCGTCTCCCTGGGGGTCAGACGAAAGCGCACGTGGGGTCCTCGGTATGCGTCGGTTTCGGTCAGGCTGATGCTAGGCACATCATCCGGCCACCTGTAACGGCCGCCCCCAGTGTCGCCCATCATGCAGAGTGATGAGTACGGGGGCGGCCCGTGCGCTGTCCCGGCCGGTGCCCGCGGTCCTGACCTGCGGGCCCCGGACCGGCGAAGTTCGGTACCATATACCCACCAGGGGTATATAACGCCCATCAGGACGCCAGGAGGACGCGATGACCACCACCGGGACCGGCGCCCCCGCGCCCTCCTCGCCGGACATGCCGGACACCGTGGAGACGGGCACCGGGGAGGCGACGGGTGTGACGGACGTAACGGACATCGTGACCGATCACGACCGCGGGATCCACGGCTACCACCACCAGAAGCAGGAGCACCTCAAGCGGCTGCGCCGGATCGAGGGCCAGATCCGCGGACTGCAGCGGATGGTCGACGAGGACGTCTACTGCATCGACATACTCACCCAGGTGTCCGCCTCCACCAAGGCGCTGCAGTCGTTCGCGCTGCAGCTGCTGGAGGAGCACCTGCGCCACTGTGTCGCGGACGCGGCCCTCAAGGGCGGCGACGAGATCGACGCGAAGGTCAAGGAAGCGACGCAGGCCATCGCCCGCATGCTGCGGACCTGACCGCCGGCCCCGGTGGCCGCGGTCTCAGTCCCCGGCGGACTCCGCGCGCGCCTCGGCCACCCTCAGCACCTCGTCGATGCTCTCCGGACTGAGCCGGTCCTCGGCGTTGGAAGCGGCGATGATCAGCTCCCCGCAGAGCTCGATCTCGGCGAGCGCCACGTGATCCTGAACCGGAACCGTCCCACTCCCGAGCGGAGCCACGCGCCTCACCTCACTCTGTCGTCACCGACTTCCTAGAGTAGGGAGCGCCCTACGGACCGCGCATGGCACGGAAGGGCTAGTTCGGCCCGGCCACTCCGGGCCCCCCGGCCCCGGCCCGCGCACCGTCACTCCTGCGCGATCCGCCCGGCGTAGATGTCCTCGTCCTCGGGAAGCCGCACGTCGGCGGGGGCACCGAAGTCGTAGAGCAGCGTGGTGGAGGCGACCGCGACGGGCTCCTGCCGCTCCCCGTTCACGAAGCTGAACCGGTGCCGGATCTTGCGGATCCGCCCTTCGTCGTCGAGGTACACGTCGAACGGCACCCGGGCCGTGGCGAACCCTTTCGCCGCCGCGCCCAGCGGCCCCCGGTTGACCTCCGAGGCCTCCCGCGAGGCGGCCTCCAGGTCGGCGATGCCCCGGTAGTGCCGCACCCGCGCCCCCGCGACCTCGGTCCGGCCGACGAACGTCGCCGACCGCGTGCCGCGCAGCACCTCGGCGGCGGCGAACGGATCCGTCGCCCCGCCGGTGACGAGATTGCCGTCGGACAGCGTCGCGGTGTCCACCCGCACCCACTTGTCGGCGGGCACCCCGGCCCCCCGGTTCTTCATGTACAGCGCCCCGGGCGCGAGCAGTTCGGTGATGGGTCTGCGGTCGGCGGCGCCCGCGGGGTCCTGGGGGAGCAGCACCTTCAGCCGCCCCAGCCGCCTGCGGTAGTCGTAGACCCCCTCGCCCCGGATGGTGACCCGGGTGCCGCCGGTGGCCATCTCCAGCGAGGTGCGGGTCTGCGAGCTGCCGGAGTCCACCAGCGCGTCGGCGGCCGAGCGCAGCACCCGCACCGGGTCGCCGGCGGGAGGGCCCTGGGTCACGGCGTCGCTGCGCGCGCAGCCGGCGGACCCGAGGCCGACACAGCAGACGACCCCGACCACGGCCGTCATGCCGTGCGTCCGCCGGTGCTGTCGTCGTCGAGCCATCCCTGCCTACCCCCGCTCCGTCCGACACGGGCCGCCTGTCGTAGCCGTTAACGACGGGTCGGTGGCCCCGTCACGCGGCCCCGCACGGGCGCTACCGTGGGCCGCGTGCCGCACCAGGACGACGCGCCGGCTCCCCGGTCGCACACCACGACCACCACCGAGCAGGGGCCCTTCTGCACGGCCCGCTGCACCTGCGGCTGGCGCGGCCCGGCCAGAAGAGCCAGGAGCCAGGCCCGCAAGGACGCCGAAAACCACACGGGGGAGTGACGCCACCCCGGCCGGGTGCAGACAATGGCCCCCGCACGACCACGGGAGACGGACGGGACGGCGGGCGGACGCGCACCGCGGCGGCAGCCGGACCGCCCGGCCCCGGACCGGCCGCACCCCCCACCCGACCTCCGGAAGGCCGACCGTGAACCGCCGCACCTTCTTCGCGGGCACCGCCGCAGCGCTCACCACCGCGGCCGCGGCCTCCGCGTGCACCCCCTCGAAGCCCGGGCCCGCCCCGGCCACCCCCACGCACGCCCCGTCGCGCTCCCCCTCTCCCTCCAGGACCCCGCGCCCCGCGACGCCCGCCGACTGGACCGCCCTCGCCGGGCACCTCGACGGCCGGCTCGTGCGCCCCGGTGACGGCGACTGGGAGACGGCCCGCCGCCTCTACAACACACGCTTCGACCCGCTCAGGCCCACCGCCGTCGCCTACGTGCGGCACGCCGACGACATACGCACCGCCCTCAGCCACGCACGCGAGCACGCCGTCCCGCTCGCGGTGCGAAGCGGCGGCCACTCCTACGCGGGCTGGTCCTCCGGCGACGGCCGCCTGATCGTCGACGTGTCCGGCCTCGACGCCGTCCGCCTCGACGGTGACACGGCCGTCGTCGGCGCCGGCGCCCGGCTCATCGACGTCTACCGCACCCTCGCCGCCCGGGGCCGCACCGTCCCCGGCGGCTCGTGCCCCACCGTCGGCATCTCCGGCCTGACCCTCGGCGGCGGCCACGGCGTGACCTCCCGCGCCTACGGCCTGACCTGCGACAGCCTCACCGAGGTCACCCTGGTCACCGCCGACGGCAGCCGGCTCACCGCGTCCGACTCCGAGAACCGGGACCTGTTCTGGGCGCTGCGCGGCGCGGGCAACGCCCAGTTCGGCGTCGTCACCGAGTTCCGCTTCCGCACCCACCCGGCCCCGCGGAGCGTCACCGGCCACCTCACCTGGCCGTGGGAGCGGGCGGCCGCCGTGGTCGCCGCCTGGCAGGAGTGGGGACCCGACCAGCCCGACGAGATCTGGTCCGCGCTCCACCTGGACAACACCGGCGGCGGACCCGGCGTCTCCGTCACCGTCTTCTCCCTCGGCACCTACGGCGAGCTGCAGAACGCCGTCGACCGGCTCGCCGACCGCGTCGGCGCCTCCGCGAGCGGCGTCTCGCTGCGCCGGCGCTCGTACCAGGAGTCCATGGAGCTGTACGCCGGCTGCTCCTCCTTCGCCGACGACGACCAGTGCGGGCTGCCGGGCGCGACACCCGGCCGCAGCCCCGAGGGCGCCCTGGGGCGCGAGACCTACGCGGCCCGCTCCGACTTCTTCGACCGCCCGCTCGACGAGGCGGGCGTCGACACCCTGCTCGCCCGGATCCGGGAGGCCCGCGGTGGCTCGGCGAGCATCGCCCTCACGGCCCTCGGCGGAGCGGTCAACCGGGTCGCGCCCACCGCGACGGCGTTCGTCCACCGCGACTCCCGGGTACTGGCCCAGTACCTCGCCTCGTGGGGACCCGACGCCCCCGGCACCGCGATCCGCGCCTGGCTGACGGACACTCACCGGGCCATGCGCCCCCACGCGTCCGGCGCCGCCTATCAGAACTACACCGACCCGGACCTCACCGACTGGCGCCGCGCCTACTACGGCGACGCCGCCCCGCGCCTGACCCGGCTGAAGCGGCGCCTCGACCCGGACCGCGTCTTCACCTACCCGCAGGCCCTCTGAAGCCGGCCTCCGGACAGACGGAGGGCCCGCGACCATCCACCCCGAGAGGGGCGGCGGTCGCGGGCCCTTCACCGAGCCCTCGTCAGGCGGCCAGGTCCCGCTCCTCGGGACCGGCGTCCGACGCCCTGCCGCGGGTGCGTTCGGCCACCCGCCGGCGCTGGCCCTGCGGCCGGGCCGAGACCAGCCACCCGGCCTTCGGCGAGCGCTCGACGGCCCGCATCAGCGGCGTCAACAGGGCCATGGCGAGCGGGGAGAGCAGCAGCGCGACCGCCGTCCCGAGCGCGAGCCCGCCGATCACGTCCGTCGGATAGTGCACGCCCATGTAGACGCGGATGAAGCCGCCGATCAGGCCCAGCACCAGGGCGACCAGTCCGAACTTCCGGTTGGCCAGGAACAGCGCCACCGCCAGCGCCATGCAGAGCGTCGCGTGGTCGCTGACGAAGGAGAAGTCGTCCTTGCCGTCGACCAGCACCTCGAGACCCTCGTGGTCGTTGAACGGTCTCGGCCGCTCCACGAATCCCCGGATCGGCACGTTCACCAGGACCGCGACGCCCGCCGCGAGCGGGGCCCACACCAGCGCCGCCACGGACGACGCCGCGTCAGGTCCGCCCTGCTTGCGCACACCCCACCAGCACCAGAGCACCATCGTGAGGAGGCCGAACAGCACCCCGTACTCACCGATGAACTCCATGACGTGGTCGAGCCACGGCGGGGCGGCCTTGGCCAGGCCGTTGATGTCGTAGAGCAGGTCGACGTCGGGGTTCGACCCGGAATCGGCGAGTCCAGCCATGGTGCTGCGGCCCCTTCGTCATGTCGTCCGGCGCGCCGGACGCGCGCCGTGCTGCCACCCCCGTGGTCTGTAGATCCGCTCGTCCGCTCGGCTACGAGAACAGGAACGCACGGTCCCCGCTGATACGTTCCACACTCCACCGAAAGATCACGCAGACGTTATCGAAGAGAGATGCGTCTCTGCAGCTCAGGGGGGAGTTTGTCGCTCCGCTCACACGGTCGTGGGGAGCGCTTTCGCGCCATCTTCGGTGACCCGGGTGGCACCAAAGTAGTCAGGAGTGTCGATCGGGTCGAATCGGATCACGGCTCCGGTCCGTGGCGCGTCGATCATGTACCCTCCGCCGACATAAATGCCCACATGCCGGATGGCGCGGGAATTGGTGAGGTCGTCCGAGAAGAACACCAGGTCGCCCGGCAGCAGTTCGTCCCGGGCCGGGTGCGGTCCCGCGTTGTACTGGTCGTTCGCCACCCGCGGCAGCGTGATCCCCACACTCTCGTACGCGGCCTTGGTCAGACCCGAGCAGTCGAAGCGTCCGCCCTGGTCAGGGGTGCCGTTGCCGCCCCAGAGATAAAGGGTGCCGAGCTTCTTCTGCGCGAAAGCGATGGCCCCGGCGGCCTGCCGCGACGGATCCACCCGCCCCACCGGCGCAGCGAAGCTCTTCTCCAACTCCCGGATGCGCTGGACGTAGTTCTGCGTCTCCTTGTACGGCGGCACACCCCCGTACTTGATGACCGCGTACGCCCCCGCGTTGTACGAGGCGAGCATGTTTTCGGTCAGATCCCCGCCGACGTCCTTCACATAGGACGCCAGCGTGCAGTCGTAGGTCGCCGCGGACGGGATCGCGTCCGCCGGGTCCCACACGTCACGGTCGCCGTCCCCGTCGCCGTCGACGCCGTGGACGGCCCAGGTGCCGGGGATGAACTGCGCGATGCCCTGCGCCGCCGCGTGGCTCTGCGCCTTGGGGTTGAACCCGCTCTCCTGGTACAGCTGGGCGGCGAGCAGCGCCGGGTTGATGGCCGGGCAGAGGTTGCCCCAGGTGGAGACGAGCTGCTGGTAGGCCGCCGGCACACTGCCCTTGGCGAGCGCCTTGGCCGCGCCGCCGCCCACCCCGTTCACCAGGTTCCCGGCGACGACGTACACCCCGACGACGAGGAGCATCACGAAGGCGAGCGCGGAGCCGACGGCCAGAGTCGCACCGACCCACACCTTACGCACCGTCAACCACCCCTCACCGTCCGGCAGTCCACCGCCGCCCGACAGTGTAGAGGCGGGAAGCCCGTCGCGGGGTGATCAGATACGACGACATGCTCGGTCCGCGCCACCGGGGGACGAGCCGCGCTTCATTGCCCGGCGTTACCCAGCGTGATACACAGAGTGACGATACGACTCTTCACCCGTCGGAGCGCGCCCCTCCCGGAGTCCGGCGCACGCCGGTGGCAAGCTATTCCTACGAAACCCGCCAACAGATGACGTCAAGTCGACATACGACAGCGGCATCGTCGGCGACAATGAGGCCTGACCTCTGCACCCCCGCAGAGGATGCGGAACTACCCATACAGGGGCGGTGACTTACATGTTCTTCGCGGCCGACGAGGGAGACATCAACACCATTATCGGCGGGATCGCTCCGGATTGGGGCCCCTTCGGCAGCCTGGGCAACGAGGCCAAGGTGATGATCGAGGTGGTCATGGCCGTCGCCATCCTGCTCTGCCTCGGCATCGCCATCTGGGGGGCGGCCAAACAGCGCATCGGCGCCACCGCGCTCAGGGACACGTTCTCCGCCGAACAGGGCAAGGGCCTCATCATCGCGGGCCTCACGGGCGTCTTCATCATCGGATCGCTCGGCACCCTGTTCACCATCGTGTACGGCATGGCCGTCTAGCCCCGCACCATCGGTCCCGACCGGGCACGCCCGGCTCCCCTCCATCCCACCCGCCCGTCGTGCCCACCGGCTGAGGTTGCGTTTCCCTGATGTCCAGTCACCACACCACGCCCGAGCGGCAGCCGGTACGGCTACCGTCGTACGTGGAGTACACGGAGTACGAGGTGTTTCCGCACGACGCTGAGGGGGCGTACGCGGCATGAGTCTCGGAGACGACACGGGCCGGACCCGCACCCGCCTGCCGGAGGGGGGCGGCGACCCGTACGGTGGCGCGCGCAGAAGCGGCCGTTCGTCGTCGCGCAGCCTGGTGACGGTCGTCGGCGTGGTGGTCCTCCTCATCGCCGCCATCGCCTTCGCGAACCGCGGAGGCGGCGATTCCGACGGGGAGGAGGGCGGGGGCGGCGACTCCCCCAAGGCGGCGGCGACGGCACCGTCGGGCAAGAAGCCCGTCTCGGCGAAGGAGGCCGGTGTCCCGGCCGGCTTTCCCCACACCCGCCAGGGCGCGGAAAGCGCGGCGGCGAACTACGCGGTGGTTCTGGGCTCCGACGGCATGTTCAAGAAGGACAGCAGGCACTCGATCGTGGGGGCCATCTACACGCCCGCTGCCGCCGAACAACTCCGCCCGGCGATGGATCAGGCCTACTCCGCCGACTTCCTGAGCAAGCTCGGTCTCGACGCGAACGGCAATCCCCCGCAGGGCAGCACCTTTGTCTCGCGCACCATCCCGGTGGGCACGCACATCGAGGATTTCGACGACGACAACGCCCGCGTAGCGGTCTGGTACATGGGCCTGATCGGCATGTCGGGCGACAAGTCGACCGACCCGGTGACCACCACGTGGAAGACCTGGATCTTCGAACTCCAGTGGACCAACGGAGACTGGAAGATCTCCGCCGACACCCAGAAGGACGGCCCGGCTCCGGTCCCCGGAGACGACAAGGCTGCCAGCTCTGAAGAGATCAGCAAGGCTGTCGAGGAGTACGGAGGGTTCACATATGCCCGGTAGCCCACGTCACGTACTCAAGCTCGCCGCGGTGGTCGTCGCCGTACAGGCAGCCGCGATCGGGCTGGCCGGGCGCGCCGTCGCGGCACCCACGCCGACGCCCACGACCAGTGACGACCCCTGCGACCTTCTCATCGGCCCTGCCAAGCAGTACTGCGAACGGGATGAGGGCGGATCCTCCGGAGGAGGACGGTCGAGCACGTTCAACGACCCCACCTCCGCCCTCGACCCCCTCGCCTCTCTCGCCCGCGGCTGCGCCGACGCCGCGTCCTGGACGGTCAAACAGCTCAGCGCCGCCGTCGAGGACACCGCGAAGGTGGACTTCACCAACGACACCTTCCTCCAGCAGTACGCCGTCGTCTTCGCCGCGTCGACGATCCTCACGCTGCTCCTCTGGCTGCTGGCCGTGGCCAAGCGGGCAGTCCGCGGCGTACCGCTCGCCACCGCCCTCTCCGAGGCGATCGGCTTCCTCTGGCTGACCGTCCTCGCCTCCGCCTTCACCCCGCTGATCCTCTACACCGTCGTCTCCGCGACCGACGGCGTGACCGACGTGCTGGCGAAGGCGACCGGCGACCAGACGGACACGTTCTTCGGGACGTTCTCCGCAGCCCTGGAGAAGGGCAACGACATCGGCGGCGGCCCGATCATGCTGATCGTCGTCTCCCTCGTCTCCATCCTCGCCGCCGGCATCCTCTGGCTGGAGCTGGTCATCCGCGCCGCCCTGCTCTACGTCGGCGCGCTTCTCGGCACCGTCGTCTACGCAGGCCTGGTCGACAAGAACCTGTGGGGCCACGTCCGCCGCTGGGCGGGCATCATGATCGCCGTGATCATGGTGAAGCCGGTCATCGTCATCGTGCTCGGCCTGGCCGGCGCGCTCTCCGCCGACGACGGCCCCGACGCCTTCTCCGCCGTGGTCTCCGGCCTCGCGATCATCCTGCTCGCCATCTTCGCCTCGGCGATGATCTACCGCTTCGTCCCCGGCTTCGGCGACGAGATCGCCGGCTCCCGCAGCAACCGCATCATGCAGGGCGCCGAGGGCAAGGCAGCCGCCGTGATCAGCTCCCCGGCCACCCTGGTCGCGCAGGGCATCAAGACCCACAGCACCCGCGCCGACCACCAGGGCGGGGGCGGCCAGTCCTCCACACCCCGCCCGTCCAACCCCGCGTCCGGGGGAGTCGCCGCACACAGCTCCCGCCCGTCCGGCGGCGGCGGATCCGGTTCCTCCGCCGCTCCCCCGCCCCGCTCGGGCAGCCCGGTGAACACCCCCCACGCCAGCACACGCAACAGCAGTACCAACCGCACGGGAGGTGAAGGGCGTTGACGACCGATTCCCATGTGTCCCCCGCGATCGCGCCCCGCCGTACGTATCTGATCGGCCGCGCCCGGCCGAACGCGATCGTCGGCCGCAATCGCGAGACAGGTGAGATCGCGCTCATCGTCGTCGGCGCGTTCCTCGGCATGATGTGCGGACTCCTCGTCCCCGTCCTGTCCGTCAGGATCGTGCTGCTCGCCGGGCTGCCCATGCTCGCCCTGGCCGCCGTGTACGTGCCGTACAAGCACCGCACGTTCTACAAGTGGTTCGAGATCAACCGCAGTTACAAGCGCACCCTGAGCCGGGGCGCCACCTACCGCTCCGGTGTCGTCGAGGCCGGCACCCGGCTCGACGGGCGCGAGGTGGAGGTCGGGCCGCCGCCCGGCATCGGCCGGATCACCTGGCTCGCCGCGCCGTTCGGCCCCGACGAGATCGCCGTGCTGCTGCACGCGGACCGCAAGACCGTCACCGCCGCCATCGAGATCGAGGGCCCCGGCGTCGGCCTGCGCGACTCCGAGGACCAGGAGGCCCTCGTCGACCGCTTCGGCACACTGCTCAAGCACGTGGCGAACGGCGACGGCTTCGTCACCCGCCTCCAGATGCTCGCCCGCACCCTGCCCGCCGACCCCGACGCGCACGCCAAGGACGTCTCCGTCCGCGGCGACGAGAAAGCGCCGGCGTGGCTGCAGCAGTCGTACGACCAGTTGCAGTCCATGGTGTCGACCAGCAGCGAGCAGCACCGCGCGTACCTCGTCGCCTGCATGCACTACAGCCGCGACCTGGCCGCCGAGGCCAACACCATGGCCCGCGCCATGCGCAGCCAAGGCGGCGGCCGGGTGGACCGGGACGCCGGACTCGCCGTCGTCATGGCCCGTGAGCTGACCGACATCTGCTCCCGCCTCCAGGAGGCCGACATCCGCGTCCGCCAGCCGCTCGGCCAGAGCAGGCTGTCCTCGCTGATCCACTCCATGTACGACCCGGACCACCCGATCGACCACATCCAGGCCATGTCGCAGCGCAACGCCTGGCCGGCCGAGCTCGACGCCACCGAACCGACCTACCTCCAGGCCAAGACCCGCGAGTCCGTCACCCGCGCCCCCTGGTGCCACGCCACGGCCTGGGTGAAGGAGTGGCCGATGACCCCGGTCGGCGTGAACTTCCTCGCGCCACTGCTCGTCCACACCCCGGACGTCATCCGCACGGTCGCCGTCACGATGGACCTGGAACCCACCGAGGTCGCCATCGAGCGCATGCTGACGGAGAAGACCAACGACGAGGCGGAGGCGTCCCGCGCCGCCAAGATGAACCGCACCGTGGACCCGCGTGACGTCGCCGCGCACGGCCGCCTCGACCAGCGCGGCGAGGACCTCGCCAGCGGCGCCGCGGGCGTCAACCTGGTCGGCTACATCACGGTCTCCTCCCGCACACCCGAGGCCCTGGCCCGCGACAAGCGGACGATACGGGCGTCGGCCGGAAAGTCGTACCTGAAGCTGGAGTGGTGCGACCGCGAGCACCACCGCGCGTTCGTGAACACTCTCCCGTTCGCCACCGGCATTCGTAGGTAGGGGCTGAGCTGAAGATGCGGGATCCGCTGTCCGTCGTCACCGACGCCTTCACGTCCTTCCTGTTCGGGAAGGTCGAGACCACACGGCTGCCGGTGCGCACGTCCACGGGCCAGGCGCAGGCGGTGTACCTGCCGACCGCCGCGCCCGGCCTCGGCGACTCCGGCGTCATCATCGGCCGCGAGGTCTACTCCGGGAAGGGCTACATCTACGACCCCTTCCAGCTCTACGGCCAGCAGCTCCCGGCGCCGCACTGGCTGGTCCTCGGCGAGTCCGGCAACGGCAAGTCGGCCCTGGAGAAGACGTACGTGTTGCGCCAGCTGCGCTTCCGCGACCGCCAGGTGGTGGTCCTGGACGCGCAGGGTGAGGACGGCGCCGGCGAGTGGAACCTCATCGCCCAGGAGCTGGGCATAACCCCCATCCGCCTGGACCCGATGGCCGCGCTCGACCAGGGCATCCGGCTCAACCCGCTCGACCCGGCGATCACCACCACGGGCCAGCTGGCGTTGCTGCGCACGATCATCGAGGTCGCCATGGGGCACGGCCTGGACGAGCGCTCCGGCTTCGCCCTGAAGGTCGCGCACGCCTACGTCAACGAGACCATCGTGGAGCGCCAGCCGGTCCTGTCCGACATCGTCGACCAGCTCCGCCACCCCGAGCCGGAGTCGGCGGAGGCGATGAACGTCGCCATAGACGACGTCCGGGCGTGGGGCCTGGACGTCGCCCTGGTCCTGGACCGCCTGGTCGACGGTGACCTGCGCGGCATGTTCGACGGCCCGACGACCGTCGGCATCGACCTGGACGCCCCGCTCATCGTCTTCGACCTGTCCCACATCGACCGCAACTCCATCGCCATGCCGATCCTCATGGCGATCGTCGGCGTGTGGCTGGAGCACACCTGGATCCGCCCCGACCGGAAGAAGCGCATCTTCCTGGTCGAGGAGGCCTGGCACATCATCAACAGCCCGTTCGTGGCGCAGCTGTTCCAGCGGCTGCTGAAGTTCGGCCGCCGTCTCGGCCTGTCCTTCGTCGCGGTCGTCCACCACCTGTCCGACGTGGTGGACGGAGCGGCGGCGAAGGAGGCCGCGGCGATCCTGAAGATGGCCTCGACACGGACCATCTACGCCCAGAAGGCGGACGAGGCGCGGGCGACGGGCCGGGTGCTGGGCCTGCCCCGGTGGGCCGTGGAGATCATCCCGTCGCTCACCCCGGGCATCGCGGTCTGGGACGTCAACGGCAACGTCCAGGTGGTCAAACACCTGGTCACGGAGACCGAGCGCCCGCTGGTCTTCACCGACCGCGCGATGACCGAGTCGTCCGCCGACCTCGCCGACGACGCCCTGCGCGCCGCCGAACGGGAGGCTGAGGAGCGCGCGGCGGCCTTCGTGGAACAGCACGTCGGGGACTCCGAGTCGACGGTGGCGTAGGAGGGGGACGCGTGAGACCGGACGAGCACCGCGGGCGCACCGAGGGCCAGGGCGGCATCCCCGACGGGCTGCTGGTCGGGGTGCTCGCGTTCCTCCTCGGCATGACGGCGATGGTGTGGACGGCCACCGGCCTCTCCGGCCTCTTCGCCCACGGCCGCTGGCCGTCCGGCCTGTCCTTCGCCGGCACGCCCCTGGCCATGCGCCACCTGATCGCCGAACCGCACGACGTCCCCGGTGCCTGGCCGGACGCCCCGCCCGAGGACCTCTCCGGCTACGGCCTGTTCTGGGGCCTGCTCATCGGCCAGCTGATGATCCTGGTGGTCCTCACCGTCTTCGTCCTGGGCACCGTGGCCCGCTGGCGGGCCGTCCGCGCCCGCCGCCGCGCGGAACCGGCACCGGCAGCTCCGCCGCCCACGCCGGAACCGGAACCGGTGCACGAGGTCCCCGCCCCGACGACACCCGAGACCACCCCGCCCGCACCACGGCAACCCGCCACCGCCGTACCGGAACACCCCACTCCCGCGGCACCGGTACCTGCACCGGCACCGGAGGCGCCCCGTCCCGGCCGGGAGCCCGCCCCCGAGGAAAGCGGCGGCCCCGGCCTGCGCCACGGCCCCCCGGCCACCCGCCACGCCACCGCCGTCCAGGCCGTACGTGACGCAGAGGGCCCCGTCCTGGTGCTCACGTCCAACCCCACGCTCTGGTACGACACCAAGGACGCCCGGGCGAAGCTCGGCCCCACCCACCTCTACGACCCGACGCACCTGTGCGACACCCCGGCCCGCCTGCACTGGTCCCCCGTCGCCGGCTGCGAGGACAAGGACACCGCGACCGCCCGCGCGGCCGCCCTCCTCACGCCCGTCCGCCCCACCTCGCGGCTCGACCAGGCCGTCAGCGACACCGCGGAACTCCTGCTCCGCAGCTACCTGCACGCCGCCGCCGTCGACGGCCGCACCGTCCGTCACGTCCACCGCTGGGCGCAGGGCCTCCAGGTGCAGGACGCCGTGCGGGTGCTGCGCACCAGCCCCAAGGCGGCCTCCGGCTCCGCGGGCGAACTCGAGGCGGCGCTCACCGCCCACCCCGAACGCCGTGACGTCGCCCAGCAGCTGACCGCCCGTGCCCTGGCCGCCCTCTCCACGGTCAACGTCCGCGAAGCCTGCACCCCGCACCGAAATGATGCCCTCGCCTTGGATTCCTTCATCCACGAAGGGGGAACGCTTTACGTCGTGGGCGAATCCATCGAGGATCCGCGCACCGGACCGGGCGCCATGCCTCTGCTCACGGCGCTCGCCTCGCACGTGGTCGAGCACGGCCGGCGCATGGCCGAACGGTCATCCTCCGGTCGGCTCGACCCACCACTCACCCTCGTCCTCGACGACGTGGCGGCCGTGGCCCCTCTCTCCCAGCTGCCGGACCTGCTCGCCACCGGCGCCGACCGGGGCATGCCCACCCTGGCCCTGCTCCGCTCCCCCGAACAGGCCCGCGCCCGCTGGCCGCACGCCGAACTACCGGTCTGACTCCGGCCGTTCCACGGCCAGCTCCAGTTCCAGGTCGTCCGGGGCGCCCCCCAGCGTCATGGTCACCCCGGTCTCGGCGAAACCCGCCTTGCGGTAGGCCCGCAGCGCCCGCGCGTTGTCCGCGTGCACGAGGAGCCGCACCCGCTCGGCGCCCTGCGCCCACGCCCACTCCAGACCGGCGTCGAAGAGCACCTCGGTGAGCCCGATGCCCCGGTGCCCGGGCCTCATGAACACCCCGACCAGGTGCCCCTGGAGCCGCTCGACGGGCGCCCCCGCCCAGTCCGTGGTCCCCGGCTTCTCGATCAGCACGGTCACGGTCCCGACCCACTCCCCGTCGGGCCCCTGGGCAATGATCTGCTGCGCCCCGGACGCCCCTTCAGCGCTCCGCTCGGCCCGCTCCCGCCAGAAGGAGTCGGGCCGCGCCACGGCGGACTCGTAGGTCTCCATGAACGCGATGGCCGCCACGGGGTCCTGGAGGGCGGCGAGCCGCAGGGCCTTGGCCCGGGGCCACTCGTCGGCGTGCAGGGAACGGACCTGGTAAGTCATGCCGTCACCGTAGTACCGGGGTACGACGACTTCATCCGCATGACGACCACCGTCCGACGCCCGCGGCCCCCCGCGCGACAGAGCATCGACACATGCTTACGGCACGGCACCTGACGAGACGCCACGGCGGCGCGAGCGGCGGACGTCCGAATGTCATGGACCCCCCGGGTCGCACCCGTCAGGTGACCGAGCATGGTCATGTGACCGAACAGCGGACAGGGGACGCCCGCGGCATGGACACCGCCGCCCCCACCGGCCGGCTGCAACGCCTGCTCGCGGCGGTGCGCCTCTTCGACCGGCGCCACCCGTACGGGTGGGACGTGACGGCCACCCTGTTCTGGGTGGCGGCGGCGCTGACCGACTACGCCAGCAGCGGCTGGCGCCGGGTCGCCCAGAACCTCGACGTGTCGGACACCCAGCTGATCGTGCTCAGCCTCGGTTTCACGGTCCCGCTCCTGTGGCGCCGCCGCCACCCCATGGCCGTCCTCGCGGTGACGGCGCCCTTCGCGCTCCTCAACAGCTGGTCGGGCGCGGTCTTCCAGGCCCACCTCGTCCAGCTCGTCCCGGTGTTCGGCCTGGCCCTGCACAGGCCCCTGAAGCAGCTGATCCCGGCGTTCCTGGTGGTGGTCCTCCCGATCGTCCCCGGCGCCCTGCGTTACCCCCTCGCCACCTGGGACGCCGCCATGGGTCCCGCGGTCTGGGCTTTCGCCCTCACCGCGCTGCTCGGCATCGCGGTCCGCTCCCGGCGCGAGCGTCTGGCGTCCCTGGAGGAACGGGCGCGGCGACTGGAGGTGGAACGCGACCAGCAGGCCCAGCTCGCCGCCGCCGCCGAACGCACCCGCATCGCCCGGGAGATGCACGACATCATCGGCCACAACCTGTCCGTGATCACGGGCCTCGCCGACGGCGGCAAGTACGCGGCCGGCAAGTCCCCGGAACGCGCCGCCCAGGCTCTGGACGCCATCGGCACCACCAGCCGTCAGGCCCTCGGCGAGCTCCGCCGACTCCTGGACCGACTTGACCGTCCTGGGCGAGGCCACGAACGGCACCGAAGCGGTCCGTACGACGGCGCGACTGCACCCCGACGTGGTCCTGATGGACATCCGCATGCCGGGCATGGACGGCATCGAGGCCACCCGCCGCATCGTCGCCGCGGGCGACCGCACGCGCGTCCTCATCCTCACGACCTTCGACCTGGACGAGTACGCCCACGCCGGTCTCCGCGCGGGTGCCTCCGGTTTCCTCGTCAAGGACGCCGAGCCGGAGGAACTGCTGTCCGGCATCCGCGCCGTGGCCACCGGGGACGCGGTCGTCGCGCCCAGCCTGACCCGCCGCCTCCTGGGCGCCTATGCCCAGCATCTGCCGGCCGGCGACACCGAGAAGGAGCCGACACCCGACGACCCCCGGCTGACCACACTCACCGAGCGGGAACGGGAGATCCTCACGGTCATCGGCAAGGGATGGACGAACACCGAGATAGCGGCCCGCTTCCATCTCGCCGAGTCCACGGTGAAGACGCACGTCGGCCGCATCCTCGCCAAGACGGGATCCCGGGACAGAATTCAGGCGGTGATTCTGGCGTACGACGCCAAGCTGGTGGAGCCGGCCTGAAACGCAGAAAGCCCCCGTGCCGAAGGGCACGGGGGCTTTCCACAACAATTGTTCGGCGGCGTCCTACTCTCCCACAGGGTCCCCCCTGCAGTACCATCGGCGCTGTAAGGCTTAGCTTCCGGGTTCGGAATGTAACCGGGCGTTTCCCCTACGCTATGACCACCGAAACACTATGAAACTGACAACCGCACCATGTGTGGCACATGGGGTTGTTCGTGGTTTCAGAACCAACACAGTGGACGCGAGCAACTGAGGACAAGCCCTCGGCCTATTAGTACCGGTCAACTCCACACGTTACCGTGCTTCCATATCCGGCCTATCAACCCAGTCGTCTACTGGGAGCCTTACCCTCTCTAGGAGGTGGAGTCCTCATCTCGAAGCAGGCTTCCCGCTTAGATGCTTTCAGCGGTTATCCCTCCCGAACGTAGCCAACCAGCCATGCCCTTGGCAGAACAACTGGCACACCAGAGGTTCGTCCGTCCCGGTCCTCTCGTACTAGGGACAGCCCTTCTCAAGACTCCTACGCGCACAGCGGATAGGGACCGAACTGTCTCACGACGTTCTAAACCCAGCTCGCGTACCGCTTTAATGGGCGAACAGCCCAACCCTTGGGACCGACTCCAGCCCCAGGATGCGACGAGCCGACATCGAGGTGCCAAACCATCCCGTCGATATGGACTCTTGGGGAAGATCAGCCTGTTATCCCCGGGGTACCTTTTATCCGTTGAGCGACGGCGCTTCCACAAGCCACCGCCGGATCACTAGTCCCGACTTTCGTCCCTGCTCGACCCGTCGGTCTCACAGTCAAGCTCCCTTGTGCACTTACACTCAACACCTGATTGCCAACCAGGCTGAGGGAACCTTTGGGCGCCTCCGTTACTCTTTAGGAGGCAACCGCCCCAGTTAAACTACCCATCAGACACTGTCCCTGATCCGGATCACGGACCCAGGTTAGACATCCAGCACGACCAGACTGGTATTTCAACGACGACTCCCCCTGAACTGGCGTCCAGAGTTCACAGTCTCCCAGCTATCCTACACAAGCCGAACCGAACACCAATATCAAACTGTAGTAAAGGTCCCGGGGTCTTTCCGTCCTGCTGCGCGAAACGAGCATCTTTACTCGTAGTGCAATTTCACCGGGCCTATGGTTGAGACAGTCGAGAAGTCGTTACGCCATTCGTGCAGGTCGGAACTTACCCGACAAGGAATTTCGCTACCTTAGGATGGTTATAGTTACCACCGCCGTTTACTGGCGCTTAAGTTCTCAGCTTCGCCCCACCGAAATGGAGCTAACCGGTCCCCTTAACGTTCCAGCACCGGGCAGGCGTCAGTCCGTATACATCGCCTTACGGCTTCGCACGGACCTGTGTTTTTAGTAAACAGTCGCTTCTCGCTGGTCTCTGCGGCCACCCCCAGCTCGAGGAGCACGTCCTCTCACCAGTGATGGCCCCCCTTCTCCCGAAGTTACGGGGCATTTTGCCGAGTTCCTTAACCATAGTTCACCCGAACGCCTCGGTATTCTCTACCTGACCACCTGAGTCGGTTTAGGGTACGGGCCGCCATGAAACTCGCTAGAGGCTTTTCTCGACAGCATAGGATCATCCACTTCACCACAATCGGCTCGGCATCAGGTCTCAGACACATGCCAGGCGGATTTACCTACCTGACGTCCTACACCCTTACCCCGGGACAACCACCGCCCGGATGGACTACCTTCCTGCGTCACCCCATCACTCACCTACTACCAGCTCGGGTCACCGGCTCCACCACTCCGACCTCGTCCGAAGACTCAGCCGGCGGCTTCACGGGCTTAGCATCACTGGATTCGATGTTTGACGCTTCACAGCGGGTACCGGAATATCAACCGGTTATCCATCGACTACGCCTGTCGGCCTCGCCTTAGGTCCCGACTTACCCTGGGCAGATCAGCTTGACCCAGGAACCCTTAGTCAATCGGCGCACACGTTTCTCACGTGTGAATCGCTACTCATGCCTGCATTCTCACTCGTCAACCGTCCACAACTACCTTCCGGTGCTGCTTCACCCGGCAGACGACGCTCCCCTACCCATCACAGCACCCGTTGGGGCTATATGCTGCAATGACACGACTTCGGCGGTACGCTTGAGCCCCGCTACATTGTCGGCGCGGAATCACTAGACCAGTGAGCTATTACGCACTCTTTCAAGGGTGGCTGCTTCTAAGCCAACCTCCTGGTTGTCTGTGCGACTCCACATCCTTTCCCACTTAGCGTACGCTTAGGGCCTTAGTCGATGCTCTGGGCTGTTTCCCTCTCGACCATGGAGCTTATCCCCCACAGTCTCACTGCCGCGCTCTCACTTACCGGCATTCGGAGTTTGGCTAAGGTCAGTAACCCGGTAGGGCCCATCGCCTATCCAGTGCTCTACCTCCGGCAAGAAACACACGACGCTGCACCTAAATGCATTTCGGGGAGAACCAGCTATCACGGAGTTTGATTGGCCTTTCACCCCTAACCACAGGTCATCCCCCAGGTTTTCAACCCTGGTGGGTTCGGTCCTCCACGAAGTCTTACCTCCGCTTCAACCTGCCCATGGCTAGATCACTCCGCTTCGGGTCTTGAGCGTGCTACTGAAACGCCTGTTCGGACTCGCTTTCGCTACGGCTTCCCCACCCGGGTTAACCTCGCAACACACCGCAAACTCGCAGGCTCATTCTTCAAAAGGCACGCAGTCACGAAACACCAAGCAAGCTTGATGTCCGACGCTCCCACGGCTTGTAGGCACACGGTTTCAGGTACTATTTCACTCCGCTCCCGCGGTACTTTTCACCATTCCCTCACGGTACTATCCGCTATCGGTCACCAGGGAATATTTAGGCTTAGCGGGTGGTCCCGCCAGATTCACACGGGATTTCTCGGCCCCGTGCTACTTGGGTGTCTCTCAAACGAGCCGCTGATGTTTCGACTACGGGGGTCTTACCCTCTACGCCGGACCTTTCGCATGTCCTTCGCCTACATCAACGGTTTCTGACTCGTCGATCAGCCGGCAGACTGATCAAGAGAGATCCCACAACCCCGAATGCGCAACCCCTGCCGGGTCTCACACGCATACGGTTTAGCCTCATCCGGTTTCGCTCGCCACTACTCCCGGAATCACGGTTGTTTTCTCTTCCTGCGGGTACTGAGATGTTTCACTTCCCCGCGTTCCCTCCACTTGCCCTATGTGTTCAGGCAAGGGTGACAGCCCATGACGACTGCCGGGTTTCCCCATTCGGACACCCCCGGATCAAAGCCTGGTTGACGACTCCCCGGGGCCTATCGTGGCCTCCCACGTCCTTCATCGGTTCCTGGTGCCAAGGCATCCACCGTGCGCCCTTAAAAACTTGGCCACAGATGCTCGCGTCCACTGTGCAGTTCTCAAACAACGACCAACCACCCGTCACAACCCACCGAAGCGGATTTTTACCGGGGCCGGCACTGAAGGCGACCACACGGCCGTACCCTCAGACACCCAACAGCGCGCCCGGTCCGGTCCCACCCGGTGATCATGCGTTCCACGCTCCGAAGAGCAGTACTGGCAGCCACCGACCCGAGATCCGGACCGAATAGTCAACGTTCCACCCATGAGCAACCAGCATCAGACGTTCGCTGATGAACTGGCCTCTGACCAACCGAAGTTGGTAAGAAGTGCTCCTTAGAAAGGAGGTGATCCAGCCGCACCTTCCGGTACGGCTACCTTGTTACGACTTCGTCCAATCGCCAGTCCCACCTTCGACAGCTCCCTCCCACAAGGGGTTGGGCCACCGGCTTCGGGTGTTACCGACTTTCGTGACGTGACGGGCGGTGTGTACAAGGCCCGGGAACGTATTCACCGCAGCAATGCTGATCTGCGATTACTAGCGACTCCGACTTCATGGGGTCGAGTTGCAGACCCCAATCCGAACTGAGACCGGCTTTTTGAGATTCGCTCCACCTCACGGTATCGCAGCTCATTGTACCGGCCATTGTAGCACGTGTGCAGCCCAAGACATAAGGGGCATGATGACTTGACGTCGTCCCCACCTTCCTCCGAGTTGACCCCGGCGGTCTCCCGTGAGTCCCCAGCACCACAAGGGCCTGCTGGCAACACGGGACAAGGGTTGCGCTCGTTGCGGGACTTAACCCAACATCTCACGACACGAGCTGACGACAGCCATGCACCACCTGTACACCGACCACAAGGGGGCACTATCTCTAATGCTTTCCGGTGTATGTCAAGCCTTGGTAAGGTTCTTCGCGTTGCGTCGAATTAAGCCACATGCTCCGCCGCTTGTGCGGGCCCCCGTCAATTCCTTTGAGTTTTAGCCTTGCGGCCGTACTCCCCAGGCGGGGCACTTAATGCGTTAGCTGCGGCACGGACGACGTGGAATGTCGCCCACACCTAGTGCCCACCGTTTACGGCGTGGACTACCAGGGTATCTAATCCTGTTCGCTCCCCACGCTTTCGCTCCTCAGCGTCAGTATCGGCCCAGAGATCCGCCTTCGCCACCGGTGTTCCTCCTGATATCTGCGCATTTCACCGCTACACCAGGAATTCCGATCTCCCCTACCGAACTCTAGCCTGCCCGTATCGACTGCAGACCCGGGGTTAAGCCCCGGGCTTTCACAACCGACGTGACAAGCCGCCTACGAGCTCTTTACGCCCAATAATTCCGGACAACGCTCGCGCCCTACGTATTACCGCGGCTGCTGGCACGTAGTTAGCCGGCGCTTCTTCTGCAGGTACCGTCACTTTCGCTTCTTCCCTGCTGAAAGAGGTTTACAACCCGAAGGCCGTCATCCCTCACGCGGCGTCGCTGCATCAGGCTTTCGCCCATTGTGCAATATTCCCCACTGCTGCCTCCCGTAGGAGTCTGGGCCGTGTCTCAGTCCCAGTGTGGCCGGTCGCCCTCTCAGGCCGGCTACCCGTCGTCGCCTTGGTGAGCCATTACCTCACCAACAAGCTGATAGGCCGCGGGCTCATCCTGCACCGCCGGAGCTTTCGAACCTCGCAGATGCCTGCGAGGGTCAGTATCCGGTATTAGACCCCGTTTCCAGGGCTTGTCCCAGAGTGCAGGGCAGATTGCCCACGTGTTACTCACCCGTTCGCCACTAATCCCCACCGAAGTGGTTCATCGTTCGACTTGCATGTGTTAAGCACGCCGCCAGCGTTCGTCCTGAGCCAGGATCAAACTCTCCGTGAATGTTTACCCGTAATCGGGTGCACACATCACGAGAGCGGAACATCGGGAGGAATAGTCCCGACGTTCACAGCGTCCTCGCTGTGTTTTTCTTCAAAGGAACCTCGACCATCCGAAACCGGATGGACGGGGTATCAACATATCTGGCGTTGACTTTTGGCACGCTGTTGAGTTCTCAAGGAACGGACGCTTCCTTTGTACTCACCCTCTCGGGCTTTCCTCCGGGCGCTTCCCTTCGGTCTTGCGTTTCCGACTCTATCAGATCTTTCCGACCTGATTTTCTCGGCGCTTTCCAGGTTCAAACGCTTTCGCGCTTTTCCCTTTCCGACGGTTCCGACTTTATCAGATCCAGTTTCTCGCTCTGACCCCCAGTCAGCGGGGCTCGTCTTCCCGGCCGTTGGGCCGTCCCGACGTCTCAAACCTTAGCGGACTCTCTCCGTGTTCCCCAAATCGGGAGTGCGGCATTGAATTCGGACATGCCGAAATCGATCCCGCTGGGAGGTCGTACTGAGGTGTGATGCCGCTGTCGCGGCGGAAGTGCTGCCGGAGAACCGTTACGGCCCCGTGGCAACCCGAAGAACCTTACGGACCGGGTGGGAGCGCGTCAAGTACCCACGCCCAAGATCTTTCGGACCGGGTCGGATCCCGCTCAGTCCAGGTCGGTGAGGCGTCCGCCGGCGTCCGGCTGGGCGTCCTCCACCCGCCGCAGGAGGCGGGTGAGTACCTCGCCGAGGGTCGCCCGCTCGTCCTGGTCGAGGTCCTGCAGCAGGTCCGCCTCGAAGACGGTGGCCATCCGCATGGCCTCCTGCCACTTCTCCCGGCCGGCCGGGGTGAGCTCCACGATGACGCGCACCCGGTTGTTCTCGTCCCGCTCCCGGGTGACCAGACCTTCCGTGACCATGCGGTCGATGCGGTGGGTCATGGCGGCCGGCGTCAGACCCAGGCGCTTGGCCAGGTCACTGGGGCCCATGCGGTAGGGGGCGCCGGACAGGACGAGGGCCTTGAGGACCTCCCAGTCCGCGTTGGTGATGCCGAGCTCGGCGGTCTGGCGGCCGTAGGCGACGTTCATGCGGCGGTTCAGCCGGGACAGCGCGTTGACGATCTTCTCGACCTGCGGGTCGAGGTCCTGGAACTCGCGCTGGTAGGCGGCGATCTGCTCTTCGAGTGTCGGCTCTTCCACGCCGGGGGTGTCGCCCATGCTCCGCAGTATGGCACGGCCCTTCTTTGCCTTGAAGTCCTTCTCTGTGTACTCTTTAGCTTCGAACTTTAGCTTCTAAGTCTTCACTCCTAACGTGTGAGAGAGGTGAACGTGACCAGGGCGATGGGCGCAGCGATGCGCCGGATCCACGTGGGCAACGCACTCAGCGCTTTCGGGCTGGGCTTCACGGTCCCGTACCTGTATGTCTACGTCGCGCAGGTGCGCGGGCTGGGGCCGGTGACGGCGGGACTCGTCCTCGCCGTCTTCGCCGTGGCCGCGCTGATCGTGCTGCCACTTGCCGGGCGGGCCATCGTCCGGCGTGGCCCGCTTCCGGTGCTGCTCGCCGCCCTCGTCACCGCCGCGATCGGCGCGCTGAGCCTCGGTCTGTCGGGCAGCGCGGCGACCGTGCTGCTGTCGGCGGCGGCGCTCGGCGCCGGGCAGGCGGTCATGCAGCCGGCGCTCGCGACGATGATCGTGGAGTGCTCAGGCCCGGAGACCCGGTCGCGGGCGTTCGCCACGCAGTTCTTCCTGCAGAACCTCGGGCTCGGCGTCGGCGGTCTCATCGGTGGTCACCTGGTCGATCCGGGCAAAGCGGGCTCCTTCACCCTCCTCTTCTCCCTCGAAGCGGCGATGTTCCTGCTGCTCGTCGTGGTGATGGCGACGGTACGGATGCCGCGCTCGCCACGGATCGACGGCGCCCCTGCCCAGTCGGGCGGCAGCAGCTGGAAACAGTTGCTGGGCAACCGGGCGATGGTGCAGCTGTGCGTGCTGGGCTTCGTGCTGTTCTTCGCCTGCTACGGCCAGTTCGAATCGGGCCTGAGCGCCTACGGCGTCGAGGCCGCCGGAATCTCCACGTCCGCGCTGGGGACGGCGCTGGCGGCGAACACGCTGGTGATCGTCGTCGCGCAGTTCGCGGTGCTGCGCTTCGTGGAGCGGCGCAAGCGGTCGCGGGTGATCGCCTCGGTCGGTCTCATCTGGGCCGTGGCGTGGGCCGTGGCCGGGTACGCGGGCCTGGGGCACGGGAGCCAGGCGATGGCGACCGCCGCGTTCGTCTCGACGTACGCGCTCTTCGGGCTCGGCGAAGCCATGCTCTCGCCGACGCTGGCGCCGCTGGTCGCCGATCTCGCGCCGACCGGCATGGCCGGTCAGTACAACTCGGCCTTCGCCCTGGTGAAGCAGCTCGCGCTGGCCGTGGGACCGGCCGTGGGCGGGCCGCTGGGCGCCTCGCTGCACGCGCCGTACATCGTGGTCTTCCTGTTGTTCTCGCTGGGCATCACCGTGTTGGCCGTGCGGCTGGGGCGGCAGCTCACCGAGGTGCAGGACCATCCGTCGACGGCGCGCAGCCGGGTGGTGGCCCAGGGCGGTGCGGAGCAGGCACCGGCCCGCGCCTGACCGCGCGCCCCGCCCGTCACACGGCGACGCCGGCGGGCGCGGGCAGCAGGAACTCGCACCAGACCGCCTTGCCGCCGCCCGGTGTGCGTCTGCTCCCCCAGGTGGAGGCGATCGTCGCGACGATGGCGATGCCCCGGCCGGCCTCGTCGCCGGGCTCCGCGCGACGGCGCCTCGGCAGGTGGTCGTCGCCGTCGGTGACCTCGATGATCAGGCGGCGGTCGGTGCGGCGCAGCCGCAGCCGCATCGGGGGTGTGCCGTGCTGGAGGGAGTTGGCGACCAGTTCGCTGGTCGCCAGTACTCCCAGGTCGTGCAGTTCCGCGGGGAAGCGCCAGCTGGTCAGCACGCCCGACGCGAAGGCACGCGCGCGGGGTGCCGCCTCGACCCCGCCGAGCAGTTCGAGGGCGGCGTTGCGGAACAGCTCGCTCTCCGCTCCCGTACGCGCGGGATGCTGCAGGACCAGGACGGCGACGTCGTCGTCGTGGTCCGGGGTGACGCCGGCCGAGCGGACCAGGCGGTCGCAGACGACCTGAGGGCTGCCGGTGGCTCCGGCCAGGGCGCGCTCCAGGGCGGCGATGCCCTCGTCGAGGTCCTCGTTGCGGCGCTCGACGAGTCCGTCGGTGTAGAGGACGGCGGTCGAGCCCGGGCCGAGCGGCACGGAACCCGAGGAGTGCATCCAGCCGCCGGTGCCGAGCGGGGGGCCGGTCGGTTCGTCGGCGCGCCGCACGGTGCCGTTCTCGTCCCGGACCAGGATGGGGAGGTGGCCCGCGGAGGCGTACACCAGGCGTCCCTCGTTGGGATCGTGGATGGCGTACACGCAGGTGGCGATCTGGTTGGCGTCGATCTCCATGGCGAGGCCGTCGAGCAGCTGGAGCACCTCGTGCGGCGGGAGGTCGAGGCGCGCGTAGGCCCGGACGGCCGTGCGCAGCTGTCCCATGACGGCGGCGGCCCGCACACCCCGGCCCATCACGTCGCCGATGACCAGGGCGGTGCGGCCGCCGCCGAGGGTGATCACGTCGTACCAGTCGCCGCCGACGGCCGCCTCGGTGCCGCCGGGGTGGTAGGTGGCCGCGACGCGCAGGTCGTCGGGCTCCTCGAGTTCCTGCGGGAGGAGGGAACGCTGGAGGGTGACGGCGGTCTCGCGCTGTCTGCGCTCGCTGGCGCGCAGCCGCTCGGCCGCCTCTGCGTGGTCGGTGACGTCGGTGGCGAAGATCAGCACTCCGCGGCCGTCGCCCTCGCCGGCCGGGGTGCAGGTGAACGTGTAGGAGCGGCCGTCGGGGGCCTTGCGGGACTTCACCGTGCGGGGCTTGCCGCTGCGCAGGACCTGGTCGAGGAGGGGCAGCAGACCCAGCTCGTCGAGTTCCGGGAGCGCTCCCCGGGCGGGCGCGCCGACGGGGCGGACGCCGAAGGCGGCCGTGTAAGCGTCGTTGACGTAGGCGATGCGGTGCTCCGGGCCGTGCACGAGGGCGACGAGGTAGGGGACGCGGTCCAGGACCTCGCGCACCGCGAGTTCGTCCACCGCGGGCGCGGGGTGCTCCCCGTCGGTGAGCTGTTCGGCGCGGGCCGCGGGCACGGAGCCCTCTCCCCGCCGGTCCGGGGAAACCGTCTGCTCGGTCCGCGCTGCGGCGCGGCGCTGCGTTCCGGGGAGCCGGGCGCTCCAGCGCGTGAAGTTCACGAATCCTTGCCTCGTGTAGTTGTCGGCGGCCGGATACCGGGACCGGCCGGGGCCCGGGGGCCGCACCGGGGGCGGGCAGTGCCGCCCCGCGGCGTTGGCCCAGTCTGGCAGGGTCCGGCCGGGCCGACATCCGCTAGACGCCGGTCCGGCCGCGAGAGTTCCTGGGTCCGGTCAGGACGACCCCTTCGGGTTGTGCGGTGGGTCCTGGGAAGGCTTTCCACCGGCCGCCAGTTCGAACTCCGCCCGAGGGTGTTCGAGTGAACCGAGCGAGACGATCTCCCGCTTGAAGAGCCCCGCGAGCGTCCACTCCGCGGCCACGCGCGCCTTCCGGTTGAAGGTCGGCACCCGGCTGAGGTGATAGGTCCGGTGCATCAGCCAGGCGGGATAGCCCTTCAGCTTGCGCCCGTAGACCTGGGCGACCCCCTTGTGCAGCCCCAGGGAGGCGACGGAACCGGCGTACTTGTGGGCGTACGTCTCCAGCGGTTCGCCGCGCAGGGCGTGGACGACGTTGTCACCGAGCACCCGGGCCTGGCGGAGGGCGTGCTGCGCGTTGGGGGCGCACTCCCGCCCCTTCTCCCGCGCGGTCACGTCGGGCACGGCGGCGGCGTCCCCGGCGGCCCAGGCGTGGGCCGCGCCCTCGACGGCCAGTTCGGCGGTGCAGCGCAGCCGGCCCCGTTCGTTCAGCGGCAGGTCGGTGGCGGCCAGCACCGGATGCGGCTTCACCCCGGCCGTCCACACGACCGTCCGCGTCGGGAAACGCGATCCGTCGCTCAGTACGGCCACCCGGTCGGCGCAGGACTCCAGGCGCGTCTCCAGACGGACGTCGATGTTGCGCCGCCGCAGTTCGGTGACCGTGTAGCGGCCCATCTCCTCGCCGACCTCGGGCAGGATCCGGCCGGACGCCTCCACGAGGATCCACTTCATGTCCTCGGGGCGGAGGTTGTGGTAGTACCGCGCGGCGTACCGGGCCATGTCCTCCAGTTCGCCGAGCGCCTCCACACCCGCGTAACCGCCGCCGACGAAGACGAACGTCAGCGCGGCGTCCCGGACGGCGGGGTCGCGTGTGGAGGAGGCGATGTCCATCTGCTCCAGCACGTGGTTGCGCAGGCCGATGGCCTCCTCGACGGTCTTGAAGCCGATGGCGTGCTCGGCGAGGCCCGGGATCGGCAGGGTGCGCGCCACGGAGCCGGGGGCGAGGACCAGTTCGTCGTACGGGATCCGCTGCCCGTCCGTGCCTTCCTCCTCGGTGGCCGGCGTGCGCACGGTGGCCGTGCGCGCGGCGTGGTCGACGGCGGTGGCCTCCCCGATGACGACGCGGCACCGGTCGAGGACACGACGCAGCGGTACGACGACGTGACGAGGGGAAATGGCACCGGCGGCCGCTTCGGGAAGGAAGGGCTGATACGTCATGTACGGATCGGGGGTGACGACCGTGATCTCGGCCTCGCCTCTCGCGAGCTCCCGTTTCAGCCTTCGTTGCAGGCGCAGGGCCGTGTACATCCCGACGTAGCCGCCGCCGACAACGAGAATGCGCGCACGTTCCTTCACCATCCCATGACGCACCCGTCGCTTCCGTTTGTCCACAGCCTCGACGAATTGTGTGACCGGACGACTTCACCGGCCGTGGTTGGCCGATTTACCGACCCACACCCGATCTCCGCAGGTCACACCCTATGATCGCCCCCCATTCGGGGGAACATTCAGGACGTATACGACTCGTGCTCCGATCGAGGGGCGCTCCGTGCGGAACGTGCCCCTTCTGAATTGACTCCCGCTCAACTATGTTCGTGTGTCGACGGGGTGCAGGGGGATGTGCTCGTCGGGTCCGCGACGGGCGGGACCGACAGGCCGGTCCCGTTCCACACGCCCCAGTCGTCAATGGCGGGGAGAGTCTCCGGGGGGAGACGTCATTACCGGGGGAATACACATGCATGTTCAGGACTCTCATTGGTCGTCCGCTGTCGCCGCCGGCGCCACGATGAGCGCGGCCTCGGGCGGACGCCCGGACGGCGGACGCACCACACCGCTGCGCGTGGACGCGCAGCGGAACCTGGAGCACGTGCTGCGCGCCGCGCGTGAGGTCTTCGGCGAGCTGGGCTACGGCGCGCCCATGGAGGACGTGGCCCGCCGGGCCCGTGTCGGTGTGGGCACCGTGTACCGGCGGTTCCCGAGCAAGGACGTGCTGGTGCGGCGGATCGCCGAGGAGGAGACCTCCCGGCTGACCGAGCAGGCGCGTGCGGCGCTGGGCCAGGAGGACGAGCCGTGGTCGGCGCTGTCCCGCTTCCTGCGCACGTCGGTCGCCTCCGGCGCGGGGCGGCTGCTGCCGCCGCAGGTGCTGCGGGTCGGTGTGGCGGAGGAGCGGGGCCTGCCGGACCACGCGCGGCTGCCGCAGCAGCGGACGCAGCCGGCGGGGGAGCTGCGGCTGGTGCCGGAGAAGCGCGCGGAGGACGACGCGGGGGCTGCGGAGCTGCTCGACGTCGTCGGTCAACTGGTGGACCGGGCGCGGGCGGCGGGTGAGCTGCGGGCGGACGTGTCCGTGTCGGACGTGCTGCTCGTGATCGCCACGTCGGCGCCTTCGTTGCCGGATGCGGCGCAGCAGGCGGCGGCGTCGGCCCGGCTGCTGGACATCCTCCTGGAGGGGCTCCGCAGCCGGCCCTGACCCACGGTCACTCTTCCGCCACCCAGGCCGGCACCCGCCGCAGGGGCCCACAACCCCACCCGGGCGCCGGCCTGCGTACATACCTCACAACCCGGCAGGGCTTTCAGAATCACCCGGTGTATGTGCGGGCCGGGGCAGATGCGCCGCGAGCGGTGGGCGGCGATGGTCGCCACGGTGGTGCTGTGGCCGCCGACGGCGGGGAGGGGACGGGGAGGGGGTGGGCGCCCGCAGCGGCTGGCGCGTCAACACCCCCCACCCCCAAGCGCCTCCATCGCGCAAGACCGAGGACGACCACCTCCGCCCCGTCCCCGCACCGCCCACCGCCCCTGGGCGCTACGCCCGCCCCCACCGCCTGGCACCCCCCACCCCACCCCGCACCGCACCCCGTCAGACCTCACCCCCACCGAACACAAGCCCCTCACCGGGACCCCGCTGCCCCCGCGCCCAGCGCCCCCCGCTGCGGCGCGATCCCTCCCGGCACCGCCCGCTGCCGCGCCGGCGTCCCCGTCCAGCACGTCCCCCGCCGCGCCAGCAGCCGCCGCAGCCACACCTCCAGCGCCACCAGATCCGCCAGCCCGTCCAGCGGCAGCGCCTCCCCTGCGCCGCCCCCGCAACGCCTTGCGCACCACCCGCGCCTCCACCAGCCCCGCCTCCGCGAGCAACGGCGTGTCGAACAGCGAGATCAGCGACCCCGCCGCCACCCGCAGCCCCGTCCGCGCCGCGACCGCCGACGTGGCGACCCCGGCGTCCCCCACCCCGCCGGCAGATCCCGCACCCCCGCACCCTCCAGCACCGACCGCAGGATCGAGGCCCGGGCCCCCGGCTGCACCCGCAGCGCCTCCGGCAGGGCGCGGGCCGCGCGCACCACCTGGTTGTCGAGGAACGGCGTGTGCAGCCGCTGCGACCGGATCTCCGCCGCCTGCTCCAGCACCCGCACGTCCGCCGCGTACCGCGCCAGCGCCGCCCGCGCCCGGAAGTCCCCGGGCCGCTGCCCCGGCCCGACCTCGGACCGCCACGTCGACGCCTGGAGGCGAACCGATACTTCAGCCAGCGCCTCACCGGTCAGCCAGCGCGCCGCGGGCCCGGGTCTCCCCCAGGTCAGCGCCGCCAGGGAGGCGTCCGCGGCCCCGCCCGGCCCATCGTCGTCCAGCTTCCGCCGCAGCAGCCGCTCCGCGAGGGACTCGAGCCCCGTCCGGTACGGCGTCCGCGCCAGCCGCCGCGCCGCCGCGTAGACCCGCGCCGGCACCATCACGGACCCGTCGGCCTTGGCGAGGGCGGCGACCGGCCGCACCAGGTGCCGCCGTTTGCGGTCCAGCAGCAGGTCGGCCAGGCGCGCCGGATGCGCGTCGAGCACCTGCTTGGCCCCGTACCCGGTGAAGTGGTCCGCGCTGCCGGCCGCGAGCCGCGCCCGGTGCCGCGCCGCGGCGACCAGGGACGGCCCCGGCTCGTCGGTCAGCGGCCCGTCCAGCTCGACGTACGGAAGCGTCGACTCCCCGCCCGCGACCACCACGTGGTGCAGCCGCGGGTTGGCGGCCAGGGCACCGGCCCGCTCCAGTTCGCCCTCGTCGCGCCCCCCGGCGTCACCGGCCGCGAGGTCGTTGAAGGTGACGGCCAGCAGCCGCTCCCCCGCGCCGGTGCCGTGCCCCAGGACGGTCCCCGGCATCCCGGGGAGCCCGGCGGCCAGCAGGGCGAGCGCCCCCGAGGCCGGCCCGCCGGACAGATCGGCGCCGATCCCCGCGACCGGAGTGCCACGGGCCGCGCGCCGTTCCGCGGGCCCCATCCCCGGTACCGGACCGGGGTCTATGTCGGCCCCGGGGACGTGCCGGGGGGCGGCCAGCCGGGTCCGCACGGCCTCCACCAGCGCGTCCCGCACCGCGTCCACCGCGTGATCGGGGTCGGCGGGCGGGGCGGCGACGGCCAGCGAGGCGACGGGTTCGTATCCGGCGACCTCCCGGGCCCCGGCGCGCAGGATCAGCGCGTGCCCCGGCGGAATGCGCTTCACGCCGTCGTACGGGGTGGAGTCCTGCAGTGCGGCGGGCACGTCGGGCGCGGCGAGCAGCGCGGCGAGGTGCCCGAAGTCGAGGTTGGCCTCGACGAGGTCGGCGAGCGGCAGGGCGGCGGTGGCGTACGCGGTGCCGCCCGCCCAGGGAGTGTGGAAGACGGGCCGGGCGCCGGCGAGGTCGCCGCACACGGTGACCCGGCGGCCGACCTGGACGACGGCCGTGTAGCTGCCCGGCCAGGCGGTGAGGTGCCGCAGCGCCCCGCCCCGCGCGGCGAAGAGGGCGACGCGCAGCTGTTCGTCGGAGGCGCCGCAGGTGCCCAGGACGGCGATGCGGGTCTGCGCGTCGGACGAGACCACCCGTACCTCGTCGGGGCGCCAGTCGCCGACCGCCCACAGGGGGTCGGGGTCGCCCCACAGCATTTGGGAACCCACCGGCTGCACGGTCTCGCCGTCGACGCCGGTGGCACCGGCGGAGCCGACGGGGCCGTACCCCCCGGCCGCCGCGGCGGTGCTGCTCCATCCCACCAACCACCGCATCGCCGCCTCCACAAGCTGTGGACAACCAGTGCACCGTACGAACCGGTTCCCCATGCTGCCATGAAGGAGGCGCTCGGTAACGCCGCCGGAGCGGTGTGTGCTCCGCCGAATGCGCCCCGGCGGATACACCTACCCTCGACGGGTGTTGGGTCCGCGGTCGCCCGAACACCCGCCCGAGGCACGCTGATCGACATCGGAATGCCCGCCGCCCACCAGGCCGCTTCGACGCGAATGCGCCCCCACAACGCGCCCCCAAAGCCACCAACGCGCCCTCAACTACCTGGATGGAAAGGCGGATTCGCCGAAAAGAGTGGCATCGATTTTCGGCCATATCGAAGCGGCGAGATCACACTCGAACACGCTCCGTGCAGGCTCTGCGCACCACCGCGGGGCGCACGGTCCGGGAGACGGAGCGCGTCTCCCGGACCGTTCCGCCGCCCGCGGGGATGTAGGCGGCGGTGTTCCCCCAGCCCACCGGATCCAGTACAGCGGGCCGACCCACGCACGGACCATGGAACCGCTCCCGTGATGGCCGGAGAAGAGCGCACGGACAGGCGCACGGCCACACACCGGGAGCACGCCGCAACTGCGCGTATCGGACCCGTACTTCAGTACGGACCACAATCCCGCCATCCGGAAGAATGCCCCTTAACGCTTGGGATGCGGCGAACTACGCTGGGTTTACGAATGCCGCGTGGTTATGCCAGTGCGGCAGCCGTCTGTGTCGAGGGGTGGCGCATGTCCAGGGAGCAACGCGGGCCGAACGAAAAACTCGGCGCCGTTCTCGCCCTCGCGGGAATCTCGAACGCCGGCCTCGCGCGGCGCGTCAACGACCTTGGCGCACAGCGAGGACTGACGCTTCGCTACGACAAGACGTCGGTGGCGCGCTGGGTGTCGAAGGGAATGGTGCCCCAGGGTGCCGCCCCGCACCTGATCGCCGCCGCCATCGGCCAGAAGCTGGGCCGTCCCGTGCCGCTGCACGAGATCGGTCTCGCGGACGCCGATCCCGCGCCCGAGGTGGGCCTCGCCTTCCCCCGTGACGTCGGCCAGGCGGTGCGCAGCGCGACGGAGCTGTACCGGCTGGACCTCGCGGGCCGCCGCGCCGGCTCCGGCGGCATCTGGCAGTCCCTGGCCGGGTCGTTCGCGGTGAGCGCGTACGCGACCCCCGCGTCACGGTGGCTGATAACCCCGGCCGACAGTTCGGTGGCGCGCGAGGTGAGTCCGTCCGACGGCTCCGGCGCACCGCTCAAAGTCGGCCACAGCGACGTACGGAAGCTGCGCGAGGCCGCGGAGGACGCCCGGCGCTGGGACTCCAAGTACGGCGGCGGCGACTGGCGTTCGTCGATGGTGCCCGAGTGCCTCCGGGTCGAGGCGGCCCCGCTGCTGCTCGGCTCCTACTCCGACGACGTGGGCCGCTCCCTCTTCGGCGCGTCGGCCGAACTGACCCGCCTCGCGGGCTGGATGGCCTTCGACACCGGCCAGCAGGAGGCGGCCCAGCGCTACTACATCCAGGCCCTGCGGCTGGCCCGCGCGGCGGCCGACGTGCCGCTCGGCGGGTACGTCCTCGCCTCGATGTCGCTGCAGGCGACCTACCGCGGCTTCGGCGACGAGGGCGTGGACCTCGCCCAGGCGGCACTGGAGCGCAACCGGGGCCTGGCCACCGCCCGCACCCTGAGTTTCTTCCGCCTCGTGGAGGCACGCGCGCACGCACGCGCCGGTGACGCCCACGCGGCCGGCGCCGCGCTGAAGGCGGCGGAGAGCTGGCTGGAGCGGTCCCGCCCCGGCGACAGCGACCCGACCTGGCTCGGCTTCTACTCCTACGACCGTTTCGCCGCCGACGCCGCGGAGTGCTACCGCGACCTGAAGGCGCCCCGCCAGGTCCGCCGCTTCACCGAGCAGGCGCTGTCGAGGCCGACCGAGGAGTTCGTGCGCTCGCACGGCCTGCGTCTGGTGGTCTCCGCGGTCGCCGAACTGGAGTCCGGCAACCTGGACGCGGCCTGCGAACAGGGCGTACGGGCCGTGGAGGTGGCGGGCCGCATCTCCTCCGCCCGCACCACGGAGTACGTCAGGGACCTGTTGCACCGGCTGGAGCCCTACGGCGACGAGCCGCGCGTGGTCGAGCTGCGCGAGCGCGCCCGCCCGCTGCTGATGACGACGGCCTGACCGCTCCGCCCGGGCCTCCCCCTGGTTTGAAGCCGTTGTCAGTGGCGCAGTGCACTATCGACGCGGGAGGTGGCTCAGGTGGTGGCGGGGTCGTACGACTGTGACGTGATGGTGATCGGCGGCGGGATCGTCGGCCTGTCGACGGCGTATGCCCTCGGGCGGGCGGCCCCCGGGACGCGGGTGACGGTGCTGGAGAAGGAGCCCGGCCCGGCCCGGCACCAGACGGGACGCAACAGCGGGGTGATCCACAGCGGCATCTACTACCGCCCCGGCTCGCTGAAGGCGCGGTACGCGGTGCGGGGCGCGGCGGAGATGGTGAAGTTCTGCGCCGAGTACGACATCCCGCACGCGGTGACGGGCAAGCTGATCGTCGCCACCGCCCGCGAGGAGCTGCCCCGGCTGCACGCCCTGGTGCAGCGCGGCCGGGAGAACGGCCTCGCGGTGCGCGAGCTGTGCGGCGCGCAGATCGCGGAGTACGAACCGGAGGTCGAGGGCCTCGCCGCGATCCACGTCGGCACCACCGGCATCTGCGACTACGGCACGGTCGCCCGCCGGCTCGCGGAAGCGTCCGGCGCCGACCTGCGCTTCGGCGCCGAGGTGGTCTGTGTGGACCGGCGCCCCGACCGGGGCGTGGCCGTCCTGACGGCGGCCGGTGACATCGTGCGCGCCCGGATGCTGGTGAACTGCGCGGGGCTGCACTGCGACCGGATCGCCCTGCTCACCGGCGACGAACCCGGCGCCCGCATCGTGCCCTTCCGCGGCGAGTACTACGAGCTGGCCCGCCCCGATCTGGTGCGGGGCCTGGTCTACCCCGTGCCCGACCCGGCGTTCCCCTTCCTCGGCGTCCACCTCACCCGCGGCACGGACGGCGGGGTGCACGTCGGGCCCAACGCGGTTCCGGCCCTGGCGCGTGAGGGCTACGACTGGCGGACGGTGCGTCCGCGCGAGCTGGGCGCCACCCTGGGGTGGCCGGGCTCCTGGCAGCTGGCCCGCCGCCACTGGCGGTACGGCACCGGCGAGCTGCACCGTTCCCTGTCCAGGCCCGCCTTCGCCCGCGCGGTGCGCCGGCTGCTGCCCGCCGTGCGGGACGAGGACCTGGTGCCGACGGCGGCCGGGGTGCGGGCGCAGGCGGTGCTGCGGGACGGCACGCTGGTCGACGACTTCCTGATCCGGGAGGCCCCCCGCGCGGTGCACGTGCTGAACGCCCCCTCGCCCGCCGCGACGGCCTCGCTGCCGATCGGCCGGGAGATCGCCCGCCGGGCGCTGGACGGCCTCGCCGCGAGCGAGCGATGAGACCCGGGCCGCCGTCCGTGCCGTCCCCGTAAAATCGAGGGCACTGTGTCTGAATCCGTGATGAGCACCCCCGAAGCACCGCACGCCGAGACGCCGGCCGGCGAGCCGGCCCGCCGCGCCCGCGCGAAGGGGGAGC
Source organism: Streptomyces tendae (assembly GCF_008632955.1). Taxonomy (NCBI): domain Bacteria; kingdom Bacillati; phylum Actinomycetota; class Actinomycetes; order Kitasatosporales; family Streptomycetaceae; genus Streptomyces; species Streptomyces tendae. Next base: position 6,705,013 of record NZ_CP043959.1, read on the forward strand.
CGCGCTTCCCCGACGGCCCGAAGGCCGACCCCGCCGGGTCGCACTTCGAGCGGCGGATCCGCTCCTTCCAGCCGCGCCGCAGCCGGGTCACCGCCGGCCAGGCGGACGCCCTGCAGCGGCTGTGGCCGGTGTGGGGGCTCGACATCGACGGCAGCCGCCGCCTGGACCTGGCCGAGCTGTTCGGGAACGACCACCCCGTCGTCCTGGAGATCGGCTTCGGCATGGGCGAGGCCACCGCGCGGATGGCAGCCGCCGACCCGGAGACCAACGTCCTCGCCGTGGACGTGCACACCCCCGGCCAGGGCCATCTGCTGCACCTCGCCGAGGAGCGCGGGCTGGGCAACGTACGCGTGGCGAACGGGGACGCGATCATCCTGTTGCGCGAGATGCTCGCACCGGACGCGCTGAGCGGGCTGCGCGTCTACTTCCCCGACCCCTGGCCGAAGAAGCGGCACCACAAGCGGCGGCTGATCCAGCCCGAGTTCCTCACCCTCGCCGCGACCCGCCTGGCCCCGGGGGCCGTGCTGCACTGCGCCACCGACTGGGAGCCGTACGCGGAGCAGATGCTGGAGGTGCTCACGGCGCACCCCGCGTTCGAGAACACCCGGGCGGACGGCGGTTTCGCGCCGCGTCCGGAGTTCCGCCCGCTCACCCGTTTCGAGCGTCAGGGCCTGGACAAGGGGCATGTGGTGAACGACCTGCTCTTCCGCCGCGTACCGCACGACGACCGTGCCGGGCACCGGGACGGGGACCGCCCCTGAGACCCCGCGCCCCCGAGGCACCGAGCCGGCACGCCGCCCTGCCCCTCCCTCGTTAGGGACGATCCCGTGGCCAGCAGCCCTCCGTACCCGCCGCACCCCGGCGCAGCGCCCGGCCCCGGCCTGCGGCACCCGCACTGGTGGCAGCGGCCCGTGGTGCGCTACGCGGCGCTGGTCACCCTGCTGGCCCTGTCCGGGCTGGTGATCCTGGCGCTGGTGCGGGAGCAGACGGGCACGCGGGGCTTCCTGGTCGGGCTGGGACTGGCCGTGCTGCCGGTCCCGCTGCTCCTGGCCGCCTTCCGCTGGCTGGACCGGGTCGAGCCGGCCCCGTGGCGGAACCTGTTGTTCGCCTTCGCCTGGGGAGCGTGCGCGGCGGCGCTCATAGCCATCGTGGCGAACAGTTTCGCCACCCGGTGGATCGCGACGGCGACCGCCGACCCGGCCGGTGCCGACACCCTGGGCGCGACGGTCATAGCGCCCGTCGTGGAGGAGTCCGCGAAGGCCGCGGCGGTCCTGCTGCTCTTCCTCTTCCGCAGACGCGACTTCACCGGAATGCTCGACGGCGTGGTGGTGGCCGGGGTCACCGCCACCGGGTTCGCGTTCACCGAGAACGTCCTCTACCTCGGCAACGCCTTCGGCGCCGACCAGCTCACCGGCGGCAGCGGCATCGCCTCGGTCACCGCGGCGACCTTCTTCGTCCGCATCGTCATGTCGCCGTTCGCGCACCCCCTGTTCACCGTGCTCACCGGCATCGGTTTCGGTGCCGCCGCGCTGGCCACGGACCGGCAGCGGGTGCGCCGTGTGCTGCTGCCGCTCGCCGGGCTGCTCCTGGCGATGGGCATGCACGCGCTGTGGAACGGCTCCGCGACGCTCGGCCAGTTCGGCTTCATCGCGGTCTACGGGGCGTTCATGATGCCGGCGTTCGGGCTGCTGACCTGGCTGGTGGTGTGGACGCGGCAGCGGGAACTGCGGACCGTGCGCACGGAGCTGCCCGCGTACGCGATCGCGGGCTGGCTGAGTCCCGCGGAGCCGTTCGCGCTCGGTTCGATGCGGGCCCGGCGCCTCGCCCGGCGGTACGCACGCGAGCACGGCGGGAAGCCGGCGGCGCGCGCGGTCGCCCAGTACGAGGCGTACGCGACCTCGCTGGCGTTCCTGCGGCACCGGGGCCGGACGGGGAAGGCCGGGGCGGACTTCGTGACCCGGGAGCGGCAGCTGCTGCTGGAGCTGTGGCACCGGCGCGTGGCGGCCCGCCCGGCGCTGGACCACGCGGTCCGCCTCACGGCGCCCCGCGTTCCGTACGGCGCCGCGTGGGCGGGCCAGGCGCCGCCCGGGCCGTACGGCCGGCCCTCCTACGGACAGCCCGCCCCGCACGGACATCCCTCGTACGGACAGGCCCCGCACACACCGTTCCCGTACGGACAGTCCTCGTACGGACAGCCCGCGCACGGACAGCCGCCCCACGGCGGGCCGTATCCCGCGCCCGTCGAGGACCCCTACCGCCGCTGACCGCACGGCCGGTGCCCCGGACATGCGTGACCGGCAGCCCTGACGTCGGGGGGTCGTCGTCGGGACTGCCGGGGTTCACGGCGTGGACGGCCGGGACGCGGCCGCCGGTGGATCAAATGCTGAGGCCCTTGCCCGCCAGCCAGGCCGCCGGGTCGATGCCGGAGGAGGAGCCGCCGGTGTGGACCTCGAGGTGGAGGTGGGCGCCGGTGACGTTGCCGGTGGCGCCGACGCGGCCGATCACGTCGCCGGTGTTGACCTTCTGGCCGACGCTGACATTGATCGACGACTGGTGGGCGTACCAGATCTCGGTGCCGTCGTCGAGGGTGAGCACGGTCTTGTAGCCGTAGGAGCCGTCCCAGCCCGCGGAGGTGATCGTGCCGGTGTGCACGGCCTTGATCAGCGTGCCCGTGGGGGCGGCGAAGTCGAGACCGGTGTGGTAGCCGGAGGACCAGTAGGCGCCGGCCTGACCGAAGGTCGAGGTGATGGTGTACGAGGAGGTCGGCAGGGCGTACTGCTTGGCCAGCTCGGCGAGGCGCTCGGCCTCGGCCTTCTTCGCGGCCTCTTCCTCCGCCTTCTTCTTCGCCGCCTCGGCCTTCTCCTTGGCCTCCTTCTCCGCCTTGGCGGCCGCGTCGGCGGCCTCCTTCTCGGCGGCGGCGAGCGCGGCGGCCTCGGCCTTGCTCTGGGCCTGGCCCTGCTGCTGCTCGACCTGGGCCATGATGCGGGCGCGCAGCGCCTCACCGGCGTCGGCGGCGCCCTCCTCGGTCTCGGCACCGGTCATGCCGATGCTGCTGAGGGGGGTGGCCGAGCCCTTGGGCGTTTCCTCGTCGGAGATGAGGGAACCCACGTTGGGCAGGTCGGGCATGGAGATGGAGACGGGCGGCTTGCCGGTCTGGGCGCTGGCCATGCCGCCGGCGCCGACGGCGGCTATGACGCCGACGCCCAGGACGGTGGAGCTGCGGGCGAGTCCGCCCCCGCGCTGCTTGGCGACGCGGTGCCGGCCGCGTACCGGGCGAACGGACTCCGCGGTGGGGTTCCACTCCTCGAAGGGCCCCTCTTCGGCGCCGACGGCGCCGTAGGCGAAGGTGTCGCTCGGCTTGAACGGGGCCTCGGGGGCAGGCGGGTTGGACGCCACGTGGGCGCGCTCCTTTCCTTCCTTCTCGCCTACCGGGTTAGCTGACGGGTTCGGAGCAGGAAGGTCTCCTACGCGCGTATACGAGCCGTGTCTCCACGGCGGTATCCGCACGATTCACCCCAAGGTGGTGGTTCCCCGGTTCCCTTGCGGGATTCGGCGCGTGCGCACGGAGCCGACGTCTGTGACGGCTGGGACGACCGCGCTGCGTTATCGAACGTTAATAGACCCGAGGGCCGGATTCCAAGCCGTTCCTCTTGATCGTTAACGAATTCCGCCCGGACTTAAGCGCCACGAGCGGGCGAAAACGGGCGAGTTGACCGCGCCTCAGACGGCCGGTCGAACCTGACGGTTCGTCAGTTGTTATGCGCTGAGACTCCGCACGATCACGTTCGGTGACACCGGCGGAACAGCGGACGGAAGAGCGACGGACACCGGAAAACGCCGAGGGCCGGAACCCTTTCGGATTCCGGCCCTCGGCCTTCAGTAGCGGGGACAGGATTTGAACCTGCGACCTCTGGGTTATGAGCCCAGCGAGCTACCGAGCTGCTCCACCCCGCGCCGTTGAACACAAGTGTACGGCATCATCAGGGCAGGTCGCACACCCCCCGGGCAGGGGGCGCGATCAGCGGTCCAGGAGGTGGCCGTTCGGCGCCTTGGCCCGCTCCTCGTACTCCGGCAGCACCACCACGGTGGCGCCCCCCTCGGCCAGTACCGCGCTGCCGTCGGCGTCCGCCACGAACGTGTCCGGCTCCCGCCAGGCCGTGACCACCCGCCGCACCCCCGCGTCCAGGATCAGCCGTGCGCAGGGCGCCGGCCGGGACGCACGGCGGGCGCAGGGTTCCAGGCTGGAGTAGACGGTCGCGCCGGCCAGCCGGGGGTCCATGGGGTCGGTCTTGGCGAGCGCGGCCTCCTCGGCGTGCACCACGGGTTCGTCCCCCTCACGGGAGAACCCCCGCGCCAGCTCGGTGCCGTCGGCGGCGACCACGACCGCGCCCACGCTGAACGCGGTCCGTGAGGGCGGGCACCGCTCCGCCAGCTCGCAGGCGAGGGCGAGCCAGTGGTGGTCGGCGGCGGACGGCAGCGCGCCGGCGCCGGGCGCGGTGGGCTCGTAGCGCGTCAGGACGACGTCGCCGACGGGCCGGGTCTCCACGAGCCGCAGCCGCCCGCCCTGGTAGGAGCCGGGACCGAACAGGCGGGGGGCGTCCGGGTCGCCGACGAACAGCGGGGCGAGGACCAGCTGCAGCTCGTCGGCGAGCCCCTGACTGATCAGCTGGGTGTGGATCCGCCCGCCGCCCTCCACCATCAGCCGCCGTACCCCGCGCCGGTCGTGCAGGTGCTCCAGCAGCCGCCGCCAGTCCAGTTCCGTGCCGAGCGGCACGACGTCGGCGGCGATGCCGAGGGCATGGGCCCGCTCGGCCCCCTGGTCGGTGGTGTAGAGCACCTTCTCGCCGCCGGTGTGCCAGAAGTTGGCCGCGGGGTCCAGGTCGCCCGAGCCGCTCACCGTGACCTTCAGCGGGTACTCGGGGCGGCCGTCCGCGACCCGGGCGGCCCGGCGCTCCGGCGAGTTGACCAGCAGACGGGGGTTGTCGGCGCGGAGCGTGCCGGCGCCGACCAGGATGGCGTCCACGGACGCCCGCACCTCGTCGACGCGGTCGAAGTCGGCCGGGCTCGACAGCAGCAGCCGCTCCGGGCCGGTGTCGTCCAGGTAGCCGTCGAGGGAGACGGCGGCGGACAGCAGGACGTACGGATGCGGCATCGGCGGGCTCTCCGGGTGCGGGTGGCTGCGGGACCGCTGCGCGGTCCGGCTCCAGTCTGGCAAGCCGTGCGGCGGGGAGCCGACCGCGCCCCGGCCCACGGGCCGCGGGTCAGGGCTCGATCAGGCCCACGCGGATGGCGTAGCGGGTCAGTTCCAGGCGGTCCCTGAGACCGAGCTTCGCCAGCAGGTTGGCGCGGTGCCGCTCCACCGTCTTGGGGCTGATCACCAGCATGTTCGCGATCTGCTGCGAGGTGTGGCCCTCGGCCACGAGCTTGAGGATCTGCTCCTCGCGGTCGGTGATCGCCTTGGCGGGCAGGGTGCGGCCCTCCCGCGCGAGGTCGAGGTAGTTGTGGATGAGGGCGTTCACGGCCCCCGGGTAGAGGAAGGGCTCGCCGCGCATCGTGGCGCGGCAGGCCTCGACGAGATCACGGTCGGCGACCGACTTCAGGACGTATCCCGAGGCGCCGGCGGCCAGGGCCTCGAAGAAGAACTGCTCGTTGTCGTACATGGTCAGCACGAGGATCCGGGTCTCCGGCAGGGTGCGGGAGAGTTCACGGGCCGCCTGCAGACCGGTCAGGCGCGGCATGGCGATGTCGAGGATGGCCAGGTCGGGGCGGTGCTCCCGGGCCAGTTCGAGGGCTTCGGCACCGTCGGCGGCCTCCGCCACCACGGTCAGATCCGGTTCGCCGTCCAGGATGAGTCGAACCCCCCGGCGGACCAGCGCGTGGTCGTCGGCGAGGAGGATGCGGGTGGGGGACGGGTCGGTCATGGTTCAGCGTTTCCGGTCGAGGGACATCGGTCACGGGGGCGGGGCGTGCGCGGGCGCGGACCGGCGCACGACGGCGAGGGTCTTCGCGGGGGCGGACTCCCGCACGGGTCGTACGGGGACGAGGACGTGCGCGGGGAAACGCGCCGGGACGGGGACGGCCAGCCGCAGCTCCGTGCCGCCGCCGGGCCCGGGCTCCACGGTCAGGTCGGCGCCGACGAGCAGGGCACGCTCGCGCATCCCGCGGATGCCGGCGCCCTCGTCCGCGCCGCCGATGCCCCGGCCGTCGTCACGGACGCGCAGCTCGACACCGCCGGGCGCGCGCCGCAGGGCCAGCTCGGCCCGGCGCGCACCGGCGTGCCGGACGATGTTGGTGAGGCCCTCCTGGGCGACCCGGTAGAGCACCAGCTCGGACTCCCGGTCCAGCTCGGGCAGGTCCGGGTCGAGGCAGTGCTGCACGCTCAGTCCCGGCCCGCCGAACTCGGTGGCGAGGGCCTTGAGGGCGCTGGCCAGCCCGAGCTCGTCCAGCACGCCGGGGCGCAGCCTGCGGGCGATCCGCCGGATCTCCTCCAGGGAGTCCCGGGTGGTCTCCTGCACCTGGCGCAGTTCGTCACCGAGCCCGGCCGGTGCGTGGTCGGCGGCCCGCTTGAGCTGGAGCAGCACGGCGGTCAGCGACTGGCCGACCTCGTCGTGCAGCTCGCGGGCGATGCGGCGGCGCTCCGCCTCCTGCGCGGACAGCGCGCGGGCGCTGCTGGTGGCCCGCTCGTCCTCCAGCCGGTCGAGCATCGTGTTGTACGTGGTGATCAGCTCGGCGATCTCGCCGCGCCCGCCGACGGCCGGCCGGTGTCCCGGGCGCAGCAGGTCGGTGGTGGTCATGGCGCGGGTGAGGCGCTGCAGCGGGGCGAGCCCGACGCGCAGCAGCAGCGCGTTGGCGACGAGCATGGCCGCCAGCCCCACGGTCAGCACCGCGGCCTCGGTGAGCAGCACCGGGGTGGACACGGTGACGGGCCCGAGCAGCAGAGCGGTGGCGACGATGAGCACGACGGCGTTCAGCAGGAAGATGCGCCAGAACAGAGGCACCCGGTTCCGCCTCCTCGCCGTCGGTATGCTCACAAGGCCCCGACAGCCCGCGACCGGGGGCGCGGCGCGGGCCGTCACCGTCCAGCCTCCGCCTCCCGCCGGGGCGGCGCCATCGGTGACAGTCCCCATTTTCCGGTCGCCCGCCGACCCGTGCCCCGCGTCTCCTGCATACCGGCCCCCCATGAGGATGGGGCCCGCGACGGATGGCCCCGGGGGGTGCCGCCGGGCGAGGGTGGAGGCACCGTACCGGGCGGGTGACCACGTCGGCGCACGGGCAAACTCCTTGAAACCGGCCCGAGTTCGCGGCAAGCCGGCGGTTCGCGCATGTCCCGGTGCTCGGAGCGACGGCCGTCGACGGTGTGACCGGGCGGCCACCCCCTGGGAAGGAGGAGCCGTGCCCCAGTCCGACGACGATCGTCTGGTCGACCTCGCGGCCCGACTCGAACACGAGGACCCCCGTTTCGCCCGTTCCCTCGCCGCCGGCCGTCCGGCCCGTCCGCGCGAGTACCGGCGCGCCGGCGCCTGGTGGGTGCTGATCGCCGGGCTGGGCATGCTGGTCGCGGGCATCGTCGTCCCCGACGGACTGCTCATCGCGGCGGGCCTCGTGACCAGCGGAATCGGCGTGCAGCTCATCGACCCCTACCGGCGCCCGGGCGAGGAGGACGTCCGCCGCCCGTCGCGCCACTGAACCGTCCGCGTGACGACCACGGCGCTCGTACCGGCCGGGCCGGTACGAGCGCCGTCTCGCGCGTCGGAGGGGGTGCGCCCCTCCCGCGGGGAGTAGGCCCTGTGGGACTCGAACCCACAACCAATGGATTAAAAGTCCACTGCTCTGCCAATTGAGCTAAGGGCCCCAGGCGATGTTGCCTCCCCGAGCATAGCCGGACACGGCCGGGGAGCCGATCGGGTATCGGGCAGGCGCGTGGCGGACCCATGCCGCGCACATGCGCGAGGGCCCGCGCGACGGGGTGTCGCGCGGGCCCTCGGTCTTGCCGGATGAGGCGGTGTCAGCCGTTGCGCTTCCAGCGCGGCTTGTCCTCGCGGCGGCCGAAGGAGCCGCCTCCGCGGTGGTCGTCACGACGGCCGTAGGGGCGCTCGTGGCCGCCGGAGCGGAAGCCCGGGCGGTCGCCCTGGCGGTCGCGGTTGAACGGGCGGTCGCTGCCCCGGTGGCCGGTGCGGTCGTCCCGGCGGAAGCCGCCGCGGTCGCCGCCCTCGCGGCGCTCGAATGAACGGCCGCCGCGGTCGCCGTCACGGCGCTCGAAGGAACGCCCGCCACGGTCACCACGGTCGTCACGGCGGAAACCGCCACGGTCGCCACCCCGGTCACCACGGTCGTCACGGCGGAAACCGCCGCGGTCGTCCCGCTCGTCCCGGCGGAAGCCGCCCCGGTCGTCGCGGCGGTCGTCACGGCGGAAGCCACCGCGGTCGCCACCCCGGTCACCACGGTCGTCACGGCGGAAACCGCCACGGTCGTCGCGACGCTCGAAGGAACGGCCACCGCGGTCACGGTCACCGCGGTTGAAGCCGCCGCGGTCGCCGTCACGGCGCTCGAAGGAGCGCCCGCCACGGTCACCACGGTCGTCACGGCGGAAACCGCCACGGTCGCCACCCCGGTCACCACGGTCGTCACGGCGGAAACCGCCGCGGTCGTCCCGCTCGTCCCGGCGCTCACGCCGCTCGTACGGCGCCGCGGCCTCCGGACGCTCGGTCCGCTCGACGTCCCGCGCGGTCGGCTGCTCCGGGAGGATCACCTCGGCCTCGGCGGACGCCACGACGGCCGCCTCGGCCACCACGGCCTCCGGGTCCTCGCCGCGCTCGCGGGCGGAACGGGCCAGCAGGCGGTCGGCCTCCTCGCGCAGCTCGGAGGCGCGGCGCTGGGCCCGCTCCAGCTCCTTGGTGAGCTGGGCGACCTCACGCTCGGCCTGCTGGGCGGCGTTGCCGGCCGACTCGGCCTGCACCTCGGTCATGGACCGGGCGCCGGTGATCTCGGCGACCTCCGGGTCGAAGGCCGCGCCGCCCTGGATGATGTGACGCGCGGCGTCGACGCCCGCGTCCTCCATCAGACGGAAGATCTGGCGCCGCTGGTGCGGCAGGGACAGGGAGACGACCGTGCCGGTGCGGCCGGCGCGCGCCGTGCGGCCCGCGCGGTGCAGGTAGTCCTTGTGGTCGCCGGCCGGGTCCACGTTGAGGACCAGGTCGATGCCGTCGACGTGGATGCCGCGGGCGGCGACGTCGGTGGCGACCAGGACGTTGACGTAACCGTCCTTGAAGTCGGCCAGGGTGCGGGTGCGCGCGCCCTGGGTCATGCCGCCGTGCAGGGCCTCGGCCTTCGCGCCGGCGTCCCGCAGCTGCTCGGCGACGCGGTCGGCGCCGAGCTGGGTGCGGACGAAGATGATGGTGCGGCCCTTGCGGGAGGCGATGGCCGCGGTGACCGGCGCCTTGTCCTTGGGCTTCACGACGAGGATGTGGTGCGACATGGTCGTCACCGCGCCCTGGGCCGCGTCGACCTCGTGGTGGACCGGGTCCTTGAGGTACCGGTCGACGAGGGTCTTGATCTCGTTCTCCATGGTGGCGGAGAACAGCATGCGCTGGCCGCCGGCCGGGACCTGGTCGAGCAGCTCGGTGACCTCGGGCAGGAAGCCCAGGTCGGACATCTGGTCGGCCTCGTCGAGAACCGCGATCTGCACGTTCTCCAGGGAGCAGGCGCCACGGTTGATGATGTCGCGCAGGCGGCCGGGGGTGGCGACGAGGACGTCGACACCGCGCTCGAGGGCGTAGATCTGGTTGCCCATGGAGGTGCCGCCGCAGACGACCTTCATCTTCAGGCCGAGGACGTCGCCGTAGGGCTGGAGGGCGTCGGCCACCTGCATGGCCAGCTCGCGGGTCGGCGTCAGGATGACGGCGCGCGGCTTGTGCTTCTCGGTACGGCCGCCGGCGAGCTGCGCCAGGGTCGGCAGACCGAAGGAGAGGGTCTTGCCGGAGCCGGTGCGGCCGCGGCCGAGGATGTCCTTGCCGGCCAGGGCGTCCGGGATGGTCGCGGCCTGGATCGGGAAGGGGCTGGTCACGCCGTTCTGCGCGAGCTTGCGCACGACGCCCTCGGGCAGGCCGAGGTCGGCGAAGGTGAGTTCGGGGGCCGCCGCCTCGGTGGCGGCGGTGGTGTCGGTGTCCTCGGTGTTCTCGGGCACGACGACGTGATCAGTACTGGCGATGGGCATACGAATGCGAAACCTTCCGGAGTCTCTTCGGCACGCGCCCGTCAACTCCGTGATTCGCAGTTCGCAATTACGACCGCCTCAATGCGGTCCACCACGGCAAGGGAGAGAGTACGCGCCACACGGCGCGCTCTGCAGTGGCGCCGGGCAAATAGGATCAAACGATCTGCCACCATACGCACTCGGGCCCCTCGAATGCAAACTGGCAGGTGAGCGGGGTGCCGCAGGACGGCGGGACCGCTGTCCAGGTTACGCCGGCGCGCCCGCCATCGGCGCGGGTTCCCGCTGCGCCAGCTGGGTGTCGGGCGGCTGGTGGGCGGACGACGACGGCTCGGCCTGGGTCGGCTCGGGTGAGGGCCCCGGGTCGGGTGGCGTGGCGGAGGGCTGCGGGTCCGGCGTCCGGGTGGGCTCCGGCGGGTCGGGCCGGTCGTCGGGGGTGGGGCGCGCGGGCTCGCCGGGCCCGCCGCCGGCCGGTGCGCTGCGGCTCGCCCCCGCGGACGGCCGCTCGCCGGACGGGGACGGCCCGGCGTCCTCGCCCTTCTTCCGGCCTTTCCCGCGCTTGCCCTTCCGCTCGTCCCCGCGCTCGCCGTCGGCCGCCGCCCCGTACCCGGCGCCGCCGCCCGACCGTGCCGTGCCGCCGTCCGGAGCCTCACCGCCCTGACGGCCCGCGGAGTGGGACGGACCGGCCTTGCCGCCGGCGCCGTCGTCACCCACGCTCACGCATCCGGCGGCAGCGGCGACGGCCATGGCGGTGGCGGCCAGGCGGACGGGTACGTACAAGCGGCGCACGGGGCCACCTCCGGTTGGAGTACAGGGTCAACAACCCCAACTCCCGCCACCCGCAAGAAGACACGCGTACGGCCTATCCGTAGCCGAGTGCGTGCAGCCGGGCGTCGTCGATCCCGAAGTGGTGCGCGATCTCGTGCACCACCGTGATCTCGGTCTCGGCGACCACGTCCTCCCGGGACTCGCACATCCGCAGGGTCGGCCCCCGGTAGACGGTGATCCGGTCGGGCAGCACCCCGGCGTACCACTCGCCCCGCTCGGTCAACGGCGTCCCCTCGTACAGCCCGAGCAGCTCCGGGTCGTCCGCCGGCGGCTCGTCCTCCACGAACACCGCGACGTTGTCCATGAGCCGCGTCAGCTCAGGCGGGATCCGGTCCAGCGCCTCGGCGACCAGCTCTTCGAACTCCTCGCGCGTCATCTCCAGCACGAAGCCATTGTCGGGGACGATCGGTCGGTACGAGAGGCGGGCGACGCCCGCATATCCGGCCGCCCGTACGGGCATAGGGGATCAATGGCCCGCGTCCCGACTGCCGTCATGAACCTGTTCCACCGCGTCCCCCGGCTCCCGCAGGCCCTGACCCGCCGCCGCTCCACCCGTCCCCCGGCCGCATCGGCCGCCGCCCTCGGCCCGCGGCCTCGTCCCTGGGCGCGGGCCCTCGGTCTGGTCGCGGTGGTCCTGCTCGGCGCCTGGCTCGGCCTGCTCGTCGTCGGCAACGTCCGGGTGCCGGTCGGCCCCATGAACACCACCATGACCCTGCGGCCGTCCTTCACCGGCGGCACGAAGATCAACATCTCTCCGCTGGGCGCGCTCCAGCTCGACAGCCACATCGCGCCGGTACGCCTCGACGTCAACGTCGACCAGCTGGACCCCGAGCGGTCCCGGGCCCTGGTCGACCACCCGGAGCGCCTCTCGGGCCTGCAGGACGAGGTCACGCAGGACATCGCCCGCGGCACCGCGGACCTCGCCGTACGGTCCTGCGTCGCCGTCGTCACCGGCGCCGCCACGCTCGGACTGCTCGTCTACCGCCGCCCGCGCCGCGCCCTCGCGGCCGGCGGACTCGCCCTGGGCCTGCTGGCCGCGTCCGGCGGCACGGCGTACGCCACCTGGAACCCGGACTCGGTCCTGGAGCCGAAGTTCTCCGGGCTGCTGTCGTCCGCGCCCTCCCTGGTCGGCGACGCGCGCAGCATCGTGACCGAGTTCGACGTCTACCAGCAGGAGTTGGCCCGCCTGGTCACCAACGTGACCAAGCTCTACGACGCCACCTCCACGCTGCCCGTCTACCAGCCGGACCCGACCACCATCCGCGTCCTGCACGTCTCCGACATCCACCTGAACCCCGCGAGCTGGAAGATCATCGCCTCGCTGGTGGAGCAGTACCGGGTGGACGTGATCGTGGACTCGGGCGACACCATGGACCACGGCACGGCCGCCGAGAACGGCTTCCTGGACCCCGTCGAGGACCTCGGCGCCCCCTACGTCTGGGTGCGCGGCAACCACGACTCGCTCGTCACCCAGCGCTACCTGGAGCGCATGAAGAACGTGCACGTCCTCGACAACGGCCGGGCGGCCACCGTCGCGGGCCTGCGCTTCGCGGGCATGGGCGATCCGCAGTTCACCCCCGACCGCACCCAGCGGACCGGCGCCGAGCAGTCCCAGGAGCTGGCGGGCGCCCGTCTCGCCTCCTCGATGCGGGACCAGCGCAGGGCGGGCACCCCCGTGGACGTCGCCGTCATCCACGAGCCCTCGGCGGCGCGGGAGGTCGACGGCACCGTGCCGCTGGTGCTCTCCGGGCACATCCACCGCGAGGAGTCCGAGGTCATGCGGTACGGCACCCGGCTGCGCGTCGAGGGCTCCACCGGGGGCAGCGGGCTGCGCGCGATCGAGGGCAAGTACCCCGACCCGATCGAGACGTCGATCCTCTACTTCGACCGGGACACCCGGCGCCTCCAGGCGTGGGACTCGATCGAGCTCGGAGGTCTCGGCCTGACCACGGCGGAGGTCAGCCGGCACCTCCCCGAGGAGAACCAGCCGGGCGCGGACACCTCCCCGTCGCCCTCCGGAAGCCCGTCCGGCTCCCCCTCCGGCACCCCGTCGGGAAGCACCCCGTCGATCCCCTCCGCCACGCCGCCACGACCTCGCTCCTAAACCGTTTTGGCGAACCATCCCGCCATCCCATATGCTTCTCACGTCCCCGACGCGCCGAGAGGCGCCAGGCGGGCCGATAGCCCTCATCGTCTAGCGGCCTAGGACGCCGCCCTTTCAAGGCGGTAGCACGGGTTCGAATCCCGTTGGGGGCACGCACCACCCTGTGCGACACTGTCGTACGACACGCTTGGTCCTGTGGAGCAGTTTGGAGTGCTCGCCACCCTGTCAAGGTGGAGGCCGCGGGTTCAAATCCCGTCAGGACCGCTGGTGTTTCACGTGAAACACCGCGGCTGGGTAGCTCAGTTGGTACGAGCGATCGCCTGAAAAGCGATAGGTCGCCGGTTCGACCCCGGCCCCAGCCACCGCGGACAAGGCCCCGATCTCTGATCGGGGCCTTGTCGTGTGCCCCGGCAAAATGACTCGCCGTGTTTTTCCGCGGTCTGAGATCCTGGAGTCCGTATGTCTACGCACTCTGCCCCCGCCCTCGGCTCCCTTGCCTCCCGCCTCACCGAACTGTCGCTGCGCGATGCGCACCGGCTCGGACGGCGGCTCGAGGGGGCCCGCAAGATCCGTAAGCCGGAGGCCCGTGCCGCCGTGTTCGGTGAGATCGAGGCGGAGGTCGCCGCGGCCGAGGAGCGGATGGCCGCGCGCCGGGCCCGGGTGCCGGAGGTCCGGTATCCCGAGCAGCTGCCCGTCAGCCAGAAGAAGGACGACATCGCCGAGGCCATCCGCGATCACCAGGTGGTGATCGTCGCCGGCGAGACGGGCTCCGGGAAGACCACGCAGATCCCGAAGATCTGCATGGAGCTGGGCCGGGGCGTCCGCGGCATGATCGGGCACACCCAGCCCCGGCGGATCGCGGCCCGTACGGTGGCCGAGCGGGTCGCCGAGGAGCTGGACACCCCGCTCGGGGAGGCCGTCGGCTGGAAGGTCCGCTTCACCGACCAGGTGAACCCGGACGCCACCTTCGTCAAGCTGATGACGGACGGCATCCTGCTCGCGGAGATCCAGACCGACCGCGAACTGCGCGCCTACGACACGATCATCATCGACGAGGCGCACGAGCGGTCGCTGAACATCGACTTCCTGCTCGGCTATCTCGCGCAGCTGCTGCCGAAACGTCCCGACCTCAAGGTCGTCATCACCTCGGCGACCATCGATCCGGAGCGTTTCTCCCGGCACTTCGGCGACGCCCCGATCATCGAGGTCAGCGGGCGGACCTATCCGGTGGAGGTGCGCTACCGGCCGCTGCTGGAGGAGGACTCCGACGACGCCGACCGCGACCAGATCACCGCGATCACCGACGCCGTCGAGGAGCTGATGGCGGAGGGACCCGGCGACATCCTGGTGTTCCTCTCCGGCGAGCGGGAGATCCGGGACACGGCAGACGCGCTGACCAAGAAGCGGTACCGGTCCACCGAGGTGCTGCCGCTGTACGCCCGGCTGTCGCACGCCGAGCAGCACCGGGTGTTCCAGCAGCACGGCGGACGCCGGATCGTGCTGGCGACCAACGTGGCCGAGACCTCCCTCACCGTCCCCGGTATCAAGTACGTCATCGACCCCGGCTTCGCCCGCATCTCGCGCTACAGCCACCGCACCAAGGTGCAGCGGCTGCCGATCGAGCCGGTCTCGCAGGCCAGCGCCAACCAGCGCAAGGGCCGCTGCGGCCGTACCTCGGACGGCATCTGCATCCGGCTGTACAGCGAGGACGACTTCCTCGCCCGTCCGGAGTTCACCGACGCGGAGATCCTGCGGACGAACCTCGCCTCGGTCATCCTGCAGATGACGGCGGCGGGCCTCGGCGAGATCGAGAAGTTCCCGTTCATCGACCCGCCGGACCACCGCAACATCCGCGACGGCGTCCAGCTGCTGCACGAACTGGGCGCCCTCGACCCCACGCAGAAGGACCCGCGCAAGCGCCTCACCCAGACCGGACGGAAACTGGCACAGCTGCCGGTCGACCCGCGTCTGGCACGCATGGTGCTGGAGGCGGACCGCAACGGCTGCGCCCGCGAGGTCATGGTCATCGCGGCGGCCCTGTCGATCCAGGACCCGCGCGAGCGGCCCTCCGACAAGCAGACGCAGGCCGACCAGCAGCACGCCCGGTTCCGCGACGAGACCAGCGACTTCCTGGCCTTCCTCAACCTGTGGCGGTACGTCCGCGAGCAGCAGAAGGAGCGCGGCTCGTCGTCGTTCCGGCGGATGTGCAAGCAGGAGTTCCTGAACTTCCTGCGGATCCGCGAGTGGCAGGACATCTACACGCAGCTGCGCACCGTCGCCAAGCAGATGGGCATCCACCTCAACGAGGAGGACGCCCCCGCCGACCGCATCCACGTCTCCCTGCTGTCCGGTCTGCTCTCGCACATCGGCATGAAGGACGTGAAGGAGTCCAAGGACTCCGGCCAGGGCGGCCGGCGCGACGGCGGACGCAACGAGTACCTCGGCGCGCGCAACGCCAAGTTCGCCGTCTTCCCGGGCTCCGCGCTGTTCAAGAAGCCGCCGCGGTTCGTGATGTCCGCGGAGCTGGTGGAGACGTCCCGGCTGTGGGCGCGGGTCAACGCGAAGATCGAGCCGGAGTGGGTGGAGCCGCTCGCGGAGCACCTGCTCAAGCGCACCTACAGCGAGCCGCACTGGGAGAAGGACCAGGCGGCCGTGATGGCCTACGAGAAGGTCACGCTCTACGGCGTGCCCATCGTGGCGCAGCGCAAGGTGAACTACGGGCGGATCGACCCGGAGGTCTCCCGCGAGCTGTTCATCCGGAACGCGCTGGTCGAGGGCGACTGGCGGACACACCACAAGTTCTACGCGGACAACCGCAAGCTGCTGACCGAGGTCGAGGAGCTGGAGCACCGGGCCCGGCGCCGGGACATCCTGGTCGACGACGAGACCCTGTTCGACTTCTACGACCGGCGAATCCCCGACCACGTCGTCTCGGGGGCGCACTTCGACTCGTGGTGGAAGCACAAGCGGCGCGAGGAGCCGGAGTTCCTCGACTTCGAGCGGGAGATGCTGATCCGTGAGTCGGCGGACGCGGTCACCAAGGCCGACTACCCCGACACGTGGCGGCAGGGCCCGCTGAAGTTCCGCGTGACGTACCAGTTCGAGCCGGGGGCGGACGCGGACGGTGTGACGGTCCACATCCCGCTCCAGGTGCTGAACCAGGTGACGGACGAGGGCTTCGACTGGCAGATCCCGGGCCTGCGGGAGGACGTGGTCACGGAGCTGATCCGGTCCCTCCCCAAGCCGATCCGGCGGAACTACGTGCCGGCGCCGAACTACGCCAAGGCGTTCCTGGAGCGCGCGGTACCGCTGCAGGAGCCGCTGACCGTCACGATGGCCCGTGAGCTGAAGCGCATGGTCGGCGTGCCGTTCGAGGCGGACGACTTCGACTGGTCGCGGGTCCCGGACCACTTGAAGGTGACGTTCCGGATCGTCGACGAACGGCGCCGGACGCTCGCCGAGGACAAGGACCTGGAGGCGCTCCAACTCAAGCTTCGGCCCAAGGCGCGCAAGGCGCTGTCGCAGGCGGCCGCCGCCACGGCCCAGCGTGAGGGCGGGGAGTCGCTGGAGCGCCGCGGGCTGACGGACTGGACGATAGGTTCGCTGACCCGGGTGTTCGAGACGCGTCGGGCCGGCCAGCCGGTGAAGGCGTACCCGGCCCTGGTGGACGACGGCGACTCGGTGTCGGTCCGGTTGTTCGACTCGGAGGCCGAGCAGGCGGAGGAGATGTGGAAGGGCACCCGGCGGCTGATCCTGCTGGGCATCCCGGTCAACCCCGCGAAGTTCGCGTCCGAAAAGCTGACCAACCCTCAGAAGCTGGCGCTGTCCGCCAATCCGCACGGCTCCGTGCAGGCGCTGTTCGACGACTGCGCCACGGCCGCGGCGGACAAGCTGATCGCGGACTTCGGCGGCCCGGTGTGGGACGAGGAGTCGTTCCGCAAGCTGTTCGACAAGGTGCGGGCGGAGATCGTCGACACCACGGTCCGCGCGGTGGGTCAGGTCCAGCAGGTCCTGGCCGCCTGGCAGGCCTGTGAGCGCCGTCTGAAGGGCGTGAGCAGCCCCGCGCTGCTGCCGAACCTTCAGGACGTGCGGAAGCAGCTGGACGGACTGGTACGGCCGGGGTTCGTGACTGGGACGGGGCTGCGGCGGCTGCCGGACCTGATGCGGTACCTGGTGGCCGCGGACCGCCGACTGCAGCAGATGCCGACGAACGTGCAGCGGGACACTACGCGTATGGCCAAGGTCCACGAGATGCAGGACGAGTACGCCTGGCTCCTGGAGCAGATGCCCCAGGGGCGGCCCGTGCCGCAGCAGGTGCGGGACATCCGCTGGATGATCGAGGAGCTGCGGGTCAGCTACTTCGCCCACGCGCTCGGCACGGCCTACCCGGTGTCGGACAAGCGGATCGTGAAGGCGATCGACGCGGCGGTCCCGTGACGGGACCCGCACACAGGGTGAGTTCGACCAGGGGGCTCCTGCTCCTGTACAGTCCTTCTCGCAGCGCAACGCAAGAAAAGCGCCGCGAAACCTGGTCCTGTGGAGCAGTTTGGAGTGCTCGCCACCCTGTCAAGGTGGAGGCCGCGGGTTCAAATCCCGTCAGGACCGCTTGACCGAAGGCCCGTCCCCCGCGAGGGGGGCGGGCCTTCGGCGTGCGTGGCTCCCTTCGTCAGCCCGTGTGGCCGCGGCACGGGGCCCGTCGGCGGGCGCACCCGGGCACGAGGGCGCGGAACCCGCGCCGCGGGCCCCTGTGCCGTCTTGACGGGCCCCGTATCCCTCGGTAGTTCAGGAACAAGGGCACGAGTCCACGGGGGTCCCGGAGGTGGCGTATGGCGGCATCGACCAGGCACGAGACGCGAGCACTGCTCCGCGCGCACCTCGCGGCCGCCTCGTCGTACCGGCATCTCACCCGCCACTGCCCGATCTGCCACCGTCTGCAGCGCCTGGCGATGGACTCCGCAGCCGGCGACCACGCCGAGTCCTTGGAGGCCGCGGAGGCCGCCGAAGGGCCGCGGGAACAACCGGCCGTCAACACACGTTCCGTCTAGCGCATATGCCGTCGGCTCAACAACCCGACTGGTATGTGACGGGTGTCACCGTATGAATTTTGACAAGGGTGGAACTTACGCCCCACCTACAACAGGTCTATTTAATATGTGCAATTGCACTACCTTGAGGGCTCCGCGCCGGTCGCCTCACGGGTGACCCACAGCGACCCACAGGCGCCCCAGAGTCCGACAAGCCCGCGCACAGCGCGCCGTTGGAGCCGCTCAGGCCCGCGAGCGGACCCACAGCAGCGCACAAAAAAGATCGCGCTGGACCCGGCGGAGTCCAGCGCGATCGACGACGCACCCGTTGTTCAGTTGCCTGAGAAGCTCTGATTCGGTTGGGCGAAGGGCCTGTTGGGGCAGTCCCCGCGTCGCTTGGAGCTAGTGTTCCCGGGCATCGGGGCCGGTGGGGGACCAGCCGGTTCTGCCCGGTTCATGCAGGTTCAGGCCTCGCTGCGCTGCTGCGGAATGCCCGCGAGCAGTGCGCGGACCTCGGCTTCGCGGTAGCGGCGGTGCCCGCCGAGCGTGCGGATCGACGTGAGCTTGCCGGCCTTCGCCCAGCGCGTGACCGTCTTCGGGTCGACGCGGAACATGGTGGCAACCTCAGCGGGGGTCAGCAGCGGCTCGGCATCAGGGGTGCGAGCGGTCATGAGCGGCCTCCTCGGGAGAACCGAACCTTCTCGGTTCTTTCCTCTAAATTCTGCACCTTGACCCGCGTTGCCCGAAATGGCGGACGCGAGTCGAGTCGGTTATAGGACGAACGGCTTGTCCTCGGCACTACAACTACACCATCTGTCCAGCCACGTCGGCCAAACCGATGGAATTGCCCTCCCAGGTGTTCATCAGCCGCGGAAGCCGATGGACCATGCCATAGCGGACAGTCACGCCCTTGTGACGATCAGTCACAGCAGCGTGCAGGAGTCACCGGACCCCCCAAAGCGTGCAATGCTGAGATTCCGCCCATAGTGGAGCACAGCAGGACGGAGGAGTCCTCCCCGGACTCCTTGTCCTATTTTGGCATGAGGAGGGGCAAGGGACGCAAGGGCCCCGTACGTGCGGTCCGTCACGCTTGACACGCTTGAGACAAACGCCCGGAACGGTTGCTACGTCCGTTGTCGCGTCCGGATTGACGCGACTTCACACACCTCAGGTGCGAAGACAAAACCCCAAGAAGAGCGTTTGGTCAAACGTCAGTTCGCCGAGCGCAAGTCGCGCACGGCGCGCCAGCGCTTCACGAGGCGCCCGTAGGCCTCCCCCGCGCCCTCCTCGTCACCGCGCCGCAGCGCCGCGATCCCCTCGCCGACGTCGGCCGCCGAGTGGTCGTCCTCCAGGGCGCCGGCCGGCAGCGCGTGCACCAGTCCCCCGTAGTCCAGCTCGACCAGCGAGCGCGGGTGGAACTCCTCCAGCCAGCGGCCGACGTCCACCAGGCCGTCGATCAGCAGGCTCTCGTCCACGGCGTCCCGCAGCGCCCGCAGTCCGCGGGCCACCCGCCGCCGCGCCTGGACCATGGGGGTCCGGTAGCGCAGCACCGGGTCCTCCCCGGCGGAGCCCTTCCCGTACTCGCGCTCGTCGTCGTCAAACAGCACGAACCAGTTGATCGGCACCTGCCAGGTGGAGGTGCGGATCCACGGCCGCGCATCGGGGTGCTCGGCCAGCCAGCGCTCGTAGTCCCGGGTGGCCTGGTGCCGTACGACCGGGGGCAGCAGGGCGTCCAGGACGGGCAGGGGGTATTCCTCCGCGAGGCCGCCCAGCGCCTGCCAGCCGCGCAGCCGGGTGCGCCACGGGCAGACGCAGACCACGCCGTCCGTCTCCAGGACGAAGGCGTCGTCGCTCTCGTGCACCGGCACCGCGACCGGTGGGGTGGGCGCCAGGTCGGCCAGCGACCGGCGCAGTTCCTCCTGGTAGGAGGGGCGGTCGGGGCGGCGCGCGTAGCGCGCCCAGTGCCCGCGCTCCGGCTCCGGGAAGGCGGCCAGCGGTTCGTACACGCGCAGGTAGGCCGCGTAGGGGACGATCACCGAGGACACCTTGGGCACGCTCTGCTCCCTCCCCCGCGGACCGCTGCGAAAACCTGCCCGGCCCCCGCCCGGACGGGTGGGAAACCCCGGCAAATCGTCGCACGCGGTACTCCGGACGGAGGTGATCCGGGACACAGTGCCGCCGTCGGGCACGCGAGGATCTACTCTCGTGCCACAGCCCCCGCCACCCGTACGGGAGCCCGTCCCACCCGCCGCTACTTACTCAGGAGTCACCACCGTGACCGACGTATCTGACGGCGTCCTGCACACCCTGTTCCGTTCGGACCAGGGCGGTCATGAGCAAGTCGTGCTCTGCCAGGACCGTGCCAGTGGCCTCAAGGCCGTGATCGCCATCCACTCCACCGCTCTGGGCCCCGCCCTGGGCGGTACGCGCTTCTACCCGTACGCCTCCGAGGAGGAGGCCGTCGCCGACGCGCTGAACCTCGCGCGCGGGATGTCGTACAAGAACGCCATGGCCGGTCTCGACCACGGCGGCGGCAAGGCCGTGATCATCGGCGACCCGGAGCGGATCAAGACCGAGGAGCTGCTGCTGGCCTACGGCCGGTTCGTCGCCTCCCTCGGCGGGCGCTACGTCACCGCCTGCGACGTCGGCACGTACGTCGCCGACATGGACGTCGTGGCCCGGGAGTGCCGCTGGACCACCGGCCGCTCCCCCGAGAACGGCGGCGCGGGCGACTCCTCGGTGCTCACCTCCTACGGCGTCTACCAGGGCATGCGGGCCGCCGCCCAGCATCTGTGGGGCGACCCCTCGCTGCGCGACCGCAAGGTCGGCATCGCGGGCGTGGGCAAGGTCGGTCACCACCTGGTGGAGCACCTGCGGGCCGAGGGCGCCGAGGTCGTGATCACCGACGTGCGCGAGGACGCCGTACGCCGGATCCTCGACCGGCATCCGCAGGGCGTGTCGGCCGTGGCCGACACCGAAGCGCTGATCCGCACCGCGGGCCTGGACGTCTACGCCCCGTGCGCGCTCGGCGGCGCCCTGAACGACGAGACCGTGCCGGTGCTGACCGCCAAGGTGGTCTGCGGCGCGGCCAACAACCAGCTCGCCCACCCGGGTGTGGAGAAGGACCTCGCCGACCGCGGGATCCTCTACGCGCCCGACTACGTGGTGAACGCCGGCGGTGTGATCCAGGTGGCCGACGAGCTGAACGGCTTCGACTTCGACCGGTGCAAGGCGAAGGCGTCGAAGATCTTCGACACCACGCTCGCCATATTCGCACGTGCGAAGGAGGACGGTATTCCGCCGGCCGCCGCGGCCGACCGGATCGCCGAGCAGCGGATGGCGGAGGCGCGTCCGTCGCTGTGATTCCGTGCGGGGCGCCCCCGATCGGGGCGCCTTCGCACACATGAGCGGTACCCGTCGGCGGGCACTTCGAGAGAACTCTCACTTCTCCCGGCGGGTCGACCGTCGATAAGTGGTTAAAATCGCCGTTGACCAGCGAGGACGGGGCGCCTCGAAGGCCCTGGGCACGGGCACGTCATGCGGGCGACGTACCGTATGGGCGCGGGCTCAGGTACCGTGGGAGCCCTACAGACCGGTCTCTCCACGGAGAGCCCGTTCTGGACCATGAACGCGTGTCAAGACTCTGGGGCCGTCGAGCCCCGTCGTTGAGGGGGTCGAGCCATGGGGCGCGGCCGGGCCAAGGCCAAGCAGACGAAGGTCGCCCGCCAGCTGAAGTACAACAGCGGTGGGACTGACCTCTCACGCCTGGCCGAGGAGCTGGGTGCATCGCCTTCGAATCAGCCACCGAACGGTGAGCGTTTCGAGGACGATGAGCAAGACGACGACCTGTACGCACGGTACGCCGACCTCTATGAGGACGACGACGAGGACGAGGACGGCCCGTCCTCTCAACGACGTCGCGGCGCCTGACCTTGCGTGGTGCATGAGCCCGGTCGGTGACTCCGGTCACCCACCGGGTTCAGTGCTGCCCGGACCGGCCTCGCGGGCCGGTGCGCTGCCCGCACGTTCCTCGCGCGGGCAGCGTCCCGGAGCTCAGTTCGCGTAGTCACCGACAAGAGCGGCACCCGTGGTGTGGTCACCGCGCTCGGTGATCTCGCCGGCCACCCAGGCGTCCACGCCGCGGTCGGCCAGCGTCGCCAGCGCCACGTCCACGGACTCCTGGGGCACGATCGCGATCATGCCGACGCCCATGTTCAGCGTCTTCTCCAGCTCCAACCGCTCGACCGAACCGGTCCGCCCGACCAGGTCGAACACCGGAGCGGGCGTCCAGGTGGAGCGGTCCACCGTGGCGTGCAGTCCGTCGGGGACGACACGCGCCAGGTTGGCCGCCAGCCCGCCGCCGGTGACGTGGCTGAACGCGTGCACCTCGGTGGTGCGGATCAGCGCCAGGCAGTCCAGCGAGTAGATCTTGGTGGGCTCCAGCAGCTCCTCGCCGAGGGTGCGGCCCAGCTCGTCGATCCGGGCGTCCAGGGCGAGGCCCGCCCGCTCCAGCAGCACGTGCCGGACGAGCGAGTAGCCGTTGGAGTGAAGCCCGGAGGACGCCATGGCGATCACCGCGTCACCCGTACGGATGCGATCCGCGCCGAGCAGCCGGTCGGCCTCCACCACGCCCGTACCGGCGCCGGCGACGTCGAAGTCGTCCGGACCCAGAAGGCCGGGGTGTTCGGCCGTCTCACCGCCGACCAGGGCGCAGCCGGCCAGGACACAGCCCTCCGCGATGCCCTTGACGATCGCGGCGACGCGCTCGGGGTGGACCTTGCCGACGCAGATGTAGTCGGTCATGAACAGCGGCTCGGCGCCGCACACCACGATGTCGTCCATGACCATCGCGACCAGGTCGTGGCCGATGGAGTCGTAGACGCCCATCTGCCGCGCGATGTCGACCTTGGTGCCGACGCCGTCCGTGGCGGAGGCGAGGAGCGGGCGCTCGTAGTTCTTCAGGGCGGAGGCGTCGAAGAGGCCGGCGAAGCCGCCGAGGCCGCCGAGGACCTCGGGGCGCTGCGTCTTCTTCACCCACTCCTTCATCAGCTCGACCGCGCGGTCGCCCGCTTCGATGTCGACGCCCGCCGCTGCGTAGCTGGCACCAGTGTTCTGGGACATGGCTGTGAGAGCTTTCGTGTCGTCCGTCAGGGTTACGGGCGGCGGATCGCGTCGACCGCGGCCGGGGCGGCGGTGCCCGCGGCGAGCTCGGTCTCCAACAGCTGCTTGCCGAGGAGCTCGGGGTCGGGCAGCTCCATCGGGTACTCGCCGTCGAAGCAGGCGCGGCACAGGTTGGGCTTGGCGATGGTGGTCGCCTCGATCATGCCGTCGATGGAGATGTACGCCAGGGAGTCGGCGCCCAGCGAGGTGCCGATCTCTTCGATGGTCATCCCGTTGGCGATGAGCTCGGCGCGGGTGGCGAAGTCGATGCCGAAGAAGCAGGGCCACTTCACGGGCGGCGAGGAGATCCGGATGTGGACCTCGGCGGCGCCCGCCTCGCGGAGCATGCGCACCAGGGCGCGCTGGGTGTTGCCGCGGACGATCGAGTCGTCGACCACGACCAGGCGCTTGCCCTTGATGACTTCCTTGAGCGGGTTCAGCTTGAGGCGGATGCCGAGCTGCCGGATGGTCTGCGAGGGCTGGATGAACGTACGGCCGACGTACGCGTTCTTGACCAGGCCGGCGCCGAAGGGGATGCCGGAGGCCTCCGCGTAGCCGATCGCGGCCGGAGTACCGGACTCCGGGGTGGCTATGACCAGGTCGGCCTCGGCCGGGGCCTCCGCGGCGAGGCGACGGCCCATCTCGACGCGCGAGAGGTACACGTTCCGGCCGGCGATGTCGGTGTCCGGGCGGGCCAGGTACACGTACTCGAAGACGCAGCCCTTGGGCTTTGCTTCCGCGAATCGCGACGTACGAAGGCCGTTCTCGTCGATGGCGACGAACTCGCCCGGCTCGATCTCGCGCACGTAGCTCGCGCCGCAGATGTCGAGGGCGGCGGACTCGGAGGCGACCACCCAGCCGCGCTCCAGCCGGCCGAGGACCAGCGGGCGGATGCCCTGCGGGTCACGGGCGGCGTAGAGGGTGTTCTCGTCCATGAAGACGAGGCTGAAGGCACCCCTGACCTTGGGCAGGACCACATGGGCGGCCTGCTCCACGGTGACCGGCTCGCCGTCGGCGGCGCGCTGGCCGGCCAGCAGGGCGGTGATCAGGTCGGTGTCGTTGGTCGCGGCCACCTTGGGCGCGCGGCCGTTCTCCTTGGGGAGCTCGGCGACCATGTCGGCGAGCTGCGCCGTGTTGACCAGGTTGCCGTTGTGGCCGAGCGCGATCGATCCGTGCGCGGTGGCGCGGAACGTCGGCTGGGCGTTCTCCCACACGGAGGCACCGGTGGTCGAGTAGCGGGCGTGACCGACCGCGATGTGACCCTGGAGGGAGCCGAGGGAGGTTTCGTCGAAGACCTGGGACACCAGGCCCATGTCCTTGAAAACGAGGATCTGGGAGCCGTTGCTGACCGCGATACCCGCGGATTCCTGGCCCCGATGCTGGAGGGCGTAGAGCCCGAAGTACGTGAGCTTGGCGACCTCTTCACCCGGAGCCCAGACACCGAAGACGCCACAAGCGTCCTGGGGGCCCTTCTCGCCGGGGAGCAGGTCGTGGTTGAGTCGTCCGTCACCACGTGGCACGCCTCCGAGTGTAGGCGAGGTCGACCACTGGTCCGAATGCGGGATGCGGCCCCGGCGGTGGATCAGCGGGCCGCGACGGCCCGTACTTCGGTGCCGTTTTCGCTGGTCAGCGTGAGGGTGTTGCCGTCGATGGCGTAGGCGGCGGTGCCGCTGAAGAGCTTCGTCAGGGCCTTCTCGGCGTCCATGAGTGAGTCTTCGCACATCATTCGGGTCAGGGACGGGGCGCCGAGGGTGATATGGCCGTCGCGCACGGTGGCGTCGGCGTTCACCTGGTTGCAGCCGAGGCTTCCGGAGACCGCGCCGCGCTCCTTGTCGAAGGTGAGGTGGGCGCGGCCGGCGACGGCCGGGGTGGTGACGGTCCACCGGATACCGTCCAGCGGGCTGTCCTCCGTCTCGCTGAGGCGCACGGTGTCGCCGGAACCGGTGGTCAGCGTCAGGCGGCCGTCGGAGGCGTCGGTCTTCAGCGCGCCGTCGCCAAGGGCGCGGGACACGGCGCTCTCCCCGGCCATGATCGCGTCGGAGCAGGCCCTGAGGGTGGTCTCGGGGTCGGTGAGCCGGATGCGGTCGCCGTCGGTCCGGACGCGGGCCTCGAACAGGTTGCAGCCGTAGCTGCCGGTGGCCCGGCCGTCCTCGCCGAGCGTGAGGTGCGCGCCGTCGGGGGCCCGGTGCGTTGTGCCGCCGACGGTCACGCTGTCGACGGTCCAGCGGACGCCGGTGACCGGCTGCTCCGCCTCGGCGGTGCCGCTGCCGGCCCCGGCCTGCTCGTTGCCGCAGGCCGCCGCGAGCGGGACGACGAGCACGGCGACGGCCGTGAGGGTCATGCGCTGGGTGTGCTTCTGTCGGTCCATGCCGGTTCGACGGGAGGGCGGAGCGGGTGGTTCCCCTCCCGGGCGGGCCGGCCCGCGCCGTGGAGAAAGGATTCGGCCGTCCTCGGCTCAGCCGAGCAGCGGCAGGTACGGTCCGAGGTCCGCGCGCTCCCCGCCCGCACTCACCTCGGCGGTGGCCAGGGCGTCCGCCCAGCTGATCCGCCCGCCGGCCAGCCGGATCCAGGTGAGCGGGTCGGTCTCGACGACGTTCGGCGGGGTGCCCCGGGTGTGCCGGGGGCCCTCGACGCACTGCACCACCGCGAACGGCGGGACGCGCACCTCCGTGGAACCGCCGGGCGCCTTCGCGGCGAGCGTGTCGGCCAGCAGCCGGACGCAGGCGGCGAGGGCCTGCCGGTCGTAGGGGACGTCCAGGCCGGGGACGGCGGCGTTGAGGTCGTCGGTGTGAACGACGAGTTCCACGGTGCGGGTGACGACGTAGTCCGCGAGGGGCAGGGCGCCCGCACTGGTCGGGAGCAGCCTGGTCCCCGGGTGGGCGTCGAGGCGCGCGGTGAAGCGCCGCTCGACGTCCGCCAGGTAGGCGTCCGGGTCGGGGTGGGCGGCCGCGAGCCGGTGCGCGGTGGACGCGATGGTGCCGGCGTCGGCGGTGATCGCGGAGGGCCAGTCGAGCAGGTGCCCGTCCTGCCGTGCGGGTTCGGGCTCGTCGAGCAGCCGGTCCACGGCCTGCAGCGCGGTGCCGATGTGGGCGACCAGTTCCCGGACGGTCCAGTCACCGAGCCGGGTGGGCCGGGCGAACTGCTCGGGGGTGAGGGCGCGGACCGCCGACCGGACGTTCCCGAACTGTGCCAGGACGGCGGCGCGGGTCCTGGCGGGGTCGTAGGAGCGAGGGCGTTTCCTGGCCGGTGGCATGGCGGAAGCCTATGCGGGGGCGCCGGTCCGCCGGGCCGGTATCTCGAACACCTCGTTGTTGCGCGGGACGCCGATGCCGCGCCAGGTGAAGGGGATGCCGCGCGCGGTGTCCGGGTCGGGGCCGTCCATCAGCTGGAAGTGCAGATGGGGCTCGGTGGAGTTGCCCGAGTTGCCGACCTGGGCGAGCACCTGGCCCGCCCGCACCCGGTCGCCCTCGCGGACGGTGAGGGAGCCGCGCCTGAGGTGGGCGTAGGCGGCGAAGACGCCGTCGCCGAGGTCGAGGACCACGTGGTTGCCGATGATCCTCCCGGCTCCGCACAGGTCCCGGACGTTCGCCTCGACCAGCATCAGGTACGCCAGCGCGGGCAGCGAGCCGCGGCTCAGGTGGTCGCGCGCCCGGTCGGAGGCCCGCACGACGGTGGCGTCGGCCACCGCGTGCAGCGGGGCGCCGAAGGCCGGGAAGTCGGCATTGCGGCGGGCTGCCGGCCACAGCGCGCGGAACGCCGGACGGGAGCCCGGCTCGGGCTCGGCGACGATGTCGATGGCGAAGGTCTGGCCGTAGGCGTGGGTGTGGTGGCTCGGGGTGTGGTCGGCGGGGCTGTTCATCGCGATCCAGCGGCCGGTGACCGGCGGCTCGACCTCGACGGCCTCCCGGGCGGCCCGGGGACCGTCCGGGGCCCCGCCCCAGCGGTTGCCCGCCACCAGCAGGACGTAGGCGAGCAGGAGCGGGAGGAAGTCCCACCACACCGGGTGGCCGAGGTCCAGCGCCACGTGGGCGGTCACCAGGCCGAAAAAGGCGATCAGGAGCCCGCGGTAGGCGGTCCTGACGAGTTTGCGCGCGGACATGCTTCCCCCCGGTGGTCGTCGGTGTGTCAGGGCCGCGCCGCCGACAGCGCCACCAGTAGCGGCACGACCCGGCCCGCCGGTATCTCGTGCCGGCCCCGGCCGGTGGTGTGCAGCCAGCCGGCGGCGCTGAGCTGGCGCAGGTGGTGGTAGATCTGCCCGGTCGTGCCGATGTCGTCCAGCTCCGCCAGTTCGGCGGCGGTGCGGCGGCCGCCGGCCACCTCGCGCAGCAGCCGCAGCCGGACCGGGTGTCCGAGCGCGGCGAAGGACTCGGCGGCGTCCGGCCACTCGTAGGTGAGCAGGTCGGCGGTGAGCGCGCCGTGCTGCCAGTCGTACCGCTCGCCGGTCGGCATCCGCACCGCGCCGGTGAACAGCACGCCTCCGTCGTCCGCCTTCAGCTCCGCGAGCTGCTCCTTGAGCCCTTCCAGGGCCCAGAAGTCGCCTTCTCCCAGGCCGGGCGCCGGGCGGTCCGCCGCTTCCAGCGCCGCGATGCGGCGCTCCAGCTCGGTCATGCGCTCTTCCAGTTCCACGCCTTCGAGATTACGTAACTACGTAATCTTGCGCAAGAGCCTGTGCACACCTGTGGACAGCCGGACACGAACAGGCGGCCGGACACGACGAAGCCCCCGCCGGTGAGGGCGGGGGCTTCGTGCGAAGAGCTGTCGAGTGCTACGAGGAACGGGCCGAGGCTCAGGCCAGCAGCGCCGGGATCGTCCCCTCGTGGGTCTCGCGCAGTTCGGTCAGGGTCAGGGAGAACTCGCCCTGGACCTCGACCGTGTCGCCGTCCACGACGCCGATGCGGGTGGCCGGGAGGCCGCGCGCACCGCACATGTCGTTGAAGCGGACCTCCTCCGAGCGCGGCACGGCGACGACCGCGCGGCCGGCCGACTCGGAGAACAAGAAGGTGAAGGCGTCCAGACCGTCGGGCACCACCAGACGCGCGCCCTTCCCGCCGAGCAGGGCCGACTCGACGACCGCCTGGACCAGACCGCCGTCCGACAGGTCGTGCGCGGAGTCGATCATGCCGTCACGGGAGGCGGAGATCAGGATCTCGCCGAGCAGCCGCTCGCGCTCCAGGTCGACCTTCGGGGGAAGGCCGCCGAGGTGGTCGTGGATCACCTGCGACCAGGCCGAGCCGCCGAACTCCTCGCGGGTGTCGCCGAGGAGGTACAGCAGCTGGCCCTCCTCCTGGAAGGCGACCGGGGTGCGGCGGGCGACGTCGTCGATGACGCCGAGGACCGCGACCACCGGGGTCGGGTGGATGGCGGCCTCGCCCGTCTGGTTGTAGAGCGAGACGTTGCCGCCGGTCACCGGGGTGCCGAGCTGCTTGCAGCCGTCCGCCAGACCACGCACGGCCTCCGCGAACTGCCACATGACCGCCGGGTCCTCCGGCGAGCCGAAGTTCAGGCAGTCGGAGACGGCGAGCGGCTTGGCGCCGGTCGTGGCGACGTTGCGATACGCCTCCGCGAGGGCGAGCTGCGCGCCCGTGTAGGGGTCGAGCTTGGCGTAGCGGCCGTTGCCGTCGGTGGCGATCGCGACGCCGAGGCCGGACGCCTCGTCGATGCGGATCATGCCGGAGTCCTCGGGCTGGGCGAGGACGGTGTTGCCCTGCACGAAGTGGTCGTACTGCTGGGTGATCCACTGCTTGGACGCCTGGTTCGGCGAGCCGACCAGCTTCAGGACCTGGTCCTTCAGCTCCTCGCCCGTCGCCGGGCGCGGCAGCTTGTTCGCGTCGTCCGCCTGGAGCTCGTCCTGCCAGGACGGGCGGGCGTAGGGGCGCTCGTAGACCGGGCCGTCGTGCGCGACCGTGCGCGGGTCGACGTCGACGATCTTCTCTCCGTGCCAGAAGATCTCCAGGCGGTCGCCGTCGGTCACCTCGCCGATGACGGTGGCGATGACGTCCCACTTGTCGCAGATCTCGAGGAACCGGTCGACCTTGTCGGGCTCCACGACCGCGCACATGCGCTCCTGCGACTCGCTCATGAGGATCTCCTCGGGCGAGAGCGTGGAGTCGCGCAGGGGCACGTCGTCGAGGGTGACGCTCATACCGCCGGAGCCGTTGGAGGCGAGCTCGGAGGTGGCGCAGGACAGGCCGGCCGCGCCGAGGTCCTGGATGCCGACGACCAGCTTCTCGGCGAACGCCTCCAGGGTGCACTCGATGAGGAGCTTCTCCTGGAAGGGGTCGCCGACCTGCACGGCGGGGCGCTTGGACGGCTTGGCGTCGTCGAAGGTCTCGGAGGCGAGGATCGACGCGCCGCCGATGCCGTCACCGCCGGTGCGGGCGCCGTACAGGATGACCTTGTTGCCCGCGCCGGACGCCTTGGCGAGGTGGATGTCCTCGTGCCGCATGACGCCGATGGCACCGGCGTTGACCAGCGGGTTGCCCTGGTAGCAGGCGTCGAAGACGACCTCGCCGCCGATGTTCGGCAGGCCGAGGCAGTTGCCGTAGCCGCCGATGCCGGCGACCACGCCGGGCAGCACGCGCTTGGTGTCGGGGTGGTCGGCCGCGCCGAAGCGCAGCGGGTCGACCACGGCGACCGGGCGGGCGCCCATCGCGATGATGTCGCGGACGATGCCGCCGACGCCCGTGGCCGCGCCCTGGTAGGGCTCGACGTAGGAGGGGTGGTTGTGCGACTCGACCTTGAAGGTGACCGCGTAGCCCTGGCCGACGTCCACGACGCCCGCGTTCTCGCCGATGCCGACGAGCAGCGCCTCGGACTCGGGGGCCTTCTCGCCGAACTGGCGCAGGTGGACCTTGGAGGACTTGTACGAGCAGTGCTCGGACCACATGACGGAGTACATGGCGAGCTCGGCGCCGGTGGGACGGCGGCCGAGGATCTCCACGACCCGCTCGTACTCGTCCTTCTTCAGGCCCAGCTCGGCCCAGGGCAGCTCGACGTCGGGGGTCGCGGCCGCGTGCTCGACCGTGTCCAGGGGCGTCTTGCTCATGCGGTGACCAGCTTCTTGAGGATCGACGTGAAGAAGGGCAGGCCGTCGGTACGGCCCGTACCGATCAGCGACTCGACGGCGTGCTCGGGGTGCGGCATGAGACCGACGACGTTCCCGGCCTCGTTGGTGATGCCGGCGATGTCGTTGAGCGAGCCGTTCGGGTTGACGTCGAGGTAGCGGAACGCGACCCGCCCCTCGGCCTCCAGCTTGTCCAGCGTGTACCGGTCGGCGACGTAGCGGCCGTCCATGTTCTTCAGCGGGATGTGGATCTCCTGGCCGGACTCGTAGTCGGCGGTCCACGCGGTGTCCGCGTTCTCCACCCGCAGTTTCTGGTCGCGGCAGATGAAGTGCAGGTGGTCGTTGCCCAGCATGCCGCCGGGGAGCAGGTGCGCCTCGGTGAGGATCTGGAAGCCGTTGCAGATGCCGAGGACCGGCAGACCGGCCTTCGCCTGCTCGATGACGGTGTCCATGACCGGCGAGAAGCGCGCGATGGCGCCGGCGCGCAGATAGTCGCCGTAACTGAAACCGCCGCAGAGCACCACGGCGTCGACCTGCTTGAGGTCCTTGTCCTTGTGCCAGAGGGCGACGGGTTCGGCACCCGCGACGCGGATCGCGCGCTGGGTGTCCCGGTCGTCGAGGCTGCCCGGGAAAGTGACGACGCCAATACGAGCGGTCACTTCGCGGCCTCCGCGACTTCCTCGACCCGTACGGTGAAGTCCTCGATCACGGTGTTGGCGAGGAAGGATTCCGCAAGATCGTGGATACGGGCGAGCGCGGCCTCGTCGACCGGCCCGTCAACTTCCAGTTCGAATCGCTTTCCCTGACGGACGTCCGAGATCCCTTCGAAACCCAGTCGCGGCAGTGCGCGCTGCACCGCCTGGCCCTGGGGGTCGAGGATCTCCGGCTTGAGCATGACGTCGACTACGACGCGTGCCACTGGCACTCCCGGTGTGTGGTGCTGAGCAGGTTCCTTCAGACTACCCGCACAAAATTTCTACGCGGGTAGAGTTGTAGGAATCTACGTGAGCACCGTCACGATTCGGCATCGTGGGGAGGCGTCCAGGAAAAGATCCGGGAAAGATCGGCCTTCCCCCGCACATCGCTATTGCGCCCCGGACACGCGGACAGATTTAGTCGGGCTTCACAATGCATTGCCGGGCACTGTACAAATGAATTGTCATTAGCAGATACTTTGCCCGATTACAGGCGGACAGCCGACATCTCGGCGACGTACCGGCACGTCATCAAGGACGTCCGGGCGGAGAGGTGTCGCACGAAGGGACCGATATTCGTGGCGCAGAAGGTCGTGGTCACTCTCTTTGACGACATCGACGGCTCGGAAGCGGCGGAAACGATCGCCTTCGGACTCGACGGCAAGTCGTACGAGATCGACCTCAACGAAGCCAATGCCAGGAAACTGCGCGAGGTGCTCGAGCCCTACGTGGACGCCGGCCGCAAGCGGGCGCGCTCCGGCAAGGCCTACCGACAGACGGAGGTCGCACCCGATCCGGCGGCCGTGCGCGCCTGGGCGCAGGCGAACCGGATGGACGTCCCCGCCCGGGGCCGGATCCCCAAGAGGGTCTACGAGGCGTTCACCGCGGCGCAGTGAACCGCACGCGCGTGTGCCGCCCGACCCGTTCGGGTGGGCCTGCCGACGGCCGGTCACCGGCCCCTCGACGCAACCGACTTGCGCAGCCCCCCTGCTGATCAGCTAAAGTCTGGAGCACGCCGAGGGGCGAGGCCGAAAGGCCCGGCCCGAGGAGTACATGCGGGTGTAGTTCAGTAGTAGAACATCCCCCTTCCAGGGGGAAGGCGCAGTGTGCAATTCCTGTCACCCGCTCTGCATCGCCGTACCAACCACACCAGGGGTCCCTCCTCTGGGGGAGGATCAGGTAGGCTGGTGCCCGCGCCGATCGGTGAGAGCCGGTCGGAGGCAATGCGGACGTAGCTCAGTTGGTAGAGCGCAACCTTGCCAAGGTTGAGGTCGCGAGTTCGAGCCTCGTCGTCCGCTCGGGAACGAGACCCCGGTCCATCGGACCGGGGTCTTTTCGTATGCCCCTGTGCCGGGTCCTTCCGGCGATCTCTCCCGCACCCTTCTCCGCCCGGCGTCTGACATTTGTCATGTCCGGTGATGACACGGCGCACTGCCGGGCGCCCGCACCGGCCGGGAAGCTCGAGGCATGGAAACAACCGAACGCGAGCACGTGATCGAGGTCACCGATCTGCGACGTGTCTACGGGGGCGGGTTCGAAGCGGTGCGCGGGATCGACTTCTCCGTGCGGCGCGGGGAGATCTTCGCGCTGCTGGGCACCAACGGGGCCGGCAAGACCTCCACCGTCGAACTGCTGGAAGGACTCGCCGCGCCGGCCGGCGGGCGGGTCCGGGTCCTCGGCCACGACCCCTACACCGAGCGCGGCGCCGTACGGCACCGCACCGGCGTGATGCTCCAGGAGGGCGGCTTCCCCTCCGAGCTGACCGTCGCCGAGACCGCCCGCATGTGGGCCGGCTGCGTCAGCGATGCCCGCCCCACGCGGGAGGTGCTGACCATGGTGGGCCTGGAGTCCAAGACGGACGTCCGGGTCAAGCAGCTCTCCGGCGGCCAGCGGCGGCGCCTGGACCTGGCGCTCGCACTGCTCGGCGACCCCGAGGTGCTCTTCCTCGACGAGCCGACCACCGGTCTCGACGCCGAAGGCCGCCATGACACCTGGGAGTTGGTGAGCGCCCTGCGCGACGCCGGCACCACCGTGCTGCTCACCACGCACTATCTGGAGGAGGCCGAGAGCCTCGCCGACCGGCTCGCGATCATGCACGACGGCCGGATCGCCGTCACCGGCACCCCGGCCCAGGTCACCGCGACCGAGCCGTCCCGCATCACCTTCGACCTGCCCGACGGCTACTTCCTGGGCGACCTCCCGCCGCTCGGCGAACTCGGCGTGAGCGACCACACCGTGGACGGCCGCACCGTCCGGCTCCGCACCCGCGAACTCCAGCGTTCGGCCACCGGGCTGCTGCTGTGGGCGCGGGACGCCGGGGTGGAACTGCGCCGGCTCGACGTGCGCTCCGCCTCCCTGGAGGAGGCGTTCCTCACCATCGCCCGGGACGCCTCGGCCCCCAGGGCGGACGGCACGACCACGCAGGAGTACGCGGTATGAGCACCCCCACGACCACCCCGGTCAGCCGGATGACCTCCCTGGCCCGGGCCGAACTGACCCTGCTGGGACGCAGCAAGGGCACCCTCTTCGCCGCTCTGTTCGTGCCGCTGATCCTGCCGCTGAGCGTGCGGTCCGCGGCCGAGGAGATGGATCTCGCGGAGGCCGGGCTCACCCCCGGCACGCTCGTCCTGCCCGCCGCCGTCGGCTTCTCGCTGCTGTTCGCCGTGTACTCCTCGCTGGTCGGCGTCTACGTCGTCCGGCGCGAGGAGCTCGTGCTGAAGCGGCTGCGCACGGGCGAACTGCGGGACGGGGAGATCCTCGGCGGATCCGCGCTGCCGGCCGTCCTCACCGGGCTGGTGCAGTGCCTGCTGCTGATCGCGGGCTGCACCGTGCTGCTCGACCTGTCGGCGCCGTCCGCGCCGCATCTGGCCGTCGTCGGCCTGCTGCTGGGGCTCGTGATGAGCGCGGCGCTCGCCGCCGTCACCGCCAGCTACACGCGCACCGGTGAGAGTGCGCAGGTCACACCCATGCCTCTGTTGATCGTCTCGATGCTCGGCTCCGGAATGTTCGTCCCGCTGGAGCTGTTCCCGGACAAGCTGGCGTCCATCTGCGAGCTGCTGCCGCTGACCCCGGTCGTCAGCCTGGTGCGCGGAGGCTGGACCGGTGACCTGACGGCCGGAGAGTCCCTGGGTGCGCTCACGGTGGCGCTGGCCTGGACCCTGCTGGCGGTGTTTGCTGTACGGCGGCGGTTCCGCTGGGAGCCGCGGCGCTGAGGCGCGCGTGACAGGCGCGCACGGCGCGGAGAAGCAGCGTGCGGCTCTGGAGAGCGGCGTGCGGCTCTCACGGGCGGACCGGATCCGGGCGTGACGCTCGTGCGGGCGGACCGGAAGCGGCCTCTCAGCCGGAGTCGGCAGAGAGCGGGCGAGGACGCCGGCCGTGGGCAAGCCCCGCAGGCGCGGGCATCGGGACGGACAGGAGACACGGCAGATGGGCAGTCCGGGCGGCTGGTGGGGGCGTAAGAGCACGCCCGCGAAGGTCGAGACGTACACACGGTGGTCGTTCCACTTCATCGCGCTGTCCGAACCCACGGTGATCGGCGTGACCGCCTTCGGTCACCTGGACGCGCGCGCCGGGTTCCTGCTGATGCTGCCGGTCGCCGGGCACACCGCGCTGGCCATGGTGACCGCCTCCCGCGCCCTGGACTGGACGTGCGGCCGGCGTCCACAGCCGTTGCGGCTGCTGTGGACGCTCGGCGCCGCGACCGCCGCACTCGCGGTCGTCGCCCTCACCCTCGCCCAGCACGGCCCCGGCGGGGACGACGCCTCCACCGTCCTGGGGGCGGTCTTCGGCGTCACGCTCTGCTACGGCGTAGGCCTGATGGCCCTCGCCATGCAGGACCGGCGGCGCGTCGTCTGGCTGGTCGGCGGGTTCGGGGCCGGCGCGGGCCTGGTGACCTGGGCGCTCGGCATGCCCGCCCTCGCCGCGCTCGCCACGACCGCGTTCGTGACGGCCGCGACCGGCTTCTTCGCCGCCACCTCCGGCTTCTCGATCTGGCTGCTCAAGGCCGTCTACGCCCTCGACGAGGCGCGCGAGACCCGGGCCCGGCTCGCGGTCGCCGAGGAGCGGCTGCGCTTCGGCCGGGACCTGCACGACGTGATGGGCAGGAACCTCGCCGTGATCGCACTGAAGAGCGAGCTGGCCGTGCAGCTGGCGCGGCGCGAACGGCCCGAGGCGGTCGAGCAGATGATCGAGGTGCAACGCATCGCCCAGGAGTCCCAGCGGGAGGTGCGGGACGTGGTGCGCGGCTACCGCAGGGCCGACCTGGAGGCCGAACTCAGCGGTGCGCGCGGAGTGCTGCGGGCGGCCGGGATCGACTGCGAGGTCAGCGGCGAGACGGAAGGACTGCCCGCCGAGGTGCAGTCCGCGCTGGGCTGGGTGGTACGGGAGGCGACCACCAACGTGCTGCGGCACGGGGACGCGAAGAAGTGCACCGTCACGGTGCGCAGGCCGGAGGGGCGTGTGGTGCTGACGGTGCGGAACGACGGGGCCGCCGCCCCCCACGGTTCGGCCCGCAGGGGCGGAACCGGACTGGCCGGGCTGCGCGAACGGCTGTCCGCGGTCGACGGCACGCTGGACGCCGGTGAGACCGGCGACGGCGACTTCACGCTGGTCGCGGAGGTACCGCTGACCGCGCGGGCCGTGCTGGAGGTCGCGTCGTGACGGACGTGGTGCGGCTGCTGCTCGCCGACGACGAGCATCTGATCCGCGGGGCGCTGGCCGCCCTGCTGTCCCTGGAGGACGACCTCCTCGTGGTCGCCGAGGCCGCCTCCGGGCCGGAGGCCCTGGCGATGGCACGGGCCCACGAGCCGGACGTCGCCGTACTGGACCTGCAGATGCCCGGCGCGGACGGTGTGAAGGTCGCCACATCTTTGCGGACCGAGCTGCCCGGCTGCCAGGTGCTGATCGTGACCGGTCACGGGCGGCCGGGACATCTCAAGCGGGCCCTCGCGGCGGGGGTGCGGGGCTTCGTCCCCAAGACCGTCAGCGCCCAGCGGCTCGCGGAGATCATCCGCACCGTGCACGGGGGAAACCGGTACGTCGACCCCGAGTTGGCCGCCGACGCGATCGCCGCCGGCGACTCGCCGCTGACCGCCCGCGAGGCAGAGGTGCTGGAGCTGGCGGCGGACGGTGCGCCCGTGGCGGAGATCGCGGAGCGGGCCGCGCTCTCCCAGGGGACCGTGCGCAACTATCTCTCCTCGGCCGTCTCGAAGCTCGGCGCGGAGAACCGTCACACGGCGGTGCGCCTCGCACGCGAGCGAGGTTGGGTATAGTGGTGCTCGCGCCACGGCGCAGGCGAACGTAGCTCAGTTGGTAGAGCGCAACCTTGCCAAGGTTGAGGTCGCGAGTTCGAACCTCGTCGTTCGCTCAAGGAACAAGGCCCCGGTCACTGACCGGGGCCTTTGTCATCTGCGGATGCCCCGGCGGGGTGGCGGGCCGGGCGTGCGGCCCCGGCCCCGGGCCCTCGTCAGCTCCAGGTGGTGCCCGTCAGGCGCTCGTACGCCTCCACGTACTTCGCCCGCGTGGCGTCCACGACCTGCTGCGGCAGCGGCGGCGGGGGCTGCTCGCTCTTGCGGTCCCAGCCCGACTCGGCCGAGGTGAGCCAGTCCCGCACGAACTGCTTGTCGTACGACGCCTGCGCGCGCCCCGGCTCCCACTGCTCGGCCGGCCAGAAGCGGGACGAGTCCGGGGTGAGTACCTCGTCGGCGATGACCAGCTTCTCCCCGTCGAAACCGAACTCGAACTTGGTGTCCGCGAGGATGATGCCCCGGTCCCGGGCGATGTCGCGGGCGCGGGAGTAGGCCGCGAGGGTCGCCTGGCGCAGCTGGGCGGCGGTCTCCGCGCCGACCTGGCGGGCGACCTCCTCGTAGGAGACGTTCTCGTCGTGCTCGCCGACGGCCGCCTTGGTGGCCGGGGTGAAGATCGGTGCGGGCAGCTCGGAGCCGTCGACCAGGCCGTGGGGCAGGGCCAGCCCGCAGACCGTCCGGGTCTCGTTGTACTCGGCGAGACCCGAGCCCGTCAGGTAGCCGCGGGCCACGCACTCCACCGGGACCATGTTCAGCGACTTGCACACCAGGGTGCGGCCCGCCCAGTCGGCGGGGGCGCCGTCGGGGAGCTCGGTGCTCAGCACATGGTTGGGCAGCAGGTCGGCGAGCTGGTCGAACCACCACAGCGAGAGCTGGGTGAGCACCCGGCCCTTGTCCGGGATCTCGGTCGGCAGGACCCAGTCGTAGGCGGAGATGCGGTCGCTGGCGACCATCACGAGGTCGCCCGCCTCGTTCCGGTACAGCTCGCGCACCTTGCCGGTGTGCAGATGCACCAGGCCCGGAACCTGGATCGGTTCGGGCTTGTCGACGAATCCGGACACGGTTCCTCCGCGTGATCGAACAGAAGGGACGCCCGCAGCGCTCCCGTTCCCGCGGGCTCCTTGAGGGGGGTGGCGGGAGGGGCAGGGCGATACGTCGATTCTCCCGTATGTGGGGACGGAGCGAAGGTCGGGGTGGTGCGGGGAGGGGCCGGCGGAGCGGTGGAGGCGGCGGGAGCCGGCCCCCCGGGGCCCGCGCTCCGCTCAGGCCCGTTTGCAGATGCGGTCGAGGAGATTGGCGGTGGCGCGCTGGACGCGGGGGTCGGTGTGCCCCGGGCGGTCCAGGGC
Source organism: Streptomyces tendae (assembly GCF_008632955.1). Classification (NCBI taxonomy): domain Bacteria; kingdom Bacillati; phylum Actinomycetota; class Actinomycetes; order Kitasatosporales; family Streptomycetaceae; genus Streptomyces; species Streptomyces tendae. Next base: position 6,742,746 of record NZ_CP043959.1, read on the forward strand.
CGGGGACCAGGCGAGCGTGCCGGAGGCGAAGACCCAGGCGCCGGACGGTGCCCGGTACAGGGAGGTCTCCTGGTGGCGCCGGGCGCCCTGCCGGTCGCCGTAGGAGGAGTGCGCGAGCAGCACCCGTTCCTCGTGGTCGGGCAGCGGGGTGCGCGGGTAGTAGCGGTCGGCGCCGCCCGCGACCATGCCGTCCAGGGCGTCGCCCTCGTGCGCACCGGTCGACTCCCACATCCAGTGGTCGCTGTTGCGGACGATCAGCGGCCGGGGCCGCGGGACCCGGCCCGCGTACTGGATGCCGAGCAGCTGCTGCTCCGCGCGGTCGTGCTCCCGCCACAGCCCGGGCCCGTGCTGCCCGCGGCGCCGGCCGCAGGTGACCAGGCGGTCCGGGCCGGACGGGGCGGGGGCGAGCTCCACCTGCCGGTGCAGGGTGCGGGCGGACAGGAACACCAGGGACGTGCCGTGCTCCCGGGCGCCCTCCACGGCGCTGCGCATCTCCGTGGTCCAGTACTCGTCGTGGCCGGGGAAGACCAGGCCCCGGTAACGGGCGGGGTCGATCCGGCCGGCGTGCAGGTCGCGGGCGTCGGCGTAGGCGAGGTCGTAGCCGTAGCGCTCCGCCCAGCGGATGACGTCGTAGGCGTGTCCGGCCTGCGGCGGGAGTCCGTCGCCCGCGTAGGGGCGGTCGAAGGACACGGTCGTGACCGCGTCGGTCCCGTCGGGCGGGCGGCCGTGGTCGTCGTGGCCGGGGGCGAGGCTCGCGCCGGGGTCCGCCGCCGGGTAGGGGTTGTACGCCTGCCAGGTGATGTCCGGCAGCACGAGCAGCAGGTCGGCCGCCCGGTCGTCGCGCACGGTGAACGGGATGTGCGCGCGGTGGCGGCCGTCGGCCGTGGTGAGCACGGCGACGTACGCGCCGACGTTCCAGTACGACGGCACCGCCAGCCGCCAGGACAGCCACCAGTGGTGGCAGGCGACGGTGCGCCCGGCGGTGAGCGGCGGGAGCTGGGCCAGGCCGGGGAGGAGAGGGCTGGAGGTCGTCGCGGTCCCGCCGTGGCCGTCGTGGTGACCGATGCGGTGGACGTCGATCCGGAACGGGCGGGGCGGTTCGACGGTGACGTGGAAGTCGATCGACTCGCCGGGGGCGACGGCGCCGGTGGAGGTGAAGCCCTCGATGTGGCCGTCCGTCACTTCCCCGGGGGCGGATGCCGGCGAGCGGCGCGTGCCGGTCTCGGAGGAACTCAGCCACGGGAGGGTGACGGGTGCGAAGGCGTCGCCGCCGTCCGGTGCCGGCGTCCCCGCGTGGCGCTTGCGCTCCGGCCTCATGACCGTCCCCCTCCCCCAAGCGTGAACGTGCCCCCAGCACATCACATACGGCACGCGCCCGGTCACCGTTCGTTGTGAATCGGTGAGAGGTGAGGGACCGGACTCCGGATCAGACGAGGCGTACGGGCTTCTCGGCGCGTATGCCCTGGCGGGTCAGCCATCCCTCCAGGGCCGCGGGATCGCCCTCCTCGATCAGACTCAGCACCCGGGGCGGGAGATCGGTGGCGCGGGCGCCGCCGACGAGGAGCGTGGGCCCGTCGAGCCAGTCGAGTCCGGGCGCGGCCCCCACGGTGTCCATCGCCGCGCAGCAGACCATCGCCGTGATGTGGTCCGTGAGCAGCTCCCGTCCGGTGCGGGGCGGCTGCAGCGGGAAGAGGGGGAGCGCGCCGTCGTCGCGGACGGGGTCGGGGTCGGACACCGCGGTGCTGGGAGAGGCGGGGGCCGCTACGGCCTCCTCGCGGGCCAGTTCCGCGGTGAGCCGGGCCGCGAGGGCGGCGCCGTGGGCGGTGCCGCCGGCCAGGTCGTCCTCCTCGTCGGGGACGGGCGGAAGGGCGGCACGGGTGACGTCCGGCGGGGTGGCCAGGTGGGCCAGGACCCTGGCGAGGGTGGGGCCGTCGGGGGCCTGCGGCTCGTCGGCCGAGGGCGGTACGCCGAGGGCGTCGAGTATCCGGTGGAGGCGGGCGGCGTCGGTGCGCCACTTCCGGTCGACGACCTCCTCCGGGTAGTCGCCCCAGTGGACCGGCGACCAGTCGGGGCCGGTCCGGGCCGGGCCTCCGTGGAAGAGGCGGGCGGCGAGCAGGGATGTGGCCTCGTCGACCGCGCCGGGTTCCTCGAGGAGGTCGCAGGCGGGACGCTCACCGAGGCGGGAGGCGAAGCCCTCGGCCAGCCGGTCCCGCCGGGACAGCTCGGTGAGGGCGGCGACCACGCCCGCGTTGAGCCGCGAGGGCCAGCGGCCCATCCGCCAGGCGGGCAGCGCCACCCGGGTCAGCAGCCGGTCCCAGCCCGCGTACGCCAGGCCCACCTGCTCCTGGGCGACGATCCGCAGGCCGTAGTCCACGGCCTTGGCGCGGTCGGCGGCGGCCGCGGCGACCCCGCGCTCCATCTCGGCCGCGTGCACCCGGCTGCCGTGCAGCATCAGGCGGACGATCCAGCCGACGCCGCCGAGCACCGCGCGGTGCACCGGCCCGCGGCCCGGCGCCGACGCCACGGCCGCCGCCGCGTCCAGACCGCGTACGAAGCGCCGGGCGGCGGCTATGTCGGGGTGGGCCGACGGGCCAGTACCGGCGACGACCGGGGCGAGGAGCGCGCGCAGCTCGGCCACCCGCATCCACCACAGGAACGGCGAGCCGATGACCAGCACGGGTGCGGCGGGTGCGCGGCGGGCGGGCCGGCCCGCTTGCGCCACGTCGTGGTGCTCCTCGGGCGGCTGGGGGCCGTGCGCCGGGTGGGTGCGGTCCTCCAGCCAGCTGTCGCAGTCGGGGGTGAGCGCTATCGCGGACGGCGCGGGGACACCGAGGCGGTCGGCGAGGTCCCGCACCATGCGGTACAGGTCCGGGGCGGCCTTCTCGGCGATCGGCACGGTGGGGCTCACGGCGGGCCGGGCGCGGGCGACGACCAGGGCGACACCGGCGGCGAGCAGCAGAACGAGGACCGCGACGGGGTGAGGATCCGGCGGCGAGGTCCCAGCCGGGGCCGGCAGATGGCCCGTGGACCCGCCGACCAGCAGGATCACGGCGGCGGCGGCCGGCAGCAGGGCTACGGCCAGGGCCCGGCTGCGGATGCGCAGCACGGCCAGTGCCCGGGAGCGCGCGCTCCGAGCGTCCGCGTCTCTGCCCACTCCGCTCGCGGTCATGGTGCGGCCTCACCCCCTCCCTGCGCCTGACGCTGTCCTGGCGTTGCCCATGCCCCCACTGTGGCACCCGCCACTGACATCGCAATGCCGGTGGGCCAAGTGCCGGAACGCTTGCGCGGCACCCTAGTTGGGGTCCCGTCCCCCGTCAGCCGGATGGCACATCGCTCACTCGATGGAATGGCTTTGGGGAGAGGTGGTCGACGGACGGCAAGGGTCAGGCCCCGGATCCTGGGGGATCCGGGGCCTGTGAGGTTCGTCGGTACGGGCGGGGCGGTACGGGCGGTCCGGGAGCTCGCCACGGGCGGCCGGTCCGGCAGCCGGCCACGGCGGGCGGTCCTGAGGCTCGCCGGGGGTGCGAGAGCCTGGTCGCTTAGGGCTCCGGCCCCGTCAGGCCTCCTGGGCCGCGAGGGCCCCGGTCCCGTCAGGCCTCCTGGGCCGCCTTCGCCGCGATGTCCGTCCGGTGCTGGGAGCCGTCGAGGCCGATGCGGGCCACCGCACGGTAGGCGCGGTCGCGGGCCTCGGTGAGGTCCTTGCCGGTCGCCGTCACGGACAGCACGCGCCCGCCCGCGCTGACGACCGCGCCGCCCTCCCGCCGGGTCCCGGCGTGCAGCACGTAGGCGTGCGGGGCGTCCTGGGCGGCGACCTCGTCGAGGCCCGTGATCGGGTCACCGGTGCGCGGGGTGCCGGGGTAGTTGTGCGAGGCGACGACCACGGTGACCGCGGCCTCGTCGCTCCACCGCGTCGGCTCCAGGTGGGCGAGGTTGCCGGTGGCGGCGGCCATCAGCAGCCCCGCGAGCGGGGTCTTCAGCCGGGCCAGCACGACCTGGGTCTCGGGGTCGCCGAACCTGGCGTTGAACTCGATCACGCGGACACCGCGCGAGGTGATCGCCAGACCGGCGTAGAGCAGACCGGAGAACGGCGTGCCGCGGCGCCGCATCTCGTCCACGGTCGGCTGAAGCACCGTCTCCATGACCTCGTCGACCAGCTTGGGGTCGGCCCACGGCAGCGGGGAGTACGCCCCCATGCCGCCGGTGTTCGGGCCCTCGTCGCCGTCCAGGGCGCGCTTGAAGTCCTGGGCGGGCTGGAGGGGCACGACGGTCTCGCCGTCGGTCACGGCGAAGAGGGAGACCTCGGGGCCGTCGAGGAACTCCTCGACGACCACACGCTCGCAGCCGGCCGCGTGCGCACGGGCCGCCTCGACGTCGTCGGTGACGACGACGCCCTTGCCGGCCGCGAGCCCGTCGTCCTTGACGACATAGGGGGGACCGAACGCGCCGAGGGCCGCGTCGACCTCGTCCGGGGTGGCGCACACGTAGGAGCGGGCGGTGGGCACGCCGGCCGCCGCCATGACGTCCTTCGCGAAGGCCTTGGAGCCCTCGAGCCGCGCGGCCTCCTTGGAGGGGCCGAAAACGGGGATGCCCGCCTCGCGCACGGCGTCGGCGACACCGGCGACCAGGGGCGCCTCGGGGCCGACCACCACGAGGTCCGCGCCGAGCCGCAGGGCCAGCGCGGACACGGCGGCGCCGTCGAGGGCGTCGACCTGGTGCAGCTCGGCGACCTCGGCGATGCCGGCGTTGCCGGGCGCGCAGTGCAGCGCGGTGACATCGGGGTCGAGGGACAGGGAGTGGCACAGGGCGTGTTCGCGGGCGCCGCTTCCGATGACGAGGACCTTCACGGGGGTCAGCCTAACGGCAGCGGACGTATGCCCTTTGTGCGGGCTTCCGAAGGGACGGGGAGGCGGCGCTTGTGCGTTCCTCCAACGACGAGGCCCGGGGCCGCCGCGGCCGCCCGCCCGCGCGGAGGGGCGCCGCTACTCGTTGGTGAACTCCTCGACGACCGTCGCGCCCAGCTCGCGGACCAGCAGTTCCCTACCGGACAGGGCGGATTCGTTCAGGTCGGGGTCGTCGTCCTCCGGGATGTCGTCCTCGGGGGAGACGGGAGGGGGTTCCGGGGCGGACGGCCGGGGCGCGGGCGCCGGGGCGGGGCCGGACGCGGACGCCGGTGGAGCGGCCGAGGGCGGTGCGGGGGCGGACGGGGCACCCGCCGAAGGGGCGGAGGGCCGACGGCCGTCGCCGCCTCCGTAACCGCCGCCACCGCCGCCGCTGCGGCCGCCGGGCGGTCCCGCGGGGGCGGGGACGCCCGAGCCACCGCCGGACGGGTCGACGACCGCCTCGATCTTCCACTGCACGTTGAACTGCTCGGCCAGCGCCTGGCGCAGCACGTCCTCGCTGCCGCTGCTGAGGAAGTTGTCCCGGGCGCCCGCGTTCACGAAGCCGATCTGGAGGGTCGTGCCGTCGAAGCCGGTCACCTGGGCGTTCTGGCTGAGCAGGATCCAGGTGAAGCGGCGGCGGTTCTTGACCGTCTCCAGGATGTTCGGCCAGAGCATGCGGGGGTCGAGGCCGCCACCGCCGCCCGAGGGCGCGGGCGACGGCGCCGCCGGCTGGGCCTGCGGGGCGGGTGCGGGGGCAGCGGCGGGGGCTGCCGCCGGGGGCCTGCTTCCGCTGCCCGCCGGGGCGGCCGTGGGCCACCCGCCGGGACGCCGGGCCGCGCCGCCGCCGGCGGGGGAGGCGGTGGGCCAGGCACCGGGGGCGGGTGCGGACGGCGCGGCATCCGGTGCGGGGCCTGCCGGGGGGCCGGAGGGGGCCGGGGCCGGAGGCGGGGTCTGCGCGGCCGGAGGAGCGGCCGGGGCCGGAGCCTGGGCGGGCGGAGGCGTGGGGGCCGCCGGGGCGGCGGGGGCGGGTCCCTGGGCCCGTACGGCGGCCCGGGCGGCGGCGGGACCGCCCCCCGGCTCGACAGCGGGTGCGGGCGCCTGAGCCGCTGCTCCGTGCGCCTCCGGACCGGGGACGTACCCCATCGCGGGCGCGGCGGCCACCGCGCCCGGGGAGAACTGCACGCCGCGCTCGATGCGGTCCAGCCGCGCCATGAGCGAGCGCTCGTCGCCGTACGCGGCGGGCAGCAGCACGCGCGCGCAGATCAGCTCCAGCTGGAGACGGGGCGAGGTGGCGCCGCGCATCTCGGTGAGGCCCTCGTTGACGATGTCGGCGGCACGGCTGAGCTCGGCGGGCCCGAAGGTGCCGGCCTGGGCCTGCATCCGCTCCAGGACGTCGGCGGGGGCGTCGATCAGGCCCTTGTCGGCGGCGTCGGGAACGGCGGCGAGGATGACCAGGTCGCGCAGCCGCTCCAGCAGGTCGGCGACGAACCTGCGCGGGTCGTTGCCCCCCTCGATCACCCGGTCGACGACCTCGAAGGCCGCCGCGCCGTCACCCGTGGCGAAGGCCTCGACGACGGAGTCGAGCAGCGAGCCGTCGGTGTAGCCCAGCAGGGAGGTGGCCATGGCGTACGTCACGCCCTCCTCCCTCGCGCCGGCGAGCAGCTGGTCCATGACGGACATCGAGTCACGCACGGAGCCGGCGCCGGCGCGCACCACCAGCGGCAGCACGCCCTCCTCGACGGCCATGCCCTCCTTGTGGCACACCTCACCCAGGTACTCCCGGAGGGTGCCGGGCGGGACGAGCCGGAAGGGGTAGTGGTGCGTCCGGGAGCGGATGGTCCCGATGACCTTCTCGGGCTCGGTGGTCGCGAAGATGAACTTCAGATGCTCCGGCGGCTCCTCGACGACCTTGAGCAGCGCGTTGAAACCGGCCGACGTGACCATGTGGGCCTCGTCGATGATGTAGATCTTGTAGCGGCTGGACGCGGGCCCGAAGAACGCCTTCTCCCGCAGGTCACGGGCGTCGTCCACACCACCGTGGGAAGCGGCGTCGATCTCGATGACGTCGATCGAACCGGGGCCGTTGCGCGCGAGGTCCTGGCACGACTGGCACTGACCGCACGGCGTGGGCGTGGGCCCCTGCTCGCAGTTCAGGCACCGGGCGAGGATGCGGGCGCTGGTCGTCTTGCCGCAGCCGCGGGGACCGCTGAACAGGTACGCGTGATTGACCCGGTTGTTCCGCAGCGCCTGCTGCAACGGGTCGGTGACATGCTCCTGCCCGATGACCTCGGCGAACGACTCCGGGCGATAGCGGCGGTACAGCGCGAGAGACGACACGCTTACGAGGTTATAGGCGCCCGCCGACAACCGGACCGGCCGCTCGGAACGCAAGCGCCCCCCACGCACCCGCCAGAGCCGACCTACCCTTGCTGCCTTCCGGCCCTGGGGGAGTTCAGTCAGATAGCGCCGCGTGAGGGGCTACGCAGAGGCTACCCCATGTCCCGGGCCCGGAACGAGTTCGCGAGCACTCCTCTCGGTCATGTAATGTTCCTGGCGGAGGATTCGCCTAGAGGCCTAGGGCGCACGCTTGGAAAGCGTGTTGGGGGCAACCCCTCACGAGTTCGAATCTCGTATCCTCCGCCAGTGCCTCACCGGGCACGAAGTCGAAGGGCCCCACTGTTCGCAGTGGGGCCCTTCGACGTTGTCCGTCTCCGTTCCCGTGGAGCATGACCAGCGTCACAAGCACGGCGCGAGCCACGACCCCGCTCGGCACGGAGGCGCATACTGAGCCATGACCAAGCCAGCGGTATCGAAACGCCATCTGCCCACCAGTCCCTTCAAGGCCCCGGTCGCACCGGCTGCCAAGCACTTCGCCCCGGGCGACCCGGTCACCCATGACGTGCACGGCCTCGGTCGGGTGGTCGACGTCGAGGACGGAGTCGCGGTGCTCGTGGATTTCGGCTCGGGGGCGCCCATGAGGATCCTGAGCCCGTACGCCAAGATGACCAAGCTCTAGGGGCGCCGCATCCGGCCACCTCATGGCCGGCAGGCGTGATGCCGGACACATGGCGGCCCACCCGCCGGCCGGGGCGGGGGCGGCAAGCAACGCGCGCGGAAAACTGCCCGAATGCGGCAGTGCGTTCGAGCAACGCGGGCGGTGATGATCACGGTGTCCACCTCAGAACAGGAGGCACATTCGTGAGACAGCATCGCGCGGGCCTGCTCGTCGCGGCCACGGCGCTGGCCCCCGCTCTTGTCCTCTCCACCCCGGCCTTCGCCGGCCCGTCGGCCGCACCCGCCCCCGCGACGACCGCGACGGTCTCGTCCGAGACGCCGATGGACGAGATGACGGAAGACGAGCTGCGCGCCGCGATCACCGCGATCCTGGAGACCGAGGCCGGCGGCAGGAGCGTCACCGAGGCAGCCACCCAGGCCCTCAACGGCACCGTCGACGACATGCGCACGTTCCTGAAGACCGGCTACCCGCTCGCCCAGGCCGATGACGACAGGTTCACGCTCTTCGTCATTCTCGGCGAAGCCCAGCAGAACGGCGACAAGCGGGTCATCAAGGAGATCAACGCCCTCCTCGACCTTGACGTCCCCGAGGAGACGCGCGCCTGGCTGGAGACCGGCTACCCGCTCGCGCAGGCCGAGGACGACCGCGTCGCGCTCTTCGTCATCCTCGGCCAGGCCCAGAAGGCCGGCGACACCAAGCTGGTGCAGGAGATCAACGGCCTCCTGGACCGCATGGACGCGGAAGAGATACACACCTGGCTGGCGACCTACAGGGCCGCCTGACCTACGGCCACGCCCGGTCGGAACCACTCACGCCCTCGGCTCCAGAACCGCGGCGGTCACCTCGGGATCGTCGTGTGGCCCGGAGCAGAACGTCAGGGAGGGCGGACGGGGCGTGCCAGTGGTACGTCACCGACGTCATCAGGGTGGTGCCGTCCACGGGGGAGGAGCGTGTGACCAGGGCCGGGCTCGATCAGGGCACCGAAGGAGGAGGTGATGTACCGCTCCGGCAGTGCGGCGTGGTCGGCGTGCCGATGGGTCAGCGGGTGATTTTCACCTGGCGGGTCTCGGTGATCTGGTCGATGTCCGAGACGCGGACGGTGAGTTTCAGCGTCCAGGTGCCCTCCAGGGGGAGGGTGAGGTCGTTGGTGGCCCAGTAGCCGCCCCGGTCGGTGAGCTTGGCGTCGATGGGGCCCACGTCCTTGGCCGGGAGGGTGAAGGAGACGCGGAGTTCCGGGACGAAGGTCAGGGCGCCCTGAGGTCCGAAGACCACCGCCTGGAGGCCGTTCTCACCGACCCGGCCGGGGTCCATCTGGAGCTGGACCGTGCCGCTGCCGCCGGGGGTGCCCGTGTCGTAGGGGACCGTGAACGCCTCCGCGCCGGGCAGGCCCGCCACCTGCGGCTCCGGTGCCTTGGCCGCCTCGGCCTCCGCGCGGGACGGCAGTGTGCCGGTCAGCACCGTGGTGATCAGCAGGACGGCCACCGCCACGACGACCTCCGCCAGCACGGAGCGGCGCAGGGCGCGGCGGTGGAGGGCCTCCGCTCCGGCGGTCACGGTGGTGGTCCTCGGTTCGGGGGGCGGGCCCGCCGAACCTACCAGCGCCGGCACGCGTTCCTCGGCCGGCGCCGGCCGGGCCGGCAGGGTCGTCCAGCGGCGGGACAGGGCCGCCGCGAGCAGCAGGAAGACCGTCGCGGCCAGTTTCACGGTCAGGGTCCGGCCGTACGTCGTCCCCGTGAGGGCGGACCAGGAGCCGAGGCCGCGCCAGGACTGGTAGACGCCGGTGACGACGAGGACCGTCACCGAGGTGAAGGCCAGGCGGGAGAAGCGCGCGACCGTCGGGTACGGGGGCGGGGTCTTCGCGCGGTGAAGGGTGAGCAGGAGGGCGGTGAGGCCGCCGAGCCAGGCCGCCATCGCCAGCAGGTGCAGCACCGACGACGTCATGGCGACCGGTACCTGGATGCCGGCCGAGGCGTGTTCGGCCGACGCCCACGTCAGGGCCAGGCCGAGGGACAGGGCCGCGCCCGCCGTCACACGGGTGCGCGGGGAGCGGCGACGGAGGAGGGGGACCAGGAACGCGGCCGTCAGCAGGAGGGCGAGGCGGGTGAGGAGGGCCAGGCCGGGGCGGCCGGTCAGTGTGCCGGGGAACGACGAGAGGTCCAGTGCCGTCGCCGGGGACGTCCCCTTCTCGTACGGGGCGCGCAGGACCAGCAGCGCGGCCGTCGTCACCAGCAGGGTCCACCAGCCGAACAGCAGCGGCGCCCGCAGCGGTGCCGTGTCCGGCGGGCGGCACAGCGCCGCGAACGCCGCCGTGCCGATGAGCAGCGCCGCGGCGATGTAGGCGAGGTAGCGGCCGGTGTCGTACAGGCTCTTGGTGACCGGGTGTTCGGCGTGGTCGGCGGGGGCCGCGGGCGGGGTCGGTGACGGCTTGCCGACGGAGAAGGTGAACGCGCCCGACACCGGGTGGCTGTCCGCCGAGACCACCCGCCAGGCCACGGTGTACGTGCCCTCGGCGAGGTCGCGGGGCAGTGCGGCGCGCGCGGTGTCGGCGGCGCCGGCCGCGTGCGCGGGCTCCTCCATGTGCACGCGGCGGTTGTCGGGGCCGTAGACGCGGAAGGAGTCCTCGAGCAGGCCCACGGACTCGGTGAACGTCAGGGTGATGTGCGGGGGCGCCGCCTTGACGACGCTCCCCTCCGCGGGGTCGCTGGCGCGCAGGGCCGCGTGGGCGCTCGCCGGGGCCGCGCCGCCGAGCAGCAGGATCAGCAGGGTGCCCAGCAGCACCAGGGCCCGGAGCCGCCGTGACCCGCCCCCTCCACGGCCGACCGCCGCCTCACCGCGCCGTCGCTCCACGTCGTACCCGCCTCCTGGCCGTTCGCCTCCCAGGGAGTACGGACGGAAGGCGCCGCCCGCTCAACGGGACGGGCGCGGAATCACCAGGTCGGGCGGGACGTCGCCCCTCCGTCCACCACCAGGTCGTGCCCGGTCACCCAGGACGCCAGCGGGGAGGCGAGGAACACGCAGGCGTCGCCGATGTCCTCCGGGCGGCCGAGCCGGCCCACGGCGGACGCCTCCCGCCAGCGGCGTACGCCCTCCGGCCAGGCGTCCGCCAGGCCCTCCCGGTCGATCAGGCCGGGCGAGACCGTGTTGACGCGGACGCCCCAGGGGCCGTACTCCAGGGCCGCCGTGCGGGCGTGCATCACCACCGCGGCCTTGGCGGCGCCGTAATGGGCGTGCCCGGGGGCGGGGAAGCGGCCTTCGACGGAGGCGATGTGGGTGACGGAGCCGCCGCCGTCCTGGTCCCGCATCAGCCGGGCGGCCGCCTGGGTGCAGGCGAAGACGGCGGTGAGGTTGGTGTCCACGACCGCCCGCCACTCGGCCGCCGTCATGCCGGCGAGTTCCTGGACCGGCTGGACACCGGCGTTGTTGACCAGCGCGGTGAGCCGGCCGCCGAACCGTTCGGCCGTCTCGGCGACCAGGCGGTGGCAGGCGTCCTCGTCGGTGAGGTCGGCCCGCAGGACGACGGCCCTGCCGCCCGCGTCCCGGATGGCGGCGGCGGTCCCCTGCGCGGACGCGACCGAGGTGCGGCAGTGCAGGGCGACGGCCGCGCCCTCCTCGGCGAACCGCCGGGCGATGCCTCCGCCGATGCCGCCCCCCGCGCCGGTGACCAGGGCGACCTGGCCGTGCAGCAGTCCCGGCTCCCTCATGGTCTGCCGAACTCCGCGACGAGGGCCGCCCGGTCCGGGTGACGGGCCGCCAGCTCGGCCGGGTCGCCGTGCTCGTAGCCCTCGTAGGTGAAGCCGGGTGCCATCGTGCAGCCGAACAGCGTCCAGGAGCCGCCCGCCGCGACCCGGGCGCCCATCCAGGTGCCGGCGGGGACGGTGAGCTGGACGTGCTGGCCGCCGAGGACGTCGGGGCCGAGCACCGGGGTGCTGCTGCCGCCGTCGGGGGCGAGCAGCAGCATCCGCAGCGGGTCACCGAGGTAGTGGTGCCAGGTCTCGTCCGCGGGCAGGCGGTGCAGGGCGGAGAAGTCGCCGGGCGCGTCGGTGAGCAGGGCGACGATGGCGGTGCCCTCGGGGCGGCCGTCGGGGCGGACGGGACCGGCCCAGGTCTGCCGGAACCGGCCTCCCTCACGGGGGATCGGCTCCAGTCCGTAGTGGGCGACGAGGTCGTCGGGGGTCACCCGCCGAAGGCTACCTCGCGGGTGAGGAAGGCGAGTTGTGCCTTCTTCTCCGGGAGGTACACGTCCGGCAGGTCGACCTCGGGGAGCACGACCCGAGGACCGGTGGTGAAGCCCTGCCTGACGAAGCGGGCGACCGCCTTCTCGTTGGCGACGTCCGGGTCGACGACGATCCGCCGGCGGTCCAGCACCTCCAGCACGTAGGTGAGGACGGCGGCCGCAAGACCGGCGGTCCAGCCCGGGCGTGTCTCGCCCGGCCCCGCGCCCGCGAGCAGCAGGTGAATGCCGATGTCGCCCGGTTCGACGGGGTAGCACGCGCCCACCCGGTCGGCCTCCGGCTCGTACGTCTGGAGCAGCGCGGCCGGGTCGCCGTCCTTGACGACGAGGTACGCGTGATGGGTGTCGAGGGTCTCCATGTGCGCGTAGATCTCGGCGACCCGCTCCACGGTGAGGCCGTTCATGCCCCAGAACACGGCGCGTTCCTCGCTCACCCAGCGGTGCAGCAGGGGCGCGTCGGCGGCGGGGTCGAGCGGCAGGACGCGCACGGTGCCGAAGCCGTCGACCGTCTGCTCGTGGACGGCCGGGCGGGAGGCGTACGGGTCAGACATCGGTCTCCTTCGTCAGCTGCGCCCAGTCGGTGACGACCGGGGCCAGGTCGCCGGCGAGCCACAGGGGCTGCTGGTCTCGGTGGTGGGGTGATCCGGGCCGGCCGGAGGCGCCGTGCGGCACCACCCAGCGGCTGTCCTCGCGCCGGGCCAGGTCCCAGACGTAGCGGGCGGCGGGCCCGCGGGCGGCGAGGTCGGTGATGCCGGGCACGGCGGAGGTGCACAGCACGCAGTCGTGGTCGCCGGACAGGCCGGGCTCCTCCTGCGGCGCCTCGGACGGCAGGGCCCGCCAGGGCGCGAGGCGGTGGGTGTCGCCCCAGACGCCGGCGGGCGGCGCGGCGGCCACCTCCTCCAGCGCCGCGCGGACGACGGCCGGGCGGTCGATGCCGAACAGGTCCTCGGCCGCCAGCAGGTGTCCGAGGGCGAACCCGATGCGCGGGACCAGCGCGAGCCAGGGCCGGAACACCTCCGGGTACGGCGGCGGGGTCGCGGCCGCCGCGAGGGCGGGCTCGGCGGCGAGTCCGCGGACGACCGCGCCGCGCAGGGCCGCGAATGCGGCCGCGTCGGCGCTGTCCGCGTCCATGTGCCGGTCCCAGGCGAGCAGGCGCTCGCGCAGGGCGACGGCGGGTCCGGTGAGGGCCGAGGTGTCGAGCGCGGCCAGGCGGTCCAGGAGGGGGGCGGCGGAGGCGAGGTGGGTGTCGGTGTGGAGGGCCGCCATGCCGGCGGCGGACCAGCGGTGCTGCCGCGCGAGCAGCGCGGCGATGCGGTCGGCGCGGTGCGGCGGGGCGAACTCCACGCCGAGGGGGGCGGCGGGCCCGCGCTGGTTGGCCATCACGGCGACGCCGTCGTCGAGTCCGGCGCGGGGGGTCTCGTGCCGGCCCCGCCACTCGTGGCCGGGCTCCCACGCGGGCACCACCCGGGAGCCGTTGGCCTCGGCGCGTACGGGGACGCGGCCGGCCACCCGGTGCAGGGTGCCGCCCTCGGTGTCGGCGGCCAGGACGACGTTGACGGGCTCGGCCCACAGGTCCACGGCGCGGTCGACGTCGGCGACGCGACGGGCCCGAAGCAGGGGCAGCAGCGCGCCGAAGCCGAGGTCACCGGTGACGCGCGGCGGGTACCGCAGGGCGACGGCGAGCGGCGGCTCACCGGACTCGGGGACCCCGCCGTCGAGACCCTCGGGGCCGCCGATGACGACGGGGCCGCGCTCGGTCTCGACCACCTCCACCTCGACGGGTTCCTCGCCCGCCACCTCGACGGTCTCGGTGTGCCGGGCGGCCCGCCGCCAGGTGCCGTCCGGGCCGAGCGCCTCGATGCCGGCGCCGGTGCGCCGCAGCCGCTCGCGGTAGAGGTCCTGGTAGTCGGCCATGGCGTTGGTGATGGCCCAGGCGACCGTGCCGGTGTGGCCGAAGTGGGCGATGCCGGGGACGCCCGGCACGGCGAGGCCGAGGACGTCGAACTCCGGGCAGGACAGACGTATCTGCTGGTAGACACCGGGATCCTCGATGAACCGGTGCGGGTCGCCGGCGATCACCGCCTGCCCGGTGACCGTGCGCTCCCCCGCGACCAGCCAGCCGTTGCTGCCCGAGGTGCCGGGGCCGTCGGTGGCGAACAGGCCCACGGCGTCCGGCCCGAGGCGCCCGGCGACGTGGTCGCGCCACAGCTTGGCGGGAAACCCGGCGAAGAGGAGGTGCGTGGACAGCCACACCGCCAGCGGGGTCCACGGCTCCCAGCGGCCGGGGACGGTGCCGGCGCGGGCGAACTCCGGGGCGTCGAGCCCCTCCAGGCCCTCGTTGACGCCGGTGACGTACGCCCGGATCCAGTCGGCGGTCTCCGGGTCGCCCTCCTCCAGGCGGGCGAAGCAGCGGCGGGCCGTGTCGGTCACCCGGGCGCGCCTGACCAGTACGTCCCAGGACAGTTCCGCGGCGCCGAGGAAGGAGGCCGAGGTGCCCTGGGCGCGGTGCCGCTCCACCTCGATCTGCCAGCCGCGGTCGAGGGCGGTCACCAGCCCCTGGACGCGCGCGAGTTCACGCGCGTCGTCCGCCCGCAGATGGGGAATCCCCCAGGGGTCCCGGAAGATCGCACCGGACACTGTGCCCTCATTTCACTTTAGGTTAGGCTCCCCTAAGTAAACCGTGACGTGGCGGAATCGTACGCGAAGGGTGAGGACGCGATGGGGCAGGGGCGGGGTTGGGAGGGCGCGGTTCTCAAACTGCTGCGCGCGAAGGATTTCGAGTTCACCGTGACGGGCACGGAGGACGTCACCGCGGACTACCGGCGGGTGACCTTCACCGACGGCGGCATGCTGGCGACGACCGGCGTGCACCCCACGATGTGGGTGCGGCTGTGGTTCGACAACGCGGGCAGGCCGCACCAGCGCGCCTACACCCTGGTCGACCCGGACCCGGAGGCCGGCACCTTCGCCCTGGAGTTCGCGCTGCACGAGGGCTGCGCGAGCGACTGGGCCCGGGCCGCGAAGCCCGGCGACACCGTCGAGGCGACCGTGCAGGGCACGGGGTTCGAGCAGCCCAGCCCGGCTCCGTCCCACGTCTGCGTGGTCGGCGACCCGGCCTCGCTGCCCGCCATCAACTCCCTGCTCGGCGCCCTGGGTGACGCCCCGGCGACCATCTGGTTCGAGGGCTCCCTGGAAGGGCTGCCCTGGGCCGCCGACCCCGCGCGCCACGAGGTGCGCGAGGTGCCCCGGCGGGAGGCCGCGCTGGTCGAGCGGGTGCGCGCCGAACTGCCCGACCTGCTGAGGTCCGGCCCCGACCCGTACGTGTGGATCGCCTGCGACACCGCGACCACCCGCACGCTGGGCGCGTTCGTCCGCAAGGAGCTGGCCGTCCCCAAGCAGCGGGTGCAGGCGCTCGGGTACTGGCGCGCGAGCTGACCCGCGACGCGCGATCAACGGGGCGACGCGCGATCATCGGGGGCATGGACGTCACACTGCACCTCGCCCAGGACCCCGACGCCGACCGGCTGCTGGGCCGCAGCCCGCTCGCCGCGCTGACCGGGATGCTGCTGGACCAGCAGATCCCGATGGAGTGGGCGTTCAAGGGCCCGGCGACGATCGCGCGGCGGCTCGGCTCGGACGACCTCGACGCGCACGAGATCGCGGCGTACGACCCCGAGGCGTTCGCGGCGCTGCTCTCGGAGAAGCCCGCCGTGCACCGCTACCCGGGCTCCATGGCCGGGCGCATCCAGCAGCTGTGCCGGTACCTCGTCGAGCACTACGACGGTGACGCCGAGGCCGTCTGGCGGGGCGTCGAGGACGGCCGGGAGCTGCTGAGGCGGCTGCAGGAACTGCCGGGGTTCGGCAAGCAGAAGGCGCAGATCTTCCTCGCCCTGCTGGGCAAGCAGCTCGGTGTCCGCCCCGCCGGCTGGCGGGAGGCGGCCGGCGCCTACGGCGAGGAGAAGTCCTTCCGGTCCGTCGCGGACATCACGGGCCCCGAGTCCCTGGTGAAGGTGCGGGCGCACAAGCAGGAGATGAAGGCGGCGGCGAAGGCGGCCAAGGCCGCGAAGAAGCCGGGGGCGTGAGCGGGCGCCCGTCCGGTGGTTCGTCCGCACGCCGTCGTGGCCGGGCCGGCGCGGGGCGTTCGTCCTGCCGGCGTGGTGACCGGGCCGGCGCGGGGCGTCCGTCCTGCCGGCGTGGTGACCGGGCCGGCGCGGGGCGTCCGTCCTGCCGGCGTGGTGACCGGGCCGGCGCGGGGCGTCCGTCCTGCCGGCGTGGTGGCGGGGCGGCCGGCGGGCCCCGGAACGGCACGGGGAGGCGCGCCAGGTCACCCCGGGGGACCGCGGGCCCGTTTGCTCCCGGTATGCGGGTGCTTTTGCGGCGCCGTACTGCGTCGCCATGGCTGCGCCCGGAACGTCTCGACCGGTAGGCTTTCCGTGTGATCTTCAAGCGCATCGGAAACGGCCGGCCGTACCCCGACCACGGCCGGGAAAGCACCCGGCAGTGGGCGGACGTGGCGCCGCGCCCGGTCCGCCTCGATCAGCTCGTGACGACCAAGCAGCAGCTCGACCTCGAGACGCTCCTCGCCGAGGACTCGACCTTCTACGGCGACCTCTTCGCGCACGTCGTGAAGTGGCAGGGCGATCTGTACCTCGAGGACGGACTGCACCGCGCGGTGCGCGCCGCGCTCCAGCAGCGCCAGGTGCTGCACGCGCGGGTTCTCGAACTCGACTGAGGCCTGTCGAACCCTCTCACGGGCCAGTTTGGCCCTTTCGGGTCGGACTGCACCCAGTCGAATGATCATCTAGTAGGCATTGCAGCCCGGGCGCACTACGCTGCGCTCATGAGCATGCTCACTCCACCCGGCATGGGCGGCCAGTACCGCATCACGGGTGACAAGTACCCGCGGATGCGCCGGCCCCGGCGGCGCGGAAAGCTCGTCGTGCTGACCGTCGCGTCCGTCGCCGTGCTCGGTGTGGGCGGCTGGGGCACGCTGCAGCTCATCGACGTGTTCACCGGCGGCGGGGACTCCGCCTCCGCGGCCGGCACCAAGGCGTGCTCCGCCGTGGCGAGCCCTGCGGCCAGCCCCGCGGCGGCGGCCGGGAAGGCGCTCCCCCGCCCCGGCACCATCACGGTCAACGTGCTGAACGCCACCACCCGCGGCGGGCTCGCCCAGAAGACGGCGGACGAGCTCAAGAAGCGCGGCTTCCGGATCGGCGAGGTGGCCAACGCGCCCGCGACCTACGACAAGAAGGTCAAGGGCACCGGCGTGCTGCTCGGCCCGGCCGCCGCGCTGGACACGGCGCTGCCGGTGCTCGGCACGCAGCTCGCCGGCGCCGAACGCCGTACCGACCCGGCCCGCAAGGGCGTGGAGCTCGACCTGATCATCGGCGACGCCTTCCGGGGACTGACGGCGAAGGCGGACGCCGACCGGGCGCTGACCTCACTGGCCAACCCCGAGCCGGCGCCCGCCTCCAAGAAGAACTGCTGAGCGGTTCAGCGGTCCCGCGCTCTCGCTGAAGGGCGCGGGAGGGGAACGGTGGACGCGCGGAGTTACTCCGCGGCTCCGTACATCCGGTCTCCCGCGTCGCCGAGGCCCGGCACGATGTAGCCCTGCTCGTTGAGGCGCTCGTCGACGGAGGCCGTCACGACCGTCACCGGTGTGCCGGCCAGCTCGCGCTCCATCACCTCGACACCCTCGGGCGCGGCCAGCAGCACCACGGCGGTCACGTCGTCCGCGCCGCGCTTGATCAGCTCCTGGATGGCCGCGACGAGCGTGCCGCCGGTCGCGAGCATCGGGTCCAGGACGTAGACCTGGCGGCCGGAGAGGTCGTCCGGCATGCGCGTGGCGTAGGTGGAGGCCTGGAGCGTCTCCTCGTTGCGCACCATGCCCAGGAAGCCCACCTCGGCGGTCGGCAGCAGCCGGACCATGCCGTCCAGCATGCCGAGACCGGCCCGGAGGATCGGCACCACCAGCGGGCGGGGGTGGGAGAGCTTGACGCCGGTGGTCGCCTCGACGGGCGTCCGGATGTCGACCTGTTCGGTGCGCACGTCACGCGTGGCCTCGTAGGCGAGCAGGGTGACCAGCTCGTCGGCGAGACGGCGGAAGGTCGCGGAGTCGGTGCGCTGGTCGCGCAGCGTGGTGAGCTTGTGGGCGACCAGGGGGTGGTCGACGACGTGGAGACGCATGACCTCAACATTAACCGGGACCTGAGGGGTCGGCGTCCCCCCGCGTGGCAAGCGTCCTGGTCGTCCGTCACTCCTTCGCCGGCGTCAAATCGCCTGCGCGGGGGAAGGCGGGAAGGACGGATTGAGGTGGTGAGGCAATGCCTGAGCAGGACGATCGCGACGATCCGTCGGCGCTGGAGGGGCCCGGGCGGGCCGGGCGGGCGAGGCCGGCCGGGAGGGCCGGGCAGGCCGGACGGGCCTCGCAGGGCGGACGGACGGGGCAGGCCGGAAGGACGGCACAGGCCGGGCGGGCCGGGCGTAGTGGCCGGGCCGGGCCGGGCGGTCCGGGCGGGCCTGGTGGAGCGGCGGGTCCCGGTGGAGCGGGCGGTCCGGGCGGAGCGTCCGGGGCTTCCGGGGCGGAGGCCGACTGGGAGGCCGACCGTCGGCGGCGGCGGGCGCGGTTCCTGCGGGAGCTGGCGGAGGCGCGGGCGCTGCGGGATCGGGTGCAGCCTCGGCGGGCGAAGGCGGCGCGGTTGCGGCATGCGATGCGGATGCGGACGTTTCGCTGGTAGCGGTCTCGGTGCGGGGAGCTTCGACCGTGAGCCGGTGCGGGCCGGGGCCGGGGTCCGTTCGGAGTGACCCGGCGCGGGTGCGGGCCGGGTGTTCGCGCAGCCCGGCGCTCGCGGGGTGCCGCCGCGCCCACCCTCCCCCATCGCCGTGGGGGCACCTCCCAGGCCCTTGTGGCACTGGGGGATGCATGACTGCCCGCGGAGGGCGCGGGAGCGCGGAGGGGCAGAGCCCCCCGGCGGGGTGCTGGGCGCGACACGCCCCGGGGTGGGCCGGTCGTGTGGGGCGGGGGCCGGTTGTCGCGGGGGTCGTGGGGGTGCCGGGGGTGCCCCCGGCGAGACGGCTGCGAGCGCCACACAGGGGCGGCGGGGAAAGCCGCGTACGATCCCGACATGGCGGCAACAAGTGCGCTGGTGAGTCCTTCCGGGGCGCACTCGGCGCACTGCGGTCGAAACTGCCGGACACAGGGAGCGGAAGACGTCCCCTGATGGCCTTGTTTCTGCCACGATTCCCAGTGGGCGGGGTCTCGGAGAACCGGAACACCCGCCCGCACACCTCCGCCGGGGGACCCCAACCGGCACGCCTATGACCAGTGGGAGAGTCACGGTGTACTTCGCCGCACTGCTCGCGCGCACCGAAGACGGGTGGGAAGCGAGCGACACAGAGCTCGACGATGTGGAAACCCTGTCGGATCTGGCCGACCTCGCCCGGGAAGCCTCTCCCGACGAGGACACGGTGCTCGTGCTGATCGAGCAGGAGGACGGCTGGTTCGGCGTCGTCCGCGTGGACGGTGAGGAGGATCCCCGGATCTACGTCTCCGACGCCGCCGCGGCGGCCCGCAGCAGCTACGGCGAGATCCTGCTCACCGACGAGCTGCTCGGCCGGGAACCCGGGGACGACGTCCCCGACCTGGACGCCCTCGACCTCGACGGCACGGAGGACGGTGAGCCGGACGACGAGGACGCCGACGGCGCCACCGGACCCACCGTTTCCGGGGAGTCCGTGCCGCACGGCCCGGTGGGGGACGCGCAGGTCCTGGACGACCTGGGCGTCACCGAGAAGGAGCTGCGGTCGATGACCGCGGACGCCGTCTCGGAGATCGCCGAGGCCCTGGGCGCCTCCGAGGTCCTGGAGACCGTCCGCTGACCGTGCCGACGACCACCCCCGCACCGGGTCTCCCGGACCCGGTGCGCGACCGCTGGCGTGAGCCGATGCGCCTCGCCCTGGACGAGGCCCGCCGGGCCGTCCCGGGCGGGGACGTCCCCGTGGGCGCCCTCGTGCTGGCCGCGGACGGGGCCACCGTGCTGTCCTCCGCGCACAACGAGCGCGAGGCGGGCGGTGATCCCACCGCACACGCGGAGGTGCTGGCACTGCGGCGGGCCGCCGAGCGGCTCGGGGAGTGGCGGCTGGCCGGCTGCACCCTGGTCGTCACCCTGGAGCCCTGCACGATGTGCGCGGGCGCGGTCCAGCAGTCCCGGGTGGACCGGGTCGTCTACGGCGCCCGGGACGAGAAGGCCGGCGCGGTGGGCTCCCAGTGGGATCTCGTACGGGACCGGCGCCTCAACCACCGCCCGGAAGTGATCGAGGGCGTGCTCGCCGAGGAGTGCGCACGGCTGCTCACGGAGTTCTTCCGCGGCCGGTGAATACCGATTTCTGACCACGCGCCACCGTGCTGTAAGGTCTCCCTCGGTAGCGTGTCCGAGCGGCCGAAGGAGCTCGCCTCGAAAGCGAGTGTGGCGCAAGTCACCGAGGGTTCAAATCCCTCCGCTACCGCTTCTGAAGGGCCCCGTCGTCAGACGGGGCCCTTCGTGCGATCATGGGCCCGCTCGATGCTCGTGTGACAGCAGTGACAGGGGAGGGCCGCGATGGCGGTGAACGCGAAGAAGGCCGCCGTCTATCTGCTGGTGGTCTTCGTGCTGTACGTGATCATCACGGATCCCGAGACCGCCGCCGACTACGTCCTCATCGGGTTCCAGGGCATCTCGGACGCCGCCAAGGCGGTCGGCGACTTCATGACCTGGCTGGCCGCGGGAGGCAAGTGATGATCCGGCACCTGGTGCTGTTCAAGCTCAACAAGGGCGTCCGCCGCGACGACCCGAAGGTCGTCGAAGGAGTGGACGCCTTCCGCGCGCTGGAGGGAAAGATCGGAGAGATCCGCTTCTGGGAGTGCGCCTGGAACATCAGCGACCGCCCCATCGCCTACGACTTCGCCATCAACTCGGCGTTCGACGACGCCGAGGCGCTGCACCGGTACGTCGAGCACCCCGACCACCAGGCGGGCGTGGGCCTGTGGCGCGAGTTCGCCACGTGGGTGATCGCCGACTACGAGTTCTGACGCCCCGCCCGCGCCCCGTGCACCGAGGCCCCCTGCCGCTGCGGCAGGGGGCTTTCGCGTGCCCGGCGACGCCCGATCGCCCTCAACACGGAATATGCGGTGCTTGCACACAGTGAGTCAGTCTTGTGATGCTATGACCGCTTTTGACGGATGAGTTGACGGACGATGTGAGCGATGAAGAGGTGGCGTTGACCGTGTCGGCCAGTTCCGCGCCACCCCAGGACGAGGTGTCCCCCGACGCGGTCCAGACCCCAGCCAAGCGCCGCGGCGCGGACACCCGGGCCCTCACCCAGGTGCTGTTCGGCCAGCTCAAGAACCTGGAGCCCGGCACGGCGGAGCACGCCCGCGTCCGCGCGGCGCTCATCGAGGCGAACCTCCCGCTCGTGCGCTACGCGGCCGCCCGTTTCCGCTCCCGCAACGAGCCGATGGAGGACGTCGTCCAGGTCGGCACCATCGGGCTCATCAACGCCATCGACCGCTTCGACCCGGAGCGGGGCGTGCAGTTCCCGACGTTCGCGATGCCCACCGTGGTCGGCGAGATCAAGCGGTACTTCCGCGACAACGTGCGCACCGTCCACGTACCGCGTCGGCTGCACGAGCTGTGGGTGCAGGTCAACGGCGCGACCGAGGACCTCACCACCGCCTTCGGGCGCACCCCGACGACCGCCGAGATCGCCGAGCGGCTGCGCATCTCCGAGGAGGAGGTGCTGTCCTGCATCGAGGCCGGCCGGTCGTACCACGCCACCTCGCTGGAGGCCGCGCAGGAGGGTGACGGCATGCCCGGCCTGCTGGACCGGCTCGGCTACGAGGACCCGGCCCTCGACGGGGTCGAGCACCGCGACCTGGTCCGGCACCTGCTCGTGCAGCTGCCGGAGCGCGAGCAGCGCATCCTTCTGCTGCGTTACTACAGCAATCTGACGCAGTCCCAGATCAGCGCGGAGCTGGGCGTCTCGCAGATGCACGTCTCCCGGCTCCTGGCCCGGAGCTTCCAGCGACTGCGGTCCGCAAACAGGATCGACGCGTAACCGTAAAGAGCGAATCGTCCGCGAGCGCACTTCTGTGGTTCTTCCGACCGATACGCCGTCAGACCCCTTGTTTCCAGGGCTGATTCGCGTCTCGCATGTCGACATGTCACTACAGCGCGTTGCCGACATGTGACATTCTGCCGGAAGCGCGTTTGCCGGAGCCTCGGCGCCGGTATTCAGGTGAAGGCTGCGTTCCCCGGATCGGGAGCGTCCGCCGCGACCGTCCCGCGACCCAAAGGGGGTGGCATGTCCGCAGAACAGGGCAGCTCGAAGGTGCTCACGCTCGCGGAGAGCGAGTCAGCTCCCCATGCTCTCGACGCACTCGGCCCCATCGACGAGGGCCCGGCCCTCGCCGCTACACCCGCTCCGGACCTCCCGGACACGGCGGCCCTCGACACCCGCACCCTGTCCCGTTCCCTGTTCCTGCGGCTCGCCGTGCTCGACGAGGACAGCCCGGAGCGTGCCTACGTCCGGGACACGCTGATCGAACTCAACCTCCCGCTCGTGCGGTACGCGGCGGCACGCTTCCGCTCGCGCAACGAGCCGATGGAGGACATCGTCCAGGTCGGCACCATCGGCCTGATCAAGGCGATCGACCGCTTCGACTGCGAACGGGGCGTGGAGTTCCCGACGTTCGCGATGCCGACGGTGGTCGGTGAGATCAAGCGGTTCTTCCGTGACACGTCCTGGTCGGTGCGGGTGCCGCGCCGGCTGCAGGAGCTGCGGCTGGCGCTGACCAAGGCCGGCGACGAGCTCTCCCAGAAGCTGGACCGCTCGCCGACGGTGAGCGAACTCGCCGTCGTCCTGGGCGTGTCCGAGGAGGACGTCGTCGACGGCCTCGCGGTGGGGAACGCGTACACGGCGTCCTCGCTGGACTCCCCCGCCCCGGAGGACGACGGCGGCGAGGGCTCGCTGGCGGACCGCCTCGGCTACGAGGACACGGCGCTGGAGGGCGTGGAGTACCGGGAGTCCCTGAAGCCGCTGCTGGCGAAGCTGCCGCCGCGTGAGCGGCAGATCATCATGCTGCGGTTCTTCGCGAACATGACGCAGTCGCAGATCGGCGAGGAGGTCGGCATCTCGCAGATGCACGTCTCGCGTCTGCTCACGCGGACGCTCGCGCAGCTGCGGGAAGGGCTCATCTCGGACTGACGTCCGCGGCGACTCCGGTACGGAGGTGTCCCGGCCCCTGGGGTCCGGGACACCTCCGCGTCCGCCATACGACGCGGGCGGACTCGCGCCCGACGGCAGGCAGCCCACACCTGCGGGCGCTTCCCGGATCGTCGAGAGCTGAGCCCTGCACGCATTCCGGGACCCGGGCTTACGACGCCCCGGGTCAGGACGTGCCACCGGCTCGCGGCCGGGCCCGGACGGTTGGAGCCGGGGCGCGAAGGCATACGGCGGCCCAGGGGACGTGCCGCCGGCTCACGGCCGGGTCCTGGACGGCTGGGGCCGGGGCGCGAAGGCCTCCGCGGAGACAGGCACGGAGTCCGGCCCGAGCAAGCAGTACACCGCGGCGCGTACGGGCGCCCCGCAGCACCGGCCCGCGCGCCGACCGTGAGGCCGGCCGTCACCGGCGGCATCCGCAGCCCAGGTACCCAACGCGTCGCTCCCGCCGCCCACGGGGCGCTTCGCGGCGCCGGACCGCCCGGGTGCGCGGCAGCCCCGCGTTGATCAGCGGTCTGCTCGCTCAGATCACTTCAGGTGGGGGTGAGGCCCCGTGATGGACCGGGAAAAGGTTATCCACAGCTGTGGATAAAAGTGCCGCACCGCTCGCGGACGCGGGAACGTGGGCAGCCACCGAGGCAACCTCGGGCATCACAATCGGGGAGACGTGAGCGAGCCCGGCAGCGAGTGAGTCGAGCGTGTACCCGGCGTGCGCAGGCAGGTGAGTACGCCCGCGAGGGCGGTGAGGTACACCGCAGCGCAGCGCGGGTATGAACGAGCCACGCCGGCGGCAGGACGCTCGACAACGCGCGAGCGCACACGCCGCGCCGGCGACAGGACGCTCGCGGCGCGAGACGTTGAAGCGTGCCGCATCGGCGACGGCAAGGCGCTCCGCCCTGCGGGCACGCGTGCGCGCCCGCACAGGGAGCAAGGCGCGTAGGCGCCGCCGTGGCGCGGGCGACAGCCCGTTCCGCCGCGCGAACATGCCGGCGCCCCCGCGCAGGGGGCGAGGTGCGCGGCCGCCGCAGCGCCCCCGGAGGGAGATCGCGTCGGCGGCCGGGCCGGCGCCGTTCCTACTTCAGTGCGAGCCAGGCCACCGCGGCGACGACCGCCACGGCGACGACGATGCCGACGATCAGGCCGATGCGCGGCCCCCCGCTGGTGGACGCCGCCGCCTGCTGCCCCTGGGGGGCCTCGTCGACGAACGCGCGGAACATCTGGGTGCTGCCGGCGGGGTCGTGATTGCCCTGCGGGCCCTGGGTGTTAGCCATGTCACGAGACCCTAGCGAATCACCGCCCGGCGCCCCAAGCGGGGCGGGGGCAGGCGGCCGCACCGGCCACGGAGGACCGCCGCCGAACCGGCACAACCGCTCCGAGCTGCGGGTTTACTGCCGCGATTACTTGCCTTTGCCAAGTTTTTGGGCCGACAGGGGCGCTTTTGTTTGCCTTCAGCAACCATCGAAACTTACGGTTGCTTTAAGCAACGAAACGGAGGTGCCATGGCCGAGTCGGCACAGTACGAGGAACTGGTCCGGCAGTTCAGCGCCTTCGGCGCCGTCAAACGGGAGATGAACCGGATCATGCCGGCCGACTGCCCGAGCGGCTCCGCGGCCGTGCTGACCCTGCTGGGCGGCCACGGCGACATGCGCATGAGCCGTCTCGCGGAGCTGTTGTCCGTGGACATGTCCGTCACCAGCCGCCACGTCGCCCACCTGGCCGAGCGCGGCTGGATCGAACGCTCCCCCGACCCCGCCGACAAACGGTCCCGCATCCTGCGTCTCACCCCGGCCGGCCAGACCCGGCTCGACGAGATGTTCCGGCTCACGACCCGGCTCCTCGCCGAGCGGCTGAGCGACTGGTCGGACGAGGAGGTCGGCAGCCTCACCCAGCTGATGGCCCGGCTCCGGGACAGCTTCGGCGACCCGCGCACCGTGCCCCGGCAGGCACCTCCCGCGCTAGGGACAACCCCCCGTACACCCGCAAACACATAAGAGAAGGAAGTCCATGGCAACGACCACACCACAAGGTGTGCGGGCTCATGCCAAGCACGGAGGAGGCCCCTCCCAGGACGCTCCGATGACCCATCGGCAGATCATGGAGGCGCTGTCCGGGCTGTTGCTCGGCATGTTCTGCGCCATCCTGTCGTCGACCATCGTCACCAACGCCCTGCCCGAGATCGTCTCCGACCTCGGCGGCGGACAGAGCGCCTACACCTGGGTCGTCACCGCCTCGCTGCTGACGATGACCGCCTCCACCCCGCTGTGGGGCAAGCTCGCCGACCTCATCAGCAAGAAGGCCCTGGTCCAGACGGCCCTGGTGGTCTTCGTCATCGGCTCGATCGTGGCCGGTACGGCGCAGAACCCGGGCATGCTGATCATCGCTCGCGCCATCCAGGGTCTCGGCGGTGGCGGTCTGGCCGCACTGGCGCAGATCATCATGGCCGCGATGATCTCCCCGCGTGAGCGTGGACGGTACTCCGGCTACCTGGGCGCGACCTTCGCCGTCGCGACCGTCGGCGGTCCGCTGCTCGGCGGTGTCATCACCGACACCAGCTGGCTCGGCTGGCGCTGGTGCCTCTACGTCGGCGTCCCGTTCGCGATCATCGCGCTGATCGTGCTGCAGAAGACGCTGAACCTTCCCCTGGTGAAGCGGGAGGTCAAGGTCGACTGGGCCGGCGCCTTCTTCGTCACCGCGGCCGTCAGCCTGCTGCTCGTCTGGGTCACCTTCGCCGACGACAAGTACGCCTGGATGTCCTGGCAGACCGGTCTGATGGTCGGCGGCGCGATCCTGCTGACGCTGGTCTTCCTGTTCGTCGAGTCCAAGGCCAGTGAGCCGATCATCCCGCTGCGCCTGTTCCGCAACCGCACCATCGCGCTGGCCTCGCTGGCCTCGCTGTTCGTCGGTATCGCGATGTTCGCGGGCACCGTCTACTTCAGCCAGTACTTCCAGCTGGCCCGGGACAAGTCCCCGACCATGTCGGGCGTCATGACCATCCCGATGATCGGCGGTCTGTTCATATCGTCGACCGTCTCCGGCATCGTCATCACCAAGACCGGCCGCTGGAAGGCCTGGCTGCTGGCCGGCGGCGTGCTGCTCACGGCGGGCCTCGGCCTGCTGAGCACCATGCGCTACGACACCCCCTACTGGCACATCGGCATCTTCATGGCGCTGATGGGTCTGGGCGTCGGCATGATGATGCAGAACCTGGTGCTCTGCACGCAGAACCAGGTGGCCCCGAGCGACCTGGGCGCGGCCTCGTCGGTGGTGACCTTCTTCCGCTCCCTCGGCGGTGCGGTGGGCGTCTCCGTGCTCGGCTCGGTGATGTCCTCCCGGATCAGCAACTACGCGGCGGACACCATCGGTTCGCTCAGCCCGCAGGAGCAGGCGGCGGCCGCCAAGGCCTCCGGCAGCGGCACCATCCCCGACATGGACCTGCTGCCTCCGGGCATCCGCACCTGGCTGGAGAGCGCCTACGGGCACGGCATCGCCGACATCTTCCTGTACGTCGCGCCGGTCGCCCTGCTCGGCTTCCTGGTGACCCTGTTCATCAAGGAGGTCCCGCTGCGGACCACGGGCGCGCTGGCACAGGCCGCCCAGGAGAAGGCCGGCGTCACCGGCGCCCCGGCCGTCCCGGCCCCCACCGAGGCCGCGGCCACCGTCCCGGCCGCGGGCGCCGCCTCCGCGGGCTCCGTCACCTCGGAGACCGAACGGACCGGCGAGGACACCTTCGCGCGGCCCGTGTCCGCCGTCGCCACCGTCGCCCGTCCCGAGGAGTCCGCCTCCTCCGGCATCCCGGTGCGCGGTTTCGTCCGGGGCGCGGACAGCACCCCGGTGCCGCGGGCCGCGGTCACGCTGATCTCCCTCGGCGGACGTCAGCTGGGCCGCTCGGTGGCCCAGGACGACGGCTCCTACGCGGTGGACGCCCCCTCGGCCGGGTCGTACGTCCTGATCGCCGCCGCCGACGGCCACCAGCCGCAGGCGTCCACGGTCGTGGTGAACGGCGAGCCGGTCGCCTACGACATCCTGCTCAGCGGCACCAGCGGCATGACCGGTGTGGTCCGCGCGGCGGACACCGGGCAGCCGGTGCGGGACGCGATGGTGATCGTCACCGACGTACGCGGGGACCTGCTGGCCACCGGGACCACCGGTGAGCAGGGCGAGTTCTCGTTCGCCGAGCTGGTGCCGGGGGCGGTGACCGTGGCGGTGAACGCCGCCGGTTACCGGCCGCGCGCACTGCCGGTCGAGATCGGCGCCACGGGTGTCACCCGGGTCGAGGCCGACCTGGAGAGCGGCGCCCACGTCCGGGGCGTGGTGCGCGCCCCGCACGGTCCGCTGGCCGACGCCCGGGTCACCCTGGTCGACGCGGCGGGCAACGTGGTCGGCACGGCGACGACCGGGGCGGACGGGGCGTACGCCTTCGCCGACCTGGACGGCGGCGAGTACACCGTCATCGCCACGGGTTACCCGCCGGTGGCGACCGCGCTGACGGTCGCCGGCACCGGTGTCGACGACCACGACATCGAACTCGCCCACCCGGGCGAGTAGCACCGGCCCGGGCCCGTGGCGGGCCCGCGCGTCCTGTAGCGGAGACGCGCCCCGCCGCGGGCCGGTCGTATCACGACCTTTTATGAGCTTTTTCAGGGAGAAGACCGGATGCCACTGACCGCGAGGATCCGTACCCGGGACGGATGGGCCGTGTCTCACGCGGTCGTCACGCTCACCGACGGGACCGGCAGCCAGGTGCTGCGCGCCGAGGCGGACGCCGAGGGCGCCGTCCGGGACGCCACCGAGCTGACGCCGGGGGCGTACACCGTCGTCGTGACCGCGGTCGGGTACGCGCCCGCCGCCGCGAGCGCCCTCGTCACCGCGAGCGGGCGTGCCGAGGTCGGGACCGTGACGCTGGCCCGCACCGGGGGCACGGAGCTGCCGCCGCCCGGACCGTGGACCGTCGACCCGGCGCACTCCGGTGTGGCGGCGGTCGCCCAGCACCTGGGCATCTCCAGCGTGCGGGGACGGTTCACCGACTTCTCGGCCACGGTGGAGATCGCCCCGGACGACGTGACCAAGTCCCGTGTCGAGGCGGTCATCCAGGCCGCGTCCATCGACACCGGCAACGGGATGCGCGACACCCATCTGCGGTCCCCGGACTTCCTGCACGTCGAGCGGTACCCGGAGATCACCTACCGGTCCACGGGGCTGACCCAGGCGGGCACCGACCGCTGGACCGTCCACGGCGAGCTGACCATGCGCGGGGTGGTCCGCCCGGTCGACCTGGACCTCGCCTACCTCGGCACCGGCGCCGACCCGTGGGGCGGCACCCGCGCGGCCTTCCGCGCGACGACCGAGCTGCACCGCGAGGACTTCGCGATGAACTACAACCAGGTCGTCCAAGCCGGCATCGCCGCCATCGGCACCACCCTGCGCGTGGAACTCGACGTCCAGGCGGTCCAGGGCGAAACCCTCCCCACCGTCTGAAACCGGGTCCGGGCCCGCTCCTTCGACCGGGGCCCGCCCATGGGGAGTGGAGGAAGCGGCGGCGCGCCACCGCGCGCCGGCCGCGGAAGCACGGCCGCCCGGGTGTCGCGGAGGAGGCCGTCAGGGTTTCTCGTGGGTGGCGACGATGCGGAGGGCCAGGTCGCGGAGTTTGACGTTCTCGCGCTGGGAGGCGCGGACCATGCTCTCGAAGGCACCGGCCGCGTCGAGGTCCATGCGTTCCATCAGGATGCCGGTCGCCTGGCCGATCAGGTCCCGGGTGCGCATGGCCTCGGTGAGCTGCTCCCGCACGGTGGCGGAGTCGAGGGCGATGCCGACGTGCGTGGTGAACAGCCGCCCGACCCGCAGCGCCGCCTCGTCGAAGGCGCGCGGCTTGCGGGCGTACGCCGTGAGGACGGTCAGCCGCCGCCGGTCGACGCGCAGCCGCAGCGACAGCACCGAGCGCAGTCCCAGCCCGGACAGCGTGTCCTCGCCCTCGTCACCCTCGCTGTCCGCGACCTCGGCCACCGGCGCGTTCCACAGCCGCTGCCAGTACGGCTGACGCCCGGCCGGGGGCCCGCCGTCCTCGGCGGCGCGGACGACCTCGTCGGTCCAGGCGAGCGGGCGGCGCCGGTTGTCGCGCTCTATGACGGAGATGGCCGCGTGCTCCGCGCCGGGCAGCAGATCCACCGTGAGACGCACCGCGGCGTCCAGCGTGCTGTCGGCCGACGCCGTTTCGTGCAGCCGGCGGGCCGCCGCCGTCAATGCCTCCGCCAGGTCCACACCATGGGGGAAGCCGCAATCGGAAAACTGGGAGGAGACCACCACGAACCTCTTCGGCGAGCACGACCGGACGGCCGTGCGCAGGAGAGCTCCGCAGCACATTCCCGACTGCGAGCACAGGACGTACAAACTTTAGCCGCTTCCGGTCACACACCCCGACGTGGTGCAATGGGCGGAGGGTCAGGAAGCGGCCTTTTTCCGTATTCGGACAATCGACCGTCAGGTGAGTGCAGTGACCCTCCCCCCGTATCCCTCCGAGCGCGTGATGCTCCCGCTGCCGTCGGAGATCGACTTCTGCAACGCCGACGGCCTGCTGCCGCTGATCATGTATCAGGCCCGCTCCGGCTCCGAAGGACCCGCCCAGGTGATGGTCCTCGACCTGTCCGCGACCCGTTTCATGGACTCCCAGGGAGTCCGTCTGATCAACGACGCCCGAAGACTTCTGCTGCCCGACACCCGGGTCCATCTGGTGGCGCTCCCGGAAAGCGTGGCCGGCCGGGTGCTGGAACTGACCGGCCTGCGCCGTGACGTCCCCGTGTACGACAACCTTCCGGAGGCGATGGCGGCCTAGGCTGACGCCATGGCACCGAACATCGCGACCAACACCAGCGTCTCCCTCGACGAGTTGCTCGACTTCGTACGGCCCCGGCACCGGGCGGTCCTGCTGACCCGGCGGGCCGACGGCAGCCCCCAGGGCTCCCCGCTGACCTGCGGTGTCGACGACTCGGGGCGGATCGTGGTGTCCACGTACCCCGAGCGTGCCAAGACGCGCAACGCCAAGCGGGACCCCCGGGTGAGCCTGATCGTCCTGAGCGACGAGTGGAACGGGCCGTGGGTGCAGATCGACGGCACCGCCGAGGTCCTGGACATGCCCGAGGCGGTGGAGCCGCTGGTGGAGTACTACCGCAACATCGCCGGGGAGCACCCCGACTGGGACGAGTACCGGGCGGCGATGGTCAAGCAGGGCAAGTCGCTGATCCGGGTCACCCCGGAGCGCTGGGGGCCGGTCGCCACCGGCGGCTTCCCCGCGCGGCTCGCGGAGGGCGACTAGGCGCCGCCCACGTCATCCGCGGCTGCGGGCCACCATCGTCTCGATGCCCGCCACGAGCAGGTCCAGGGCGAAGGTGAAGTCCCGCTCCAGCATCTCCTCGACGGTGTCGCCGCCGCGGGCCTCCATGATCCGGGCCGACTGCCCGATCACGTCGGAGGCGTCCGGGTCCCGCGTCACCTCGTTCATGGCCCGGCGGTGGTACTCGTCCGGGGTCAGGCCCGTGGCGGCCACCCGGTCGTGGAAGTGGCCCTCGATGGTGCCGTAGCCGTACACGAACTGGAACACGGCGGAGATCGCCCCGGTGACCCCGTGCTCGGGCAGACCGCTGCGGCCGAGGACCTGCTGGATCACTCCGGAGAAGCGCAGCGCGTTGGGCCCGATGTTGAGGAAGCGGCCGGCCAGCGCCGACAGCCAGGGGTGGCGCACCAGCAGCGCGCGGTACTCGCGGGCCAGTGCGCGCAGGTCGGCGCGCCAGTCCTCGCCGGACTCCGGGCCGGGGAGGACGAGTTCGCCGAAGGCGCGGTCCAGGGCCAGTTCGAGGAGGTCGTCCTTGGTGTCGACGTACCAGTAGACGGACATCGCGGTCACGTCGAGCTCGGCGGCGAGGCGGCGCATGGAGAACGTCGCCAGGCCCTCGGCGTCCAGCAGCCGCACGGTGGCCCCGGTGATCCTCTCCCGGTCGAGTCCGGACGGCTGGCGTCCGCCGCGCCCGCCGCCCCGGGCCCTGCCCTCCAGCCAGACACTGGGCCGCGGCGCCTTCCCGGACCGCTGGGCTGCCCTCACCATGGCGCACCTTCCTCGACTCGCCGACGCCGGTTCATGCTAGGCGTCCGTCCCGCCGTCCGCGGCCCGCGTGTCGGCGCGGTCGGCCCGGCGCAGCAGGCCCGCCGCGATCAGTCCGCCGAGCAGCACCGCCACCGCGCCCACCAGCAGGCTGGTCTCCAGGCCGGAGGAGAACGCCCCGGTGATCTCGGCGCGCTCGCCGTCCGATCCGGCCGCGGCCAGCGCCACCGGCAGCGAGGTCGCCGCCACCGGCACCAGCGCCGCGAACCGGGCGTTGAGCACCGCGCCCAGGACGGCGACCCCGAGCCCGTTGCCGAACTCGGCGAGGGTGCCGTTGATGCCCGCGCCGACACCGGCCTTCTCCCGGGGCACGGAGCTCATCACGGCGTGCGCCATCACCGGGCTGCCGATCGCCGTGCCCGCGCCGATCAGCACCAGGCCCAGCAGGGTCCCGCCGTAGCCGTGCTCGGTGAGGGTCGCTGTCGACACCAGGCCGGCCGCCATCAGCCCCATGCCGAGCGCGATGGACAGCGGAGTGCCCAGCCTCGCCGACCACCTGGTGCCCACGCCGGTGAAGTTGAGGGCGACCACGGTCAGCGCCATCGGCGCGGTGCGCAGCCCCGCTTCCAGGGGGCCGTACCCGAGGACGAACTGCAGGTACTGGGTGAGCAGGAAGAGCGCGCCGCCCATGCCGAAGGTGATCAGCACCAGTCCGCCGACCGCGCCCGTGAAGCGCCGGTTGCGGAAGAAGTGCGGGTCGAGCATCGGGTACGGGATCCGGCTCTCCCAGTACGCGAAGGCGCCGAGGACCAGGACCGCCGTCGCCGCCGTGGCGAGCACCAGGCCCGACGTCCAGCCGTGCTCGGGGCCGGAGATGATCGCGTAGACCAGGGCGGTCATGCCGATGGTGGAGAGCACCGCGCCGACCAGGTCGGGCCGGTCGCCCTGCCGGTTGCGGGACTCGGGGACGTACGCCGTGACGGCGGCCAGGGCCAGGACCACGACCGGAAGGTTGATCAGGAAGATGGCACCCCACCAGAAGTGGTTCAGCACGAACCCGCCGACCAGCGGACCGGCCGCGAAGCCCAGGGAGTTGACGGCGCTCCAGATGCCGATCGCCCGGGGCTGCTCCTCGGGCGTGAAGATCTGCATGACGACGGCGAGGGTGGTCGTGAGCAGCAGCGCCCCGCCGACGCCCATGCCCGCCCGCGCCGCGATCAGCTGGCCCGACGACTGGGCAAGCCCGGCCACCAGCGAGCCCGCGCCGAACAGCGCCAGGCCCACGATCAGCATCTTCTTGCGGCCGTAGCGGTCGGCGGCGTTCCCCGCGCTGAGCAGCAGGCCCGACTGCACCAGGGAGTAGGCGTTGATCATCCACTGGATGTCGGCGGTCGAGGCGTCCATCTCCCTGGTGAGGGAGGGGATCGCCACGTTGAGCACGGTGTTGTCCAGCAGCACCGTGAGCTGGGCGAGGCAGATGACGCCGAGGATCAGCCAGCGCCGGGCATGACCGGGCGGCGTGTGGGCCGCCCGGACGTTCCGCGGGTCCGGGCCGGGGGACGCGGTCGAGGGTTCCCGCGAGGACGTCGTCATGCTGTACACCGTAGAACAAGCACTTACGGTGTACAACACGACTCCGTACGGCGGTCAGTCCCCGGATGCCGGGCGGGTGAGGTCGTAGAAGGCCGAGGAGCCGGCCGTCACCTCCTCGAAGGTCGCCTGCACCCAGGCGGTGATCGCCGCGGAGGTGCCCGTGCCGTCGGAGCCGCCCGGACCTCCGTCCATGCCCATGCCGCCGCCCGCGACGAAGTAGTGGATGCGGCCGTCCTGCACGTACTGCTGGAACTGTTCGAGGGTCGGGGACGGGTCGGTGCCGTTGAAGCCGCCGATCGCCATCACGGGGTTCCCGGTGGCGAGTTGGTAGCCGGCCGCGTTCTGGGCGCCGATCGCCGCCGCCACCCAGGTGTAGTCGTCGGCGTCGGCCTCCAGCAGCGCGCGGGCCTCGGCGTCGACGTCCGCGCCGCCGAGCAGGCCGCCCATGCCGCCGCGAGGGCCGGCCGCTTCCGTGGTCCCGCCGCCGGGGAAGCCTCCGCTGTCCGAGCCGTTCGCGCCGGGCGGGGTGCCGCCGGCCGGACCGCCGTCCCGGGAGCCGCCGTTCGGGCCGCCGCCAGGGAAGCCGCCGGTGCCGTTCGTCCCGGGCGGGGTGCCGTTCCGCCCGCCGCCGTCCTCTCCCGGAGCCCCGCCCCGCCGGGGCCGCCGAACTGGGTCGGCCCCGCCGCCCTGCCCCGACGCCGGACCGGCGGTGACGATGGAACCGGAGTGTCCCTCCCGCACGGTGCTCAGGGTGTACGCCGTCGGGCCGGCCAGCGAGGCCGCCAGGCCCAGTCCGGCCGCCGCGAGCACCACCCGGCGCCCCGCCCGGCCCGCCAAGACCAGCCCGAGCGCGGCGGGGAGCCCTCCGACCAGGACGAGCCAGCGCAGCCACGGCAGGTGGTCGGGCGTGCGGTGGAGCAGGACGTAGCCCCAGACCGCCGTCACCGTGACGGACGCGGCCAGCGTGAGGGCGGCCCAGGTGTCCCGCCGCCCGCGCCACAGGGCCGCCGCGCCCATGCCGGTGACGGCGGCCAGGTAGGGGGCCAGCGCCACCGTGTAGTACTGGTGGAAGATGCCGGCCATGAAGCTGAAGACCACCGCGGTCGTCAGCAGCGAGCCGCCCCACACCAGGAACGCGGCACGGGTGACGTCGGTCCGCCCTGCCCTCCGCGTGAGCACCAGGCCGGCGACGAGCAGGAGCAGCGCGGCGGGCAGCAGCCAGGAGATCTGGCCGCCGATGTCGGCGTCGAACATCCGGCCCAGTCCGGTCTCGCCCCAGCGTCCGCCGCCGCCCGGGCCGCCCCCGCCGCCGACGCTGCCCGTCTCGTCGCCGTTGAGGCGGCCGAGGCCGTTGTAGCCGATGGTCAGCTCCAGGAAGCTGTTGTTCTGCGAGCCGCCGACGTACGGCCGCGAGGACGCCGGCCACAGCTCCACCACCGCGACCCACCAGCCGCCGGACACCACGAGCGCGACGGTCGCCAGGGCCAGCTGGACGAACCGCTTCCGCGGCCGCACCGGGGCGCAGACGGCGTAGACCGCCGCCAGGGCCGGGAGGATCAGGAAGGCCTGCAACGTCTTGGTGAGGAACGCGAAGCCGATGGCGACCCCGGCCCACACCAGCCACTTCGTGCGGCCGTCCTCCAGGGCCCGGACCAGGAAGGAGCAGGCGACGGCCATCAGCAGCGCGAGCAGCGCGTCCGGGTTGTTGAACCGGAACATCAGCGCCGCGACCGGGGTGAGGGCGAGCACCGCCCCCGCCAGCAGCCCGGCGCCCGGCCCGGAGCGGCGCCGTACGGCCCCGTACACGACGGCGACCGTGCCGACGCCCATCAACACCTCGGGCACCAGGATCGCCCAGGAGTTGAGGCCGAACAGGCGCACCGACAGGGCCATCGGCCACAGCGCGGCCGGGGGCTTGTCCACGGTGATGGCGTTGGCCGCGTCCAGCGACCCGAAGAAGAACGCCTTCCAGGACTGGCTGCCGGCCTGGACGGCCGCCGAGTAGAAGGAGTTGGCGTAACCGGACGCCTGGAGGTTCCAGAGGTAGAGCAGCGCGGTCAGCAGGAGCAGCGCGAGCAGGGCCGGGCGGGCCCGGCGGGGGTCGGCGGAAGATGCGCTTCCGGCGGCGGGTACGGCGCTCGCGCCGGGCGGCGCGGACGCGGGGAGGGGATCCGCGGGGGCGGGGGCCGCCGTCGGCTCGTGCGGAGTGGTCATCGGGCGGTCCTCGGGTCGGGGGCGGAGGTGCGGTCGCCGGGACGGTCGGCGGCGCGGTCGCCGGGACGGTCGGGGAACACCCACGCCCTCAGGAGCAGGAACCGCAGCACGGTCGCCGCGAGGTTGGCGGCCACGAGGACCGCCAGTTCCGTGGAGCGGCCGGGGTCGCCGCTCGCCGTGTTCAGGGCGGCGAGCGAGCCGCTGGTCAGCGCCAGACCGATGGCGAGGACGACCAGCCCCTGCGCCTGATGGCGGACCAGCCCGCCCCGCCCCCGCACCCCGAAGGTCAGCCGGCGGTTGGCGGCGGTGTTGGCGACCGCGGAGACCAGCAGCGCGAGCCCGTTGGCGACCTGGGAGCCGGCGAAGGTCCGGAAGCCGCTGTAGAGGAGCAGGTAGAACAGGGTGGACAGGGCGCCGACGGCGCAGAAGCCGACCAGTTGACGGGCCAGCCCTCGCGGTACGTCCTCGATGTCCCGGTCACGCGGGTCGTCGCCGAACGGGCGGGCGAGCCGGTGCAGCGGCAGCGCGCCGGTCGCCAGCGCCCTGCCGACCCGCCAGACGCCCTTCAGGTCCTCCGTTGCCGTGCGCACGATACGCACGGTCGAGTCGGGGTCGTCGACCCAGTCGACCGGCACCTCGTGGATGCGCAGTCCGGCCCGCTCGGCGAGCACCAGCAGCTCGGTGTCGAAGAACCAGCCGCCGTCCTCCACCAGCGGCAGCAGCGCCCGCGCCACGTCCCGGCGGACCGCCTTGAACCCGCATTGCGCGTCGGAGAAGCGCGTCTGGAGCGAGCCGCGCAGGATCAGGTTGTAGGCGCGGCTGACGAACTCCCGCTTGGGCCCCCGCACCACCCGTGCGCTGCGGCTCAGCCGGGAGCCGATGGCCAGGTCCGAGTGCCCGGAGATCAGCGGGGCGACCAGCGGGAGCAGGGCGTTGAGGTCGGTGGACAGATCCACGTCCATGTAGGCGAGCACGGGTGCGTCCGAGGCCGACCAGACGGTGCGCAGCGCGCGGCCGCGGCCCTTCTGCTCCAGCCGCACGGACCGGACCTCCGGGATCCGCCGGGCCAGCTCCCCGGCGAGGTGCGGGGTGCCGTCCGTGGACGCGTTGTCGGCGACCGTGATGCGGAACGCGTAGGGGAAGGTGCGGGTGAGGTGTTCGTGCAGCCGGCGGACGCACCGCTGGAGGTCCTTCTCCTCGTTGTACACGGGGACGACGACGTCCAGGACCGGTGTGCCGGCCCAGCCGGCCGGAAGGTGCTCCCGAGCCGGCAGGGTGCCGGGAGAGGGTTCGGTTCGCATGGGACCGACCCTGGTCAACCGCCCTGTCGTACCTCTGTGGCGATGCTGTGCCGGGGCTGTGAGTCGGGCGGGACGGCGGACGCGGGCGGGATCACGGGCGCGGGAGGTGCGGAGATCACGGCGACGGAAGGTGCCGGGATCGCGGGCGCGGGAGATCCCGAGGTCGCGGGCGCGGGCAGGTGGAGCGTGAACACCGTCCGTCCAGGCGCGCTGTCGACGGTCACGGTGCCGCCGTGTGCGGTCGCCACCGCCCGCACGATGGCCAGGCCCAGCCCGGTCGAGCCGGTGGCCCGGGTGCGCGCCGCGTCGCCACGCGCGAACCGTTCGAAGACGTGGGGCAGCAGATCCGGCGGGATGCCGGGCCCGTCGTCGGCGACGTCCACCCGGAGCCGGGGCCCGTCGCGGCGCACCCGCGCGGTGACGGTGGTGCCGGGCGGGGTGTGGATACGGGCGTTGGCGAACAGGTTGACGAGGACCTGCTGCAGCCGGGCGGCGTCGGCGACCACCGGCGCGGGCCCGTCGGGCAGGTCCAGGCGCCAGTGGTGGCCCGGTCCGGCGGCGCGGGCGTCGCTGACGGTGTCCACGACCAGCGGCACCAGGTCGGTCTCCGTGAACCGCAGGGGCCGTCCGGCGTCCAGCCGGGCGAGCAGCAGCAGGTCCTCGACCAGCAGGGTCATCCGGTCCGCCTCGGACTCGATCCTGCGCAGCGCGTGCCGGGTGTCCGGGCCGGTCTCCTCCCGTCCACGCCGGGTGAGTTCGGCGTACCCGCGGATGGAGGCGAGCGGGGTGCGCAGCTCGTGACTCGCGTCCGCGACGAACTGGCGTACGCGGGTCTCGCTCGTCTGGCGTGCGTCCAGGGCGCCGTGGACGTGGTCGAGCATCCGGTTCAGGGCGGCGCCGACCCGCCCGATCTCGGTGTGCGGATCGCACTCGGACTCCGGGACGCGCTCCTCCAGCATGACCTCGCCCCGGTGCAGGGGAAGTTCGGCGACGCGGGTGGCGGTGGCGGCGACCCGGCGCAGGGGCCGGGTGGCGACCCCGACGATGACGGCGCCGGCCAGGGACGCGGCGACGAGCCCGGCGGCGGTGACGCTGATCTCCACCAGGATCAAGGTGGTGACGGTGGCGTCGACGTCGGTGGTGGGGACGGCCACGTAGAAGGCGCCGTTGGGGCCCTCCGCGAAGACGACGCGGTAGCTCCCGAGGCCCGGCAGGTCGGCGGTGTGCTCCCGCCGGTCGCGCGGGACCGCCTCCAGGGCGGCGAGCTGGGCGGCGGTGAGCCGGCCGGCCTCGGGCGTCCTGACCCCGTTCTCCTCACGGGAGTTGCTGACGATCCCGTCGGTCACCGTGCCGTTCACCACGGTCGCACCGACGGTGCCGAACATCTGCGGACCCTTGGTCACGAAGTCGAGGCGGCCCCCCGGAAGCCCGAGATGCGGTCCGGCGCCCGGAGGGCCGCCCGTCGCCCGCATCGCCGCCTCGCGCAGCTGTCCGTCGAGCTGCTCGTACAGGTGGGAGCGGAGGGCCAGCGCGGTCACCGTGCCGATCACCGCGCACACCACCGCGATCAGCGTCACGGACGCGACGACGAGCCGCGTCCGCAGCGTGCGGGGACGCGACCGTCCGCGTCCGCTCACGACACCGCGGGCTTGAGCAGGTAGCCGGCGCCGCGGCGGGTGTGGATCATCGGCTCCCGGCCCGCGTCGATCTTCCGGCGCAGGTAGGAGATGTACAGCTCGACGACGTTCGCCTGCCCGCCGAAGTCGTACGACCAGACCCGGTCGAGGATCTGGGCCTTGCTGAGCACGCGCCGCGGGTTGCGCATGAGGAAGCGCAGCAGCTCGAACTCGGTGGCGGTGAGGTGGATGCTCCGGCCGCCGCGCGTCACCTCGTGGCTGTCCTCGTCCAGGGTGAGGTCGCCGACCACCAGGACGGCGTCGGAGCGGCGGTCGCTCGCGCCGGAGCGGCGGATCAGCCCGCGCAGCCGTGCGACGACCTCCTCCAGGCTGAACGGCTTGGTCACGTAGTCGTCCCCGCCCGCGGTCAGCCCGGCGATACGGTCCTCGACGGCGTCCTTGGCGGTCAGGAACAGCACGGGCACGTCCGGCAGCTCATGGCGCAGCCGGCCGAGGACGGCCAGTCCGTCCATGTCGGGCAGCATCATGTCCAGGACGACGGCGTCGGGACGGAACTCGCGGGCGGCGCGCACGGCGCCCTGGCCGTCGGAGGCACTGCGGATCTGCCAGCCCTCGTAGCGCAGGGCCATGGAGAGCAGTTCGGTGATCGACTGCTCGTCGTCCACCACCAGCACCCGGACGGAGCTTCCGTCCGGCCGGAGCAGTGCGGAGCGCCCCTGGGGCGAGATCGTGGTCATACCGGACACGATGAGGGGCTCCTCTGAGAGCACCCTTTCGTCTTTCTGTGTTTTCGCTGAGAAACCCACGGGCCTGTCCCAGGCAGGGCGCCGCGCCCCGCTCTCATACGGGCGCCGCCCCCGGTGTGTCCGGCAGGCCGAACAGCCGGGCCGCGTTGTCGTGGCAGACCGCCCGCAGCCAGCCCTCCCCGAGTCCCAGTCCCGCCAGGGCGTCGAGCTGGTGGGCGTACCGGTAAGGGATGTTGGGGAAGTCGGTGCCGAGCAGGACCCGGTCGCCGAGGTCCGCGAGCCGGGACAGCGCCCGCCCGGGGAACGGCGCCATCCGCTCGCTGAAGTCGGTGAAGGCCATCGTGGTGTCCAGGCGCACCTCCGCGTACCGCTCGGCCAGGTCCAGGAAGTCCTCGTACTCCGGCATGCCCAGGTGGGCCACCACCAGCCGCAGCCGGGGGTGCCGGGCGAGCACACGGGCGACCGGCTCGGGCCCGGTGTGCTTGCCGGGGGCGGGGCCCGAACCGCAGTGCACGACGACCGGGACGCCCGCCTCGGCGAGCAGCCCCCAGCAGGCGTCGAGCGCCTCGTCGGCCGGGTCGTAACCGCCCACCTGTACATGCGCCTTGAAGACGCGCGCGCCGTCCTCGACGGCCTCGCGCACGTAGTCCGCGGCACCGGGCTCGGGGAAGAACGTGGAGGTGTGCAGGCAGTCGGGGGTGCGGCGGGCGAAGCCGGCCGCCCAGTCGTTCAGCCAGCGGGCCATGCCCGGCTTGTGCGGGTAGAGCATCGACGTGAAGGCGCGCACGCCGAACGCGCGCAGCAGCGCCGCCCGTTCCGCCTCCTCCGCACGGTAGGTGATCGGCCACTCGATCCCGCCGGTCAGCGGGCCGAGCCCGTCGAAGTACGCCCACACCTTGCGGAGCACCCGCTCCGGCATGAAGTGCGTGTGCACGTCGACGAGGCCGGGCAGCCCGAGCTCCTGCCAGAAGCGCCGTACGCCGGCGGTCTCGTCGCGGGGTCGGGGCCGGGTCGGAAGGGCTGTCCGGGGAACGCTCATGCCCGACACGATCACCCGCGACCACCGCGTCGGTCCAGCCCCACCGCCTGACCCGGCGGCCCGGCCCTTCCTCGGACCCGGCAGTCCGGACCCTCCTCGGACCGCGCGGCACGGATCCTCCTCAGACCCGGCAGTCCAGCCCCCCAGACCCGGCAGTCCAGACCCCCCTCAGACCCGGCAGTCCAGCCCCCCTCAGACCCGGCAGTCCAGCCTTCCTCGGACCCAGCAGTCCAGCCTTCCTCCGACCCAGCAGTCCAGCCTTCCTCCGACCCGGCGGCCAGCCCTTCCCTCAGAACAGCCCGTCCTGAGCGCCCGTCCGCTCCTTCAGTGCCCTGACCGGCACCGCGACCCCCTGCCCGGCGGCGGGGACGAGCTCCCAGCCGCGCAGCAGCCGGGTGTCCAGCACGAGGACGCCGCGGTCCGTCGCCAGGTGCAGATCGGGTCCGGCGGCGGCCACCAGCTCGCCGCTCACCGCGCCTCCCGCCACCAGCTCGCCGACCTCGCCCACCGGAGCGGGCGCCCGGTCCAGGGCGAACGCCGCCACATGGTCGACGGGGGCGAAAGGGGCGGGGTCGAGCGACTCCGGCCAGCCGCTCAGGGCGACGGCTCGCGCGTGCAACGCGGCCAGCTCACCCGCCCGTTCCTCAGCGATCGCCGGAAGCGCCGCCCGCGCCGCCCGCTTGGCGGCGTAAGGGATCCGGTCGGGCACCCGCAGCGCGGCGCGGAGGAGCTCCTCGGTGCGCCGCGCCGCCATCAGCGGTCCGGTGCCCAGCCAGCTGAAGCAGACCGCCCCCTGCTCCAGCAGCCGGGCAGGACCGCGCCGCGCGGCGGTGATGCCGACCTTGGTCATCCCGGGCCCGAACCACGCCAGGTACACGCGGTACGGCCGGGGATCGTCCGCGAGCGTGTCGGCGGCCACCGAGTGCGCGCGGTCCAGCCGGGCGCACTCCTCGCAGCGCGCCCCGGTGCTCCGCGCGGGCACCGGGGCCCCGAGCGGGCAGGCGTTCCCCCGCGCTCCGACGCAGGTCCGCACTTCCCCCTCCGCGACCCCGAAGGCCACCGTCTTCCCCCAGGTCAGCGCCGAGCGCCGGCCCCCGTCCCAGATCAGCACGGGGCCGTCCGCCGTCCAGCTCAGCCCCGCACACCGCCATGCCTGTGCCATCCCCGCCGAGCGTAGGGGGGACCACTGACAACGGGGCGCTGCCGCGGGGACGGCTCACGACCGGCTCACGTACGGACGTCCCGGCTCGCGCGTCCTCGCGGTCCGGAGCGACGGCCAGCCTCTCGGACCCCGGCCGGATCAGCTCCCGGCGCCCACCGAGTCCGCGCCGGCCGACACGGGCACGGACGCCGACGCCGACGCCGACGCCGACACGGGCACGGACGCCGACGCGGGTTCGGTCACGGACGCCACCACGCGCGCGGGTTCCGGCACGACCGCGTCGGGAAACGCCACCCGGCCCCGCCCCGCCAGCCGGCATCCCACGCACCGCGGGTGCCCGGCGCGGGCGCCGGTGTCGCGCACCCGCCAGTCCCACTGCTCCCGCGGGCGCGGCCCCGACGGCTTGCCCCAGCCGGCGAGGTGGAGGCCCCAGGTGACCAGCAGGGCGACCGCCACGACCACCGCCCCGGCGACGAGCAGCGGCCCGGAGCCGGTGCAGAGGCCCGCGCCGAGCACCGCCGTCCCGGTGACGGCGATCCCGCAACCGGTCCATCCGGCGACCGTGTGCCCGTGGTCATATGGGTGCGCGCTCATGTCTGCCCCTTCGCGCAGTCGGCGTTCCCCCGGACGAGATATCTCACGTCCTAAGGGATTAACAACAGAAATATCTCACGACCTAAGGGAAAAGGGGAAGCCCCGTCATGCACGTCACTCCGCGCCCGCCCGCCACCCAGCAGGAGGCGATGTGGGCGATGGACCGGCTGATCGCGACCCACCTGGTCGGCCAGCAGGAGATGGCCCAGCTCATGGGCCTGAACGTCACCGACGTGACCTGCTTCGGCTTCGTCATCGCGGCGGGGGAGGACCTCCTCACGGCCGGTGAGCTGGCGGAACGCGTCCACGTCACCACCGGCGCGATGACCGGCGTCCTCAACCGCCTGGAACGGGCCGGTTTCATCACCCGCCGCCCCGACCCCGCCGACCGCCGCCGGGTGCGCGTGGCCGCCGAGCCCGACGCGGTGGCCCTGGCGACCCGGCTGTACGAGCCCTACTACGCGCGCCTCGCCGAGCTCTTCGCCGACTACTCGCCCGAGGAGCTCGCCGTACTGAACGACTGGTTCACGCGCGCGACCGCGCTGGCGGAGGGCTTCCGCGAGGAGCGCCGCCGCGAGGGCTGACGACGTCCGGCCCCGAGGCGCCGTGCCGGGTACCGAGGTGCCGGGTTCCGCCCGGGGTGCCACTCTGAATGAGATCGAACCGCTCGGGGACATCCGAAAGGTCGAGAACATGGCCAGCAATGTCAGCGGTACGCGCGGGCACGGGACCGGCTGGGAGGCACGGAACCCCTGGGCCACCAGTTGGACGGCCGCCGCCGCGGTCCTCATGGTGTTCGGCGGCATCATGGCGATCTTCGAGGGCATCGCCGCCATCGCCCAGGACGACGTCTTCGTGGCCACCCGCAACTTCACCTACGAGTTCAGCCTCACCGGCTGGGGCTGGGTGCACCTGATCCTGGGCGCCCTGGTGGCCGCCGCCGGCATGGCGTTGTTCACGGGCGCCGCCTGGGCTCGGGTGGTGGGTGTCACGCTGGCCGGACTGAGCATGATCGCCAACTTCGTGTGGCTGCCCTACCAGCCGGTGTGGTCGATCGTCCTCATCGTCATCGACGGCTTCATCATCTGGGCCCTGTGCGCACCCCGTCGCGAGTCCCAGGCGTAGAGGGGGCGTCCGCCGGCCGGAGCGGCGCGTGGCCCTGGGTGGCGCAGGCGGCCGGGGTGACCGCGATGGTCACCGCGTACTTCCTGCTGCCGCTGGACCGGCTGGGGCCACGCCGCCCGGTGCTCAGCTGGGTGCTCTTCGGTCTCGCCCTGGCCCTGATCGCCGTCCTGCTGCTGGTACAGGTAGCGCGGGTGCTGCTGGCCGTCCCGGGCGTCCGTCCGGGGCTGGTCATCCCCCCGCTGATGTGCCTGTCCGTGCTGGTGTTCGCGACCGCCTACCAGGGCCTCGCCCAGCACCCCGGCGAGATGCACGGCATCGCCACACGCCTCGACGCGCTCTACTTCACCCTGGTCACCCTCGCCACCGTCGGCTACGGCGACATCACGCCCCGCGGACAGTCCGCCCGCCTGGTGGCCATCCTGCAGATCCTCTACAGCTTC
Source organism: Streptomyces tendae (assembly GCF_008632955.1). Taxonomy (NCBI): domain Bacteria; kingdom Bacillati; phylum Actinomycetota; class Actinomycetes; order Kitasatosporales; family Streptomycetaceae; genus Streptomyces; species Streptomyces tendae. The sequence continues at coordinate 6,786,069 of NZ_CP043959.1, forward strand.
ATCTTCCTCACGGCCGCGGCCACCGCCCTGACCAACCACCTGCGCAACGTGCTGCGCCATCACGGGGGACCGGGCACTCCGCCCTGACCACCGCCCCCCTGCGTCGCGCATGACTGTGACTGGCGTCACACTTAAAGAGCGGGGACCGCGCTCCCCGAACAACCGGGGACCCGCTCTCCCCCGGACCCCGGACGGACACCGGCGGGCCCACCGACCCCCGGCGCCTCGACCACCGCTCGCGGGTCCCGCGATCCGCGACCTGCCGTCCCGCCGGTTCCGTCCGACGCGGCCCGCTTCCGGTTCCGCACTGCTCCAAGGGGTGTCGGCTCATGAGCGGCATGGACGCAACTGCTCTCGACAATCTGCGCGAGGCCCTGCGAGGCCCTGTCGTCACACCGCAGGACGCCGGGTACGACGAGACCCGCAGCATCTACAACGCCATGATCGACCGCCGTCCCGCCGCCATCGCCCGCTGCACGGGCACGGCGGACGTACGGGCCACGGTCGCCTTCGCCCGGCAGACGGGTGTCGACCTCGCCGTGCGCGGCGGCGGGCACAGCGGCCCCGGCCTGTGCCTGGTCGACGGCGGGCTCACGCTCGACCTGTCCCCGATGCGCTGGGTCCGGGTCGACCCGGAGAACGGCACGGCCCAGGTCGGCGGCGGCAGCCAGCTCGGCGACCTCGACCACGAGACGCACGCCTTCGGACGCGGCGTGCCGGCCGGCATCAACTCGACCACCGGCGTCGGCGGTCTCACTCTGGGCGGCGGCCACGGCCACCTGACCCGCAAGTACGGCCTGACGGTCGACAGCCTGATCGGCGCGGACGTGGTGCTGGCCGACGGCAGCGTCGTCACCACCACGGAGAAGGAGCACCCGGACCTGCTGTGGGCGCTGCGCGGCGGCGGCGGCAACTTCGGCGTCGTCACCTCGTTCACCTTCAGGCTGCACCCGGTGGACACGGTCGGCGTGGCGGTGACCGTGTGGCCGGTCGAGCGGACGGCGGACGTGCTGCGCTGGTACCGGGAGTTCCTGCCCGCCGCGCCGGAGGACCTCAACGGCTTCTTCGCCGTGATGTCCGTCCCGCCCGGCCCGCCCTTCCCGGAACCGCTGCACGGGCGGAAGATGTGCGCCGTCATCTGGTGCTACACCGGCGACCTGGACGGCGGACGCCTGGAGGACGTGCTCTCCGTGGTCGACGAGCCGGCCCCGCCCGCCTTCCACTTCGCCACGCCGATGTCGTACCCCGCCCTGCAGACCATGTTCGACGAGCTGGTCCCCAAGGGTCTGCAGTGGTACTGGCGGGGCGACTTCTTCGACGCGATCTCCGACGAGGCGGTCGCGGTGCACGAGCGGTACGGCCGGGCGCTGCCCACCGCCCTGTCGACCATGCATCTGTACCCCGTGGACGGTGCCGCCCACGACGTCGCCCCGGGCGAGACGGCCTGGGCCTACCGGGACGCCGTCTGGTCCGGCGTGGTCGCCGGCATCGACCCGGACCCGGCCAACGCCGACCTGGTCCGCCAGTGGTGCGTCGACTACTGGACCGACCTCCACCCGCACTCCATGGGCGGCTCCTACGTCAACTTCATCGGCGAGGCCGAGGGCCCGGAGCGCGTCCGCTCCACCTACCGCGACAACTACGCCCGCCTCACCGAGGTCAAGCGCGCCTACGACCCCGACAACCTCTTCCACGCCAACCAGAACATCCCTCCGTCGACCACGTGAGCGTCCCCGTCCCGGCCGGGACGCGAACGGACGCGCCCGGTGGTCGCGGAGGAGGGCGTGCCGGAGACTGGGGCGCGGGACGGGACGGAACGACCGAGGGCCGCGCGGATGGAGCGATACCAGCACGAGGGCGGCTCCCGGAAACTGCCGTGGGCGCGTTGCCTGCCCGCCGCCGTGCTCCTCGTCGCGCTCCTCACCGACCTCGTCTGGCCCCCGTTCAACACCTTTCCCCTCCTGGCGACCGTCTCCTTGATCGCGGCGCCGATGTTCTCCCTGGCCTGGACGGTCGGCAGTGGCGCCATCGCCTGCCTGGTCGGCTGGCTGCTGTCGTTCCGGGAGAGCCAGGAGGTACTCACCAGGGCGAACGTCATCGGCTTCACGACCCTCATCACCCTCACCGTCGTCGCGGGGTTCCTCAACCGGATGTTCGCCCGCGAACGGGAGCAGCTGCGGACCTCCCGCCAGGTCGCGGAGGCGGTCCAGCGCGCGGTGCTGCCGACGACGCCCGACCGGGTCCGCGGGCTGGCCGTGGCCACCCGGTACCAGGCGGCGCAGGAGGAGGCCCTGATCGGCGGCGACCTGTACGCGGTCCACGACACACCCCACGGCCTGCGCATGGTGATCGGTGACGTGCGTGGCAAGGGCATGCAGGCGGTCAGACTGGTCAACACGCTGCTGGGCGCCTTCCACGCGGTGGCCCTCCGGCTGCCGGACCTGCCCTCCGTCGTCCAGGCCGTGGAGGCGCAGGTGCAGGACGTCAAGGCGCGCCAGGACGACGCCCCCTACGAGGACTTCGTCACCGCCGTCTTCGTCGAGATCCTCCCCGACCGTTCCGCGCTCCGCATGGCGAACCGGGGACATCCGGCGCCGCTGCTGGTCCACGCGGGCGAGGTGACCGTACTGGAACCGGAGGAGCCGTCACTGCCCCTGGGGCTGGGGGACCTGGCCGGCCCCGCCGTCCCGGTGGACCGGTGCGAACTGCCTCCCGGTGCCACGCTGGTGATGTTCACCGACGGCATCATCGAGGCCCGCGACCGCGACGGTGTCTTCTTCGACCCGGTCCCGCCGCTCACCGGCCCGTTGCCCGCGGACCCCGGTGCCGTCCTGGACACGATGCTCACCGCCCTGTTCCGGCACACCAAGGACCTCGAGGACGACGCCGCGGCCCTCGCCGTCACCCGCCTGCCGGACGACGACCCGAACGAGAACACCCCGGCGCCGCCACGGGCGGCAGGCTGACGCGACCGCCCCACCTCACCGCCGTCCGGCCCGAGAACCGGCCGGACCCGGAAACGCCGAAGGCCCCGGATTTCTCCGGGGCCTTCGATCTGTGTGCACTCGGCAGGATTCGAACCTGCAACCTTCTGATCCGTAGTCAGATGCTCTATCCGTTAAGCTACGAGTGCTTGTCTCTTCAGTTTTACCGCCGCGTCCCGGCCCTTTCGGCCCGCTCGCGGCGACAGGAAGAACATTACATGACTGCCGCCGCCATGTGAAATCCGTTAGCCCTACCCCTTGTGACCTGCACAAACGTGGGCTTCCGGGGGCGGCAACGACGAAGCCCCGGCCGCTGGGGCCGGGGCTTCGTCATCGGGGCGGAGGCGGAGGGATTTGAACCCTCGATGGGCTTTAAGACCCAAACCGCATTAGCAGTGCGGCGCCATAGACCGGACTAGGCGACGCCTCCATGCACAACCTGCTGCGCGCGGGCGCGAGTGGGTGGTGCGTGCCGATGATGACACAACCGCTTGGGGTGTCACCAATCGCCCCCCACGGTACTAGGCGGGGAGCCCGCAGGGCAAAGCCCTTCCGACCGGCACGCCGTCGTGGCGCAACGTCCCGCGCGCCGGCGCGTTGATCACGGCATGACTCCCTTCGCAGAGCACGCCCTGTCCCCCGCCCCGACCCCGGGCACCGTCCGGTCGCCGAAGCGCCGGTTCGCCGCCGCGGGCGCCGCCCTCGTCGCGGTCGTCGCCTCGCTCGCCGCCGCGCCCTCCCCCGGCCGTCGGATCCGCCCGGTGACCGTCTCACCGTCACCGTGCGCGACGCGGGCGAAGGGGCGGACGGGACCTACGAGGTGCGGTGCCGGCCCAGCGGCGGCAGCCACCCCGACCCCAACGGGGCCTGCGCGGCCGTACAGCGGCAGACGCGGTGGGGGGAGGACGCCTTCGCCCCGCAGCCGCGGGACGCCGTGTGCACCATGCAGTACGGCGGGCCCGCCACCGCCCGGATCACCGGCACCTGGGCCGGCCGCCCCGTCGACGCGACGTACGACCGTACGAACGGGTGCGCGATCGCCCGCTGGGACCGGATGGTGCCGCTGCTGCCCGAGCCGGGGCGGACAGTCGGTGCACAGGGGGCGTAAAGGTCCCGCGAAGGTTCGCGGGGCGTCGGCGCAGGCAGTCGCGGGTGCCGGGCGTACCGGGCGTCACATCGCCGTCACCTCACGGTGCGACGTCCGTCCCATCCGGCGTCGCGGGCGCAACCCCAGCCCTTAGACTCCCTCGCGTGACACGTTGCGGGCAGGTTGGCAAGATGGCCCGAGCGGTCGGCACGTCGCGGTAACAGGGAGGAAGCGTCTCGTGAGCAGCAGGCCATCCCGAGGCGCTGCTCGCCTCGCAGCCATACTGGACGCGCTTCCCGACGCCCTGGTGCTGGTCAACGCCAACGGGACCGTCGTCAACGCCAACACCATCGCGCTGGAGGCCTTCGAGGCGCCGGGCACCGCTCTGGTGGGGCGGGGCCTGCTGGATCTGCTGCCGGAGTTCGACAGCAAACTCATCCCCGGCTCCATGCGGCGGCCCGACCACATCGACCCCCGTGGACGCACCAAGCCGACCCGGATGATCGCCCGGCGGACCGACGGGACCGAGTTCCCGGTCGAGGTCACCAGTGCGAATCTGGAGAACACCCAGCACACGTACGACAGTTACGGCTACAGCGGCGACGAGCTGCTGATGCTCGTCGTCCGCGACCTTTCCGGCACCGTCGACACCGAGGCCGAGCTGGCCCGTTCGCAGCGGCAGACGGAGATGATCCTGCGGGCCGCCTCCGAGGGCGTCGTCGGCACCGACACCGACGGGCGGATCGTCCTGGTCAACCCGGCCGCCGCCCAGATCCTCGGCTACCGGGCCGGTGAGCTCGGCGGCCGCGAGCTGCACACGCTCGTCCTGCACTCGCGCGCCGACGGCTCCCCCTTCCCGTACTCCGAGTCCCCGCTCGCCGACACCCTGCGCTCCGGGCGCAAGCACCGGGTCCGCGGCCAGGTCCTCTATGCCAAGAACGGCGACAAACTGCCGGTCGACCTGACCACCGCGCCGGTGCGCGACGGCGACCAGCTCGTCGGCGCGGTCATGACCTTCCTCGACCGCCGCCCCTACGACGCGCTGCTCCAGGAGAAGGAGGACGCCGAGCGGGCCCACGCCGAGGAACTGGAGCGGCTCGCCGAGGAGCACGGCTCCGAGCTGACCGCCCTGCGCCAGAGCCATGTCACCGAGGTGGAGGAACTCCAGGAGAAGCACGCGGAGGAACTCGCCGCGTACGAGGAGCGGTACGCCGCCCTCGGCGAGCGCGAGAAGGACCGCTACGAGGCCCTCGCCGCCCGGCACGACCAGCTGCTCACCCTCCTCGGCGGATCCCTGCGCGGCCCGCTGGACGAACTGCGCCGCGAACTGGCCGCGCTGGCCGCCGACGACGCGGGACAGCTGTGGCCCGAGGCCAACCAGGTCCTCCACCACCTCTCGGCCGGTTACTCCCGGATCACCACCCTCATCGACAACGTCCTCGGCTACCAGCGGCTGGACGCCGGCACCGAGCAGATCGCCCGGACCAAGGTGATGCTCGACGCCGTCGTCGCGGCAGGTGTCGACGGGGCCGTGGAGCTGATCGGCCCCGGCCGGGTGCAGTTCGCCGTCCACGCCCCGCCCATCGAGGCCGAGGTGGACCCGCGTCTGCTCGCGACCGCCCTCGCCCACCTGGTCGCCGACGTCGCCGGCGTCGACGCGACCGGCAACACGCCCCTGTCGGCGGGCGGATACCTGGACAACACGGTCGTGGTCGCGGCGGCCCAGCGCGGCGAGGTCGTCCGCATCGAGGTGCGCGGCCCGTACGGCGGCGGCGACCCGGTGCACGAGCCGGTCGTGCGCGGCATCGTCCGGGCGCACGGCGGTGTCCTGCAGACGCACGAGGTGCCGGGGATGAGCGGCAGCGCGTTCGTCCTCGAGGTGCCGATCGGCGGCGGGGCGGGCGTCGTGCCGGCCCCGCGGCGGGACGCGGCGGTGCCCGCCGAGGAGGGCGCCGCTCCCGCCGAGCCGGCGTCGAGCGGCGGACGGCGCCGGGCGCGACGTGCGTCCGTCGACGCCTTCCTGGCGAGCGACACCCCGGGCGGTGACGACGCCCCCGCCACGGACGCCGCGCAGCCCACCGGGCGGCGCAGGCGCCGGGCGGCCGCCGCGGAACCCGCGCAGCCTCAGCTTCCGGCCCAGGCGTCCGGTGAGGACACGAGCGGATCCGGCGGCACCGGGCGGCGTCGGGGCCGGCCCGCCGAGGCCGCGCCGGCCGCGGTGCGCGCCGAGGTCGAACTCGCCGGAGCGGGAGGGGCGGGGGTGTCCGAGGGCGCCGTCGTCACCGCCGCCGAGCATGCCGCGGGCGCCGCGGCGTCCAACACGGGGCTGGGCGGGACCGTACCGCCGCAGGGGGTGCCCGCACCGTCCGGCCGACGTGCCCGGCGCGCGGCCGGTGACCAGCCCGCGCTGGCACCGGCACTGCCCGCGGCCGGCGGGACCGACGGCGCGCCGCAGGCCGGGGTCGCGGTGCACGTCCCGGCGCAGGGCCCGGGCCAGCAGCAGACGGAGCCGACGGGACGACGCCGGCGGGCGCTGGCCGCCGCGAACGAGCGGGCGGCTGCCCAGGAGGCGGCGCCGCGCACGGTGTTCGCGCTGCCGCCGGCCGGGGCGGACCAGGACGAGCCGACGGCACCGGCCGGACAGGCCGAGGTGGTGGGACAGGCGCCGCAGGCCGGGGTTCTTCCGGGACAGCAGGGTGCCGGGCCGGCTCCGCAGGCGACGGTTCCGGCGCAGGCGGCGGGGGTTCCGGGTCAGGCGGCGGGGGCTGTGCAAGGTGCGGGGGCTGTGCAGGTTCCCGTGGCGCCGGGACAGGTTGCCGGGGGCGCGCAGGTTCCCGTGGCGCCGGGTCAGGTCGCGGGCGGACAGGACGTTCAGGGGGTTCAGGCGGGCGGGCCGGTGATGCCGGGCGCCCTGCCGGACGGGCAGGCGGCTCCTCAGGCGCACGCTCCGCAGATGCCTCAGGCCCCGCAGGCAGCCCAGGCTCCGCAGATGTCTCGGGCGCCCCAGCCCGTCACTTCGGCGGCGCAGCCCGTGCCGCCCCATCCGCAGGTTCCCGGGTCCGCGGCCCAGCCGGTCGCGCCGCATCTGCAGCCCGTCGTCGCGAACCCGCAGGCTCCGCAACCCGTTCCGCCGACCTCACAGCAGGCAGCGGCCGCTCAGGCACCGCAGGCTGTCGGTCAGCCGCCGCAGGCCGCCGCCTCGGCGCCGCAGGTCGCGGGGCAGCCCGCGCACCCGGTTGCCCCAGGGGCTCCCGTGCCCGACGCCGGGCGTCACGACGCCGTGCCGCACGACCAGGCCGAGGACCACACCCCGCCGCAGCCGCATCCCACCAGCGCGCCGACGGGCCGCCGCCGGCGCGCGGTCGCTCCTCCCGCCGAGGCGGGTCAGGTGCCCGGCGTCCCCGCTCCCGCCACCCCCGAGCAGTGGGGGGCGGTGCCCCCGCAGGGTGCGCCCGCCCCGGCCGACGCCGTGGCCCAGGCACCGGCGCGGAACCCCGCCGCGGCGGCAGCCCCGCTCCCGCCGGCCCAGCCGCTGCCCGCCGAGGCCCCGCCCGCGCAGGGCACCCCGTCCGCCGGCACCCCGGTCCCTCAGCAGTGGCCCGCCGCCGGTGACACCTCCGGCGCCGGAACGCCCGTGCCGAACGCCGCGCAGCCCACGCCGTCCGGCGGTACGCCGCTGCCGCCCGAGGGCGCTCCGGCGCCGGACCGGCGGGCCGCCGCCCAGCCGCTGCCCGCCGAGGCCGCCGCGCCGACGGACCCCAACTCGACGCAGGGCCGGGCGATCAGCGTGCGGACGCTGGGGCAGGGCGTGCCGTTCAACCGGCAGGCCGCCCAGGTCCAGCAGCCGTCGGCGTCGGCCACGCCTCCCCCGCACCAGCCGGGCGGCTCCGGACGCCGTCGCAAGCTCGGCACGCGTCCCGACGCGGCTGCCGCCGCGACCGGCCAGACGTCCGCCGGTCCGCAGGCGCCCGGTGCGCAGGGCGCCCGTCCGCACCCGGCGGCCGAGCCCGCGCAGCCCGACCGCACGCCGGCCACCGCCCTCGCCCAGCCCCCGGCACAGCCGCAGCCGACGCCGGCCGGTCAGTCCCGGCTCGCGCCGTCCGCCGAGGGCACCGGACGTTCGTACGCGATAGGGGCGCCCGACGCGGACGCCGCCGAGGGACCCGAGCCGCTGGACGGTCCGGGCGGGGCCGTGGAGGTGGCGGACCCGCCGCGTCCGCAGCCGATGGACGACGAACTGCCGCCGGAGCCGCTGGACAACCCGCGCCGGCTGCTGGTGTGGCCCGCGCCGGACGTGTCGACGCAGCAGGCGCTGAGCGACCGCGGCTACCGGCCGGTGATCGTGCACTCGCGCGAGGAGGTCGACGCACAGATCGCGGCCTTCCCGGCGGCTCTGTTCGTCGACCCGCTGACCGGACCGATCACCCGGACCGCGCTGCAGTCGCTGCGTCAGGCGGCGGTGGCCGCAGAGGTGCCGGTGCTCGTCACGGCCGGACTCGGACAGGCATCCCGCGACGCCGCGTACGGCGCCGACCCCGCCGTGCTGCTGAAGGCGCTCGCCCCTCGGGACAGCGAGCAGCACCCGCCGCGCGTGCTGCTGGTCGAGGAGCACGCGGAGATCGCGCTGGCCCTGACGAGCACGCTGGAACGGCGTGGCATGCAGGTCGCACGGGCCGCGAGCGACGCCGACGCGGTGGCGCTGGCGGGTCAGTTCCGGCCCAACCTGGTCGTGATGGACCTGATGCAGGTGCACCGGCAGGCCGGTCAGGCCGGGATCATCGACTGGCTGCGGGCGAACGGACAGCTCACCCGCACCCCGCTGGTCGTCTACACGGCCGCCGTCGACGCGGCCGACCTGCCCCGGCTGGCCTCCGGCGAGACGGTGCTGTTCCTCGCGGAGCGGTCCACCAGCGACGCGGTGCAGGATCGCATCGTCGACCTGCTCTCCCGCATCGGGACGAACTGACGTCCGCAGGGACGCGGGACTCCGGGACTCCGGGACTCCGGGACTCCGGGACTCCGGGACTCCGGGACTACGGGGCTCCGGGACTACGGGGTCGACGACCGTCCGCCGGACGCGGTTTCAACCGGCCGTACGCCGGTGCCGGCACCGGATGTCCGTCGGACGCTGAGCGCCTGGCCACACGCGGACACCGGGACCAACTGACCGTTCGCCACCGAACTCCGGGCTCCGGGCACCGCAACCTGCCGCCGGGCAGCGGAACCACTGGCACCTGCCGCCGGGCACCACCTGCCCGTCCGCCGGACCACCTGGGCTCCCCGGGCGCAGGCCCTGACAGAACCGCGCCGGGCGGTGGGCGCTTCCCGCGCTCATCGCCCGGCGCACGTCCGGTCCCTCACCCGCTCCGGTCAGATCTGCGTGACGTCCAGCGTCCCCTCCGCGTACTGCCGGCGCAGCACCTTCTTGTCGAACTTGCCCACGCTGGTCTTCGGCACCGCCTCGATCACCGTCCAGCGCTCCGGGAGCTGCCACTTGGCGACCCGGCGCTCCTCCTGGAGGAAGGCGCGCAGGGTGGTGAAGTCGGCGGTGGCGCCCTCCTTGAGGACGACGGTGGCCAGCGGGCGCTCGCCCCACTTGTCGTCGGGTACGGCGACCACGGCGGCCTCGGCGACGTCCGGGTGCGCCATCAGCGCGTTCTCCAGCTCCACCGAGGAGATCCACTCGCCGCCCGACTTGATGACGTCCTTGGCACGGTCGGTCAGGGTGAGGAAGCCGTCCGCGCTGATGGTGCCGACGTCACCGGTCTTGAGCCAGCCGTCCTCGCTGAACTTGTCGGCCGGGCGCAGAGGTTCGGCGTCGGGGCCGTTGTAGTAGGCGCCCGCGATCCACGGGCCGCGGACCTCCAGCTCGCCGGCGGACTCGCCGTCCCAGGGGAGGCGTTCGCCGCCGGGGCCGGTGAGGCGGGCCTCGACGCCGGCCGGGAAGCGGCCCTGGGTCAGCCGGTAGGCGAACTCCTCGTCGGTGCCGACGGCGTGGGCCGGCGGGCGGGCGACGGTGCCGAGCGGGGAGGTCTCCGTCATGCCCCAGGCGTGGCAGACCCGCATGCCCAGCTTGTCGAACGCCTCCATCAGGGAGGGCGGACAGGCGGAGCCGCCGATGGTCACCTGGGTGAGGGCGGAGACGTTGCGCGGGCGGGCGGTGAGCTCCGCGAGCAGGCCCTGCCAGATGGTGGGCACGGCGGCGGCGTGGGTCGGCTTCTCGCTCTCGATCATCTCGGCGAGCGGGGCGGGCTGCAGGAAGCGGTCCGGCATCAGCATGTTGACGCCGGACATGAAGGTGGCGTGCGGCAGGCCCCAGGCGTTGACGTGGAACTGCGGGACGACGACCAGGGAGGTGTCCTGGTCGGTCAGCCCCATCGACTGGGTCATGTTCACCTGCATCGAGTGCAGGTAGATCGAACGGTGGCTGTAGACCACGCCCTTGGGGTCGCCGGTCGTCCCGGAGGTGTAGCACATGGCGGCGGCGGCCCGCTCGTCCAGCTCCGGCCAGTCGTAGGCGACGGGCCGGCCGGCGAGCAGGTCCTCGTACTCGTGCACCCGTACGTCGGCGGCGGCCAGGGCGGAGCGGTCGCCGGGGCCGGAGACGACCACGTGCTCCAGGGTCTTGAGGTGCGGCAGCAGCGGGGCGATCAGGGGGATCAGCGAGCCGTTGACGATGACCACCCGGTCGGCGGCGTGGTTGACGATCCACGCGAGCTGCTCGGCCGGAAGGCGCAGGTTCAGGGTGTGGAGCACGGCGCCCATGGACGGAATCGCGAAGTACGCCTCGACGTGCTCGGCGTTGTTCCACATCAGGGTGGCGACCCGTTCGTCGCCCGTGACACCGAGGTCCTCGCGCAGGGCGTGCGCCAGCTGGGCAGCGCGGGCGCCGATCTCCGCGTAGGAACGACGCTGCGGGGCTCCCTCGCCGGTCCAGGTGATCACCTGCGAAGTGCCGTGGATCGACGACCCGTGGGTCAGGATCCTCGAGATCAGCAGCGGTACGTCCTGCATGGTGCTCAGCACGGCGTCCTCCTGGGCGACATTGCCTGGCGTCGGTACGGGTTGCGCTGATTGTGCGCACATACCGCGCGGTATGTCACTAGGGGAGCGGATGATCGATCACGCTCCGCCGGACGACGTTTTCCGTCAGGTTCCGCTCATGTTCCCCCTCACTTCCGAACAAGCCCCAGCTCAGCGTCCTCACGCAGCTTGCCGAGCGCCCTCGACACGGCGGACTTCACCGTCCCGACCGAGACGCCGAGCACCTCGGCCGTCTGCGCCTCGCTGAGATCCTCGTAGTACCGGAGCACGACCATCGCCCGCTGCCGTGCCGGCAGGCGCATGATCGCCCGCCACATCGCGTCGCGCAGCGCCTGCTGCTCGGCGGGGTCGTCGCCGCCGGGCACCGGGTCGGGCTCGGGCAGCTCGTCGCAGGCGAACTCGTCGACCTTGCGCTTGCGCCACTGCGAGGTGCGCGTGTTCACCAGCGCGCGGCGCACATAGCCGTCGAGCGCCCGGTGGTCCTCTATCCGCTCCCAGGCGACGTAGGTCTTGGCGAGCGCGGTCTGCAGCAGGTCCTCCGCGTCGCTGGGGTTTCCGGTCAGCGACCGGGCGGTCCGCAGGAGCACCGGCTGGCGGGCCCTCATATACGACGAGAAGGACGCGTACGGGAGGGTCTGCGTCGCCGGAGCAGCGGCGTTCGAAGCTCTGGTGCAGACGGGTGTGGTCATGTCGTCCACGCTATGAGCGGGTCCCGCCCGGCGGATCGCCCGCAGGTCCCGAAGCCGGATCCCCCTCAGGTTGTAGGGGTGGGGCCCGCCCCACCTACTGGAGGTGGACGAGCGGATGAGGGGTCCTGCGGGTCGCCCCTGAAGGCCGTGCCCGGCGCGCGACCGGCCGCGGGCGGCGCAGACGCCCCCCGGCCACGCCTGCGCGGCGGCACCGTGGCGCCGCCGCACGGACGTCCTCCCCCCGGTCGTGCTCCCCCCGGTTCGTACTCCCCCTTCTCCGTCGGAGACCCCCCTCTCCGTCAGATCGCGGGCCACCAGAAGGGGGCGAAGCTGATGGCCACGTTGTCCTCTCCCTGGTTGACGTTCGTGAACGCGGAGCCGTTGACCTGGGCGGTATTGCTCTCGTTCTCGGCGCCCCAGCCCGTTGCCTGCTGCTGGGTCGTGGCGGAGTTGCCGAAGTTGTCTCCGCCGACTCCGGTACCGAGGGCGCCGTTGTCCGCCGTCGCGACCCCGGCGAACAGAGCGGCAGCGAGCGGGAGCGCGGAGACGGCGGCGATGACGCGGGCGGTACGGATGCTTGCCATGTTGTGTTCCCTCCAGAACCAAGAACGCACCGGCTCGTGGCCGACCATGCGTGAACTACGGCTTTCACCAGGGAAGTTGTCCCCCCGCCCTGGTGCTGTGCACGACGTCGCAAGATCAGGATTGCCCACCGGACCGCGCCGAACCACCCCGGAAGCCCTGATTCGCACGCAAGCGTGAGAACTCGCCGATAAACCCCTACTCGACCCCGATTCACGAGCCGTCGACCATCAGGCGGTGCCGGCCCCGGCACCCCAAGGGAGGAAGCGTTCCGGCACCCCGCCGACACCCCGTCCTCTCCGGGCGCGCCGCACGGCACCCCCTTCCCTTCTTCGAACGCATGTACGAAAATAGGTCCATGGCCACCACCGACCGGCAGGCCACGACGCTGGCCCTCGCACACGCCCTGTCAGCCGCCGAGCGCGGACTGGCCGTCCTCCCCCTCTCCCGCACCAAGCTCCCGGCCCTGCGTTCCCCCACCGCGACGACCCGGCACGGCGCGGCCGCGCTGCCACGGCGAGTGCGGCCGCTTCGGCCACGGCGTGTACGACGCGTCCACCGACCCCACCCGGATCCGCGCCCTGTTCGCCGCCGCGCCCCGCGCCACCGGCTACGGCATCGCCTGCGGCCTGCCCCCGCACCACCTCGTCGGCGTGGACCTGGACACGAAGAACGGCACGGACCCCGCCGCCGCCCTGCGCGCACTCGCCTCCCGCCACCGCTTCACCGTCCCGCCCACGGTCGTCGTCCTCACCCCGAGCGGCGGCCGCCACCTCTGGCTGAGCGGGCCGCCCGACGTCGTCGTCCCCAACTCCGCCGGGCGCCTCGCCCCCGGCATCGACATCCGGGGCGCCGGCGGCTACCTCGTCGGCCCCGGCTCCCGTACGGAACACGGCACATACACGGCCGCCCCCGGCACCGCGCACCTCGCCCCCGCAGCCTGCCCGCCCGCCCTGCTGCGCCTGCTCCTGCCGCCGCCCCGCGCGCACCATCCGACACCACCGTCCGCGGGCGGGCACGGCCAGGGCCTGGTGCAGTTCGTCCTCGGGGCGCACGAGGGCCAGCGCAACACCCGGCTGTTCTGGGCGGCCTGCCGCGCCTACGAGGACGGCATCGGTCCGGCCCTGCTGGACCCCCTGGTCGACGCGGCCCGCGCCACGGGTCTGTCCGAGCGCGAGGCCCGCGCGACGATCGCCTCGGCCGCCCGCATGACCGGCCACTGACGCCGCCGCTCCCCACCCCGCCGGACCGCCTCGCCCTCTCCCACGCCCCCGCTCCCGCCCGGAAAAATCGAAAGCCCCACATGCACCAGCGCCATAAAGTGCCGACCATGGCACTCTCCCGCGTCGTCCTCGCCTCGGGCCGCCCGGTCGACCTCACCGAGCTGCGCCTGTCGTCGACGTACGGGGAAGTGCTCGAGGGATACCCCTGCAAGCCGCTGAACGACCTCACGATCGCCGGGCTGCTCCGGTCCGCCGAACACACCCGCCACGGCGGCCCGGTGCATCTGATCCCGCCGAAGCGTGAGTACCCCGACCAGTACGCGGGCGGCTTCGGTCCGGTGGAGGTGCTGCCCGCCGTGACCTGCGTCGGCAGCTTCCGCTCCGAGGCGCTCGACCCGGACCACGACCGCGCCCTGTACCGCTCCCGTCTCACCGTGGTCTGGTTCCAGCCGACGTCGCGCATCCCCTCGGGCCGTGACGCGGAGTCGGCCCTGCTGGACGTGGACTGGGAGCGACTCGCCACCGACGAGGAACTGTGACCGCATCTTCCCCCGCCGCTTCCCCCGCCGCCTCGCGCACCGGTCTGCTGCGCCGGCAGTTCGACCTGACCTGGTCCCTGTTCGAGTACCACCTGGAGCGTCTGGAGCCGGAGGACTTCCTCTGGGAGCCGGCCCCGCACTGCTGGACCGTGCGCCGCGCCGCCGACGGCACCTGGGTCCCCGACTGGGCGGAGACCGAGCCGGACCCCGTCCCGGTGCCCACCATCGCCTGGGTGAGCTGGCACATCGGCTGGTGGTGGAGCGTCACCCTGGACCACGCGCGCGGGGTCCGCCCCCGGGAGCGGACCGAGATCACCTGGCCGGGTGAGGGAGCCGCGACCGTCGACGGGCTCCGCGCGCTGCGCGCGGAATGGCTCGCGTACCTGGACGGCGTGACCGACGCGGACCTGGACGCCACGGCGCCCTTCCCCTGGCCGCACGACCCGGCCCGCACCAAGGCCGACATGATCGCCTGGGTGAACGCCGAACTGATGAAGAACATCGCGGAGATCGGTCAGCTCCGCCTGATCCGGGCGGCGTCATGACCGTGGACACCTCAGCCGACGGGACCGTCGGCCGGCCGCCGCGGAGCCTGCTCGCCCTGGACCGGGCGCGCGCCCGCCCGCTCACTGAGCTCCCGGCCGGCGAACGAGGGGAGGGTGGCCGTGCACCAGCGGTGGCCGGAAGGACCGCACGCCGATCCGGACGCGGCGAGAGCCCGGTACAACGCAGGCGTGAGGGAGTCCCGCCGTTCGGTGCGTGACTTCTTCCGCACGGACATGCCGGCAGCACACCTGGGCGCCGCCGTCACGGTCTTCGCCTGCGTCCTCGCGGGAGTGGCCTGGTCACCGGCCGCAGCGATGATCGTGGCCGGCGTCTTCGCCGCACTGTTCACCGTCGCCCTGACCGTGGGACGCCTGACCGGCAGGCGAGGGCGGAACGCCGTGCGCACCGCTTACAAGGTCACCTTCGGCTGGACGAGCTGGGTCTGACCCCCGGGCACACCCACAAGAACGGCCCCCGACCGGTCAGGCCGGGGGCCGTTCTTACTGCGCTCAGCGCGGAGGCGGTGGGGGTACGCAGCGCCGGGTCACCCCCAAGCCCGGCCGCTTAATCTCGCATCTACCCCGCCGTACAACCATCCTGCCGTGAGGTTCGTCTGATCACGCAGTCAAAAGGTTGATCGAATCGCTCGGTCCGGCGTGGAGATAGCGCTGCGGGCCCTCATCACTCTTGAGGAAGCACATGCATAGACAGGTCAAGTCCACGGTGGTGGCGATCTGCGGTTCCCTGGCTTTGGGCGGGCTCATGGCCCCCGACGCCAGTGCGACCGGCGACGGGCCGAGGATCACCAGGGTGGTCGTCAACGGCGGCAAGAACATCGTGGTGGGCCCCACCGCCGTCACGTACTTCACCGCGTCGGTGACCGCCTCCGACCCCTCCGGCGTGAAGGAGACCTGGCTCGACCTCCGGCATGGCGGCGGCTCCTATGACGACCATGACGGCGCGATCGCCCGGGCTGGCGTGCTCAAGTGCACCGCATCAAGTTCCACCACCACGACCTGCACAAGCTCCTTCCAGGTCAAAGCCAATGCCCGGGCTATCACCAACGAGGTGACCAACGCATTCGCTGGCACCTGGCATGTCAGCGTGGGCGCCTTCTCCGGCAACCGGGTCCAGTCGTGGGATGATTCATACCTCACTGTCAAGGTGCAGCGCGCGTCCCAGCTCACCGTCAATGCCACGCCGGAGCCCGTGACGAAGGGAAAGACCATCACGGTCACGGGAAAGCTGTCGCGCGCCAACTGGGACACCCGCAAGTACGCGGGCTACACGGGCCAGCCCGTCAAGCTTCAGTTCCGGAAGAAGGGCAGCACCACATACAGCACGATCAAGACCATCACGACAAGCAGCACTGGCACGCTGAAGACCACGGTGAGGGCTTCGGTCGACGGGTACTACCGCTACTCCTTCGCGGGCACCTCGACAACGCCGGCGACCAATGCCAGTGGTGACTTCGTGGACGTGAGGTAATCGGCAACGAAGGCGGGTCGATCTCCGCAAGAGGCGTACCCCGATCGGTCTCAGTCCGACTCATTCGCCGCGGTAAGTCCGCTGCTGGCAGCTGACACCACCACCTGACACCAACAGGCGCGAACTGAACGGTTGGCGCCGAACTTTGGCGGACTACCATCCGGGGGCTAAAGCCGGTTGACCGACCGGGTCACAAGGTCAAGTCCTGTGGCCGGCCAGGAGCCAACCAGACGCAAGAGTGCCTGCCGCTTCCTCCGTACCTCACAGTTTCGCGTTGAGGGTCATGAACGAGCGACGCTCGATGAACTGCTCAAACGTCGGCTTGGGGGATTCGCCGGACAGGTCCAGGCCGCACATGCAGAGCTCTGGGCGATTCGACAGGAGCTCGAAGTCACGCAAGGCATCGTCGAAAGAGCAGATGACACCGGGCTCGGTTGCAGAGTCGATCACTAGGACGTGGTCATGAGTTCCCATCGGGGTCGCTCGCGCCCAACACACTGCCTCATCGTCCGAGACGCCGTTGAGTGAGAGGGACCGGCACGATAGATCCCGCCAGTCGATGCCTTGCCCCGCCCAAGGGAGCGTGCAGAGATAGGCGTCGAACGCCGCGGCAAGCTCGACTGTGCTGATCAAGGCATCGCGGTCCACGGCCCAGGTGAAGATCTCTGCGGCGCGCACTCGCGCAGGTTAACCGGGCCGCGTGAAAAGCTGGAGGCATGCCCCTTGCGTGCCCGTCCGGTCGGGGAGCGGCGGGGAACGGCAGTCGCTGGCGGGACGACGCTCACGAGAACGGCCCCTGACCGATCTACCTGGTCAGGGGCCGCTCTCACTGCTCCTCGCGCGGAGGCGGTGGGATTTGAACCCACGGTGACATCGCTGCCACGACGGTTTTCAAGACCGTTCCCTTAGGCCGCTCGGGCACACCTCCCCGCGCCGGCCGGTGATCGGCGGCGCGGGGACAAGGGTAACGGGTTCGACGGACGCGGGTGGGGTCAGCTGTCGCCCACGCGGGAGCCCAGCGTGAGTTCCGTGGTGCGCTCCTTGCCGCCGCGTTCGTAGGTGAGCGTGACCTCGTCGCCGGGCTTGTGGGTCCAGATCTCGCCGATCAGGGTGGGGCCGGAGTCGATGACCCGGTCGTCGAGCTTGGTGATGACGTCACCGGGACGCAGGCCGGCCTTGTCGGCGGGGCCGCCCGGGTCGACGGGTTCCGTGCCGCCCACACCCTGCTCGGTGATCTTCGCGCCGCTCGCCGTGTCCTCCAGGGAGACGGACGCGCCGATCTTGGCGTACACCGGCTTGCCCGTCCTGATCAGTTCCTGGGCGACGTACTTGGCCTGGTTGATCGGGATGGCGAAGCCCAGGCCGATCGAGCCGGCCTGCCCCGTTCCGAAGCCGCCGTTGCCGGTCGACTGGATCGCGGAGTTGATGCCGATCACGTTGCCCTGCGCGTCCAGCAGCGGGCCTCCGGAGTTGCCCGGGTTGATGGACGCGTCGGTCTGCAGGGCGCTCATGTAGGAGGCCTGGCTGCCGCTGCCGTCGCTGGACGCCACCGGACGGTTCTTCGCGCTGATGATGCCGGTGGTCACCGTGTTGGACAGACCGAAGGGCGCGCCGATCGCGATGGTCGAGTCGCCGACGGCCACCTCGTCGGAGTTGCCCAGGGTGAGCGGCTTGAGGTCCGACGGCGCGTTCTTCAGCTTGATGACGGCGACGTCGTACCCCTGCGCGTTGCCGACGACCTCGGCGTCGTACTTCTTGCCGTCGGGGAAGGTCGCGGACAGCTTGCCCCCGTCGACGGCGTCCGCCACGACGTGGTTGTTGGTGACGATGTGGCCCTGCTTGTCGAAGACGAAGCCGGTGCCGGTGCCGCCCTCGCCGTTGCTGCTCGCGGCCTCGATGGTGACCGTGCTGGGCAGCGCCGCCGCGGCGACGGCGGCGACCGTGCCCGGGTCGCGCTTGACGTTGCCGCCGCTGGTGGACGACGAGACGGTCGTCGAGCCGCCGCTGTCGTTCTCCCGGGCGAGCGTGTAGCCGAGGCCGCCGCCCAGACCACCCGCGACCAGCGCGGCGACCAGGACCGCGGCGACGACGCGTCCGCGCCCGCCGCCGCTCTTCGGGGCGGGCTGCTGGTACGGGGTGCCCCAGCCGCTGCCCCAGCCACCGCCGTGGCCCGCGGCACCGTGCCCCGCACCGCCGTCACCGCCGTACGACGGGGTGGACGGCGGCGGGGGCGGGGGCCAGGAGGCGTCAGGGGCGGAGGAGGACCCGCCGGGGGGAGGGCCGGCCGGGGCGCCGCCGTAGGGGCCGGGGTCCTGGTGTGCGGGGGAGCCCTGGGCGCCGTAGGGGTCGCCGGCCGCCGGAGCCGCCCCCGCGTGCGCGCCCTGGGGAGCGGAGGCAGCGGGAGCATCCGCCGGCGGGGGCGGCGGAGCGGACGGGGCCGGGGGTACCGCGCTGCCCTCGTTCTCGGTGCTCACAGCTTCTCTCCTCGATCCACGGCTGTCGTTCTCGGTCGTAACGGCTGACGTTGTCGGTCGCACGGGTGCTCGCAACGCACGCGCGCCTGGGCGTCCGGCGCGACGCGGATGCAGCTGTGCACGTCTCCTTTGTATGACGTCAGCTTTTCCCACACGCCGTCAGGGCACCGTAAGCCGTTCCTGTGGGTCCGGGGCCATTCTTTATATAGGGCATTACTCACGTAGGGCGCGCCACCCGATGGCTCCGACCGGACGGCCGTGCCGTTCACGTCACACCGCCCGCACGTCGGCCGGCGAGCGGTGGCACCATGACGCGGTGACCCACGCACGACAGCACCTGACCCGAGTCGTCGCGCACCGCGGAGCCTCCGAGGACGCCCCTGAGCACACCCTGGCCGCGTACCGCAAGGCGATCGAGGACGGCGCGGACGCACTGGAATGCGACGTACGCCTCACCGCCGACGGCCACCTGGTCTGCGTACACGACCGTCGCGTCAACCGTACGTCGAACGGGCGCGGTGCGGTCTCGGCGCTCGAGCTCTCCGATCTCGCCGCCCTCGACTTCGGCTCCTGGAAGAGCCGGGACGCGGCCGGCGGACCTCGCGTCGAGGAGCCCGACTGGGAGCACCGCCCGGAGGACCGCGAGGCGACCTCCGTCCTCACCCTGGAGCGGCTGCTGGAGCTCGTCTCGGACTCCGGGCGCCGGGTGGAGCTGGCGATCGAGACCAAGCACCCCACGCGGTGGGCGGGACAGGTGGAGGAGCGGCTGCTGGTCCTGCTCAAACGCTTCGGGCTGGACGCGCCCGCCGACCGGGAGGACTCACCGGTGCGCGTGATGAGCTTCTCCGCGCGGTCCCTGCACCGCGTGCGGGCCGCCGCCCCGACGCTTCCGACGGTCTACCTGATGCAGTTCGTCACACCGAGGCTGCGCGACGGGCGGCTGCCCGTCGGTGTGGACATCGCCGGTCCGTCGATCCGCATCCTGCGCAGTCACCCCACGTACATCGAGCGACTGAAGCGATCCGGCCGTCAGGTGCACGTCTGGACGGTGAACGACGCGCGGGACGTGGACCTCTGCGTCGACCTCGGCGTGGACGCCATCATCACCAACCGCCCGCGCGCGGTGCTCGACCGGCTGGGCCGCTGACCAGGCACGAACCGGACACGGACCCAGGCGGCGAGACGACCGAGAGGTGCCGGCGCGGTTGTCGCGGCGGTGCCGGAGGCGCCCCGTCCGCCCCATACGTCTCAGAACTCCCGCACACCCCTTGACCCACGGGACCTGCCGCACACATCCTCTTATCTCGGCCACACCGACGAAATCCAGCCACATGACTACGGGGAGTGCTCCGGCGCGTTCGGTACGTGTTCGCTCGTTCCAAGTGCGTCACCGCGCACGGATCGGCCGGTTTCCGGTTCAGGCCGATGGGGCATCCACACCGTGGCGTGGGGCGAAGGAGGTCTCGGGGGTGGCGTTGGTGGTGGCACAGGAGGTGCCCACGTCGTCGAGCATGGCCGTGCCCCATGGCCCTGCGGGCGTGGGGAAGGCGAGGCGCCGGATGCGCGCGCAGCTGCGCGACGGAGGCGTTCCGGAATCGGTCGTCGACGATGCCGTACTGATCCTTTCCGAGCTGTTGAGCAACGCGTGCAAACACGGCCGGCCCCTGGGCGACGCTCTCGCCGGGGACGGCGACGTGCGGGCGGCCTGGCGGGTGGATCCGCGCGGCCGGCTCGTCGTGGAGGTCACGGACGGCGGCGGCCCGACCCGCCCCGCACCGGCCACCCCGTCGGTCACGGCGCACGGCGGCCGCGGGCTGAACATCATCACCGCGCTGTCCGACGACTGGGGCGTACGGGACGAGGTTCCCGGGGAGGTCACGGTGTGGGTCGTCGTCCACGACGACGTGCACGACCCGGACGCCAGGAGCTGTCACCGCCGCGAGGACTTCGCCGCGCGGGTGACCGCCCCGCCCGTCTCGCACATCGCCGGCCTGGACTTCGCGGACGTCTTCGACGACCTGGACTGAGGCGGGCACGGGCCGAGGACGACGGGACGGCGGGCGCCCGCTCGCCCCGGTCGTCCACGGGGCGGCGCTGACACGCTCGCCCCCGGTCGTCCACAGGTCGGCACCGACACACTCGCCCGGTTGTCCACAGGTCGGCACGTCGTCCACAGGTTCCCGTCGGCCGGGGCGCGAACGGCTAGGCTCGCGCCCGTACGAGACGAGCCGTAACCGGGAGACACCCACGATGGCCAAGAAGCGACCTCAGACGAAGGCCAAGCGCCCGCAGCTCACGGACGGGCAGATCCCGGTCGTCGGCGCCCGCGAACCCTGCCCCTGCGGCAGCGGCCGCCGCTACAAGGCGTGCCACGGCCGCGCCGCCGCGCAGGCGGTGACGGAGCTGGTGCGCCGCCCCTTCGAGGGCCTGCCGGGCGAGTGCGACTGGGTGGCGCTGCGCGAGCTGGTGCCGGCCGCCACCGTCGAGCTGACCCTGAAGGACGGCCTGCCCGAGGGCGTCCCCTCGGTCACCCTGGCCACGGTGCTGCCGATGGCCTGGCCGGCGCTGCGCCGCGACGACGGCTCGGTGCTGCTCGGCCTGCAGAACGACACCTCCTCCGGCGACATCAGCCGCGACCTGGCCGACACGCTGCAGCGTGCGCTCACCGCCGACCCGGGCACCCCGGTGCAGGCGCGGCGCGCTCCGGCCGACGGCCCCCGGCTGCAGGACCTGCTCGCCCCCGAGGGACCTTTCGAGCCGGTGGTGCACGACGGCTTCGAGTTCTGGGTGCCGGACCCGGAGAACGCCACGCCGGACGTCACCGCCTCCCTGGAGCGGGCCAACGCGGCGGCCATCCCGACGGTCAAGCTGACGGGCGTGGACTCGGCGTACTGGTGCGAGACGCCGGAGAAGAACCACCTGCGGTGGGTCATGCCGCACCCCGAGGAGCAGCTTCTGGACGCTCTCGCGCGGCTGCACGCGGCCGGGCAGTCGTCCCTCGGTGAGGGGACGCGCCTGGTGGGTTCCTTCCGTGCCCACGGGCTCACCGTGCCGGTGTGGGACCTGCCCAGCGGGGTCGGTGCCGAGGACGTGGAGAAGCCGGCGGCCGAGTTCGCCGAGCGGCTCGCCACCGCGCTGGCCGCCGACGCGCCCCTCACCGCCGACGAGCGCCGGGCCCGTGGCGGTCTGACGAACCGCCAGGTCACGTTGAGCTGAGGGGCCGCCGTACGTGGCGCTCCCCCCGTGGCCCGGGCGGCCGAACCGCCCGGGACGCACCACCCGACCCTTGCGCAACTCCCGGTAGGGACAAGCCAGTCGGTGACCGGAAACGCCGAGTTCGAATTTGCGAACCGCCGATCTCTTGTTACCGTTCCAGTAGCCCGGTTGCTGGTGCATCCCCCGTCGCCAGCAACCGGGTCTTTGCGTGCCCGTCGCCGGTACTGCGGACAGACCCTCCGGGGTCCGTCGCCGCCCCTCGGACGGGCTCACCGGTCGCCGGTCGGCGGTCCCGTCCCGACGCGTTCGATCACCGGCCTTCTCCGGCCGCGGAGTTGCTCCCCGATCGCAGCAGCAGCCCGTCCCCCGTGCCGTCCGCGGACGCGGTGTACCGCGCGAACTCCGCGACCGCCGTGTACTCCGCCGGCGCGCCGGCAATTCGTACGGGCGGGGTCTCGCACAGGGACGGGTCGTCCCCGGCGGACACCGCGCACCGGCTCCGCACGCTGCGCCCGTCCGGGCCGAGGAGGGCCAGCGCGGCGTCCAGGGTCCTGCCGGTGAGATTGCGGTGGTAGGTCCGCGCCCAGACGTCCTCCCCGCGCACCACCACACAGGTCTGCGCCTCCACCCCCTCGGGCGAGGACAGCTCGGGGCCGCAGCGCAGGGCGGTGGACAGATGCCCGCCGGGCGGCACGGACTCCGCCGTCGACGCGCGCGCCGTCGTGCCGGCGGGTGGTGCGGCAGCCGCGGGCCTCCCGGACACCCCGGGTACGGAGGACGGGCCGGGGACGTCCGGACGGACGGCGGCCCGGCGCGGGGCGTCCGGACCGGCGGAGGCCGGGCGCACCGGGGTCTCACGCGGGACGTCCGGACCGGCCGCGGCCTGGCGCCCGGCGTCCTGGCCCGCGGACGCCACCGCGAGCGGCAGCACGACGGCGCAGGCCGCCGCGACGCCCGCGAGGGCCGTCAGACGGGTTCTACGGGACGTCCGGACACGGCTCCCGGCATGACGCGGCATGCCCCGGGAAGATAGCGGTCCGGCACGGGCCGCCGGGCGCGGCGCGCGACGGCAGCCCCTACATCTCGGGCGCGCTCACACCCGTACGGGTGAGGGCGTCGACCACGGCGTCCACCACGGCCTCGACATCGGGCACCCAGGGCGCCACCGAGCCGGGCAGCGGCGCCCGCTCCCAGCGGATATCGCCCTGCGCGGTGGTGGACGGCGGCAGGGCGAGGTAGCCGCCCTCGCCGTGGAAGCGGAGCGAGCCGGGGACGAAGTCCTTGGCGTACAGCAGTTCGCCCAGCTGCTCCAGGGAGTAGGGCTTCACGAGGATCGCCCAGCGGGCCGGCGAGGCGACGACCGGGCCGAGCCGCATCCCCCGGCGTTCCAGCGCGGTGAGCGCGCTGGCAGCCGGCAGGGCGGGCAGGGACACAGCGCACGGGGCCTTGCCGCCGGTGGCGAGCACGACGGGCGCCGTCGGCCGGTTGGTCCACCACCAGCGCACCATGCGCGGGTCGGTGGTGGCGGCGAGGAGGCCGGGGTCGAACGGGTGGGCGCCCGGGACCGTGCACTCCGGGTCGGGGCAGGCGCAGCGGGACCCGTTCTGCGGGTCGGCCGCCACACCGGGGAGTACGGGCCACTGCCACTGCGCGGCGAAGGTCAGGGCCGCACCGATCAGATCGGGCCCTCCGTCACCGCGCCGGGACAGGAGCCTGCGTCGCCTTCCGAGGATCTCGCGCATGAGCGCTCGTTCCTTTCCGTTGCACGCCTGGCAACACCGTGGACCACATCACGTCATGTGTCGATCACTTCACTGTGCGTACCTGTTGGCGCATCACACCCCCGCGCCGGGCAGGGGGAACCCCTATGGGCCGGGCATGGGCTGCCTCCGCGGCCGTTCCACCCATACAGCGTCTATCAGAAGTACGGGTACGGCGTGGGGTGGCGAAGTCTGGCGTTTGCCGTCGCGCGTGTTTCTCTCCGCCTCCGCCACGGGAGGATGGGGCACGGTCGTCGGTGGTTAAGACGCCCGGGTCCGTCGCCAGGTTCCCGAGCGGTTCCCAACCACCCCTGGCCTTCTCCGAGTACGTACCCATCACGACCGCTGTGACGCTCCGTCGAGCAAGGCCAGTCGACCGCAGTGAGCCTCCCCCTGAGGCAGTTTCAAGCCAACTTCGAATTTCGGCAAGAGGTCCGACGGGAGTTCCCTCCCGTCTCACGGACACCAGGAATCCCAGCAGGACAATGCTGGACATCTCCTCACGAGTACGTGTACATGTGGAGACACTGCCGGCGACGCAGAATGACATGGGGGTTTGCGATGCTTTTGAGCAGTACGTACCGGTCGGAAAGCCGGACGCCATGAACGCCCCGCACCCTCCGAAAGTGGCCGGAATCGATTCAACGGTTCCCGCCCCGGCACACACTGTCGCGCCCGCCACGAGTACCTCTCCGCCCTCCGCGGCAAACCCCCAGAACGCCCCGGGTGCG
This sequence comes from Streptomyces tendae, assembly GCF_008632955.1. Classification (NCBI taxonomy): domain Bacteria; kingdom Bacillati; phylum Actinomycetota; class Actinomycetes; order Kitasatosporales; family Streptomycetaceae; genus Streptomyces; species Streptomyces tendae. The sequence continues at coordinate 6,810,432 of NZ_CP043959.1, forward strand.
CTGCTCCAGGACCGCCTCGCCGGCTGGGTCTCGGACCTCACGACGCTGCACGAACTCACCGAGCGGCTGGTGCGCGCCGGCACGCTCGACGAAGCGCTGAAGGAGCTGCTGCGCGCGGGTGCCGCGCTGGTCGGCGCCCGGCGCGGTCTCGTCTCCCTGGAACCCGCCGACGGCCGGGGCCAGGCCGCCACGGTGGGGCTCGGCCTCGGCCGCGCGGACCTCGGCCACATCGAGACGGTGCCGCGCGGCTCCCTGCCGTACGGCCGGATGCTCGACGGGCTGCCCGGCGGGGACGACGGCGTCGCCGAGCCCGACCTGTTCGCCGAGAAGGGCCTCGACCCCCGGCACCGCGAGGTCGCCGCCCGCCTCGGCTACGCCGCCAGCTACAGCCTCCCCCTCGCCACCGGGCCCGCCGGACGCCTGGGCGCGGTCGTCTGGCTCTACGACGAACCCGCCGAGCCCGCGGAGCGGCAGCGCCACCTCGTCGGCCTGTACGTCCGTCAGGCCGCGGAGCACCTCGCCCAACTCCTCGAACTGGAGCACACGCGCGCGTGCATGGCCACGATGACCGAGGAGCTGCTGCCCTCCCGCCTGCCCCGGGTGGCCGGCGTGCAGCTGGCCGCGCGGCACCGCACCTGCCCGAGCGGAGGCGGCGACTGGTACGACGCGCTGCCGCTGCCGGACGCCGCGCTCGGCCTCGCCGTCGGTTCGGTCACCGGTTCCGGCCCCAGCGCGGTCGCCGCGATGGGACGGCTGCGGGCCTCACTGCGCGCGTACGCCGTGATGGAGGGCGAGGACCCGGTCGCGGTGCTCTCCGACCTGGAGCTGCTGCTGCGGCTGACCGAGCCGGCCCGTTCGGCCACCGCCCTGTTCGGCTACTGCGAACCGGCGCTGCGCCGGATCACCCTGGCGGGGGCGGGCCACAGTCCGCCGCTGCTGGTCGGCGAGCGTCGCACCGAGTTCGTGGAGACGTCCGTCTCGGCGCCCCTCGGCATGCTCGCCTGCTGGGAGGCGCCGAGCGTGGAGGTCCAGGCGGAGGCGGGCGAGACGGTACTGCTGTACACCGACGGCCTGCTGCACCGCACCGGCGATCCGACCGACCGTGCCTTCGCCCGGCTGCACGCCGCCGCGGCCGGGGTGCCCCGGGCGATTCGCCGCGACCCCGGTGCCGTCGCCGACCACGTGCTGCGGGCGGTGCTGCCGGAGGGCGCGGACGCCGAGGACTCCTCGGAGGACGTGGTGCTCCTCGCGGCCCGCTTCGACTAACCGGCGCCGCCCCGCGCCCCTCACCGCGCGTGCGCCTGCCGGTAACAGGCCCTTCCCCGGTTCGTCCGTTTCCGCCCGACCGTACGATGGGGGGTGGTCCAGTGCCGTATCGAGGAGGATGACCGTGGCGGAGGAGCTGCCGGAGACCCCGGAGACTGCCGACGAGGAGCCCGTCAAGCAGCGGAAGAACGGCCTGTACCCGGGCGTGTCCGACGAGCTGGCCGCGAACATGCAGAGCGGCTGGGCCGACACCGAGCTGCATGACCTGGAGCCGATCGCGCAGGCCGCCGAGACGGCCGCCCGCCGTGCGGCGCTGTCGGTCCGCTTCCCCGGCGAGCGCCTGGTGATCCCCGCGGGCAATCTGAAGACCCGGTCGAACGACACGGAGTACCCCTTCCGCGCGTCCGTCGAGTACGCGTACCTCACCGGCAACCAGACGGAGGACGGCGTCCTCGTCATGGAGCCGACGGCCGAGGGCCACCAGGAGACGATCTACCTCCTGCCGCGCTCCAACCGTGAGAACGGCGAGTTCTGGCTGGACGGGCAGGGTGAGCTGTGGGTCGGCCGCCGCCACTCCCTGACCGAGGCCGAAAAGCTGTACGGCATCCCCGCCTCCGACGTCCGCGAGCTGGCAGGCGCGCTGCGCGAGGCCACCGGCCCGGTCCGCGTGGTGCGCGGTTTCGACGCCGGCATCGAAGCGGCGCTGGCCGACAAGGTCACCGCCGAGCGCGACGAGGAACTGCGGGTCTTCCTCTCCGAGATGCGGCTCGTCAAGGACGAGTTCGAGGTCGGCGAGCTGCAGAAGGCCGTCGACTCCACGGTGCGCGGCTTCGAGGACGTGGTGAAGGTCCTCGACAAGGCCGAGGCGACCAGCGAGCGCTACATCGAGGGAACGTTCTTCCTGCGCGCCCGCGTCGAGGGCAACGACGTCGGCTACGGCTCCATCTGCGCCGCCGGCCCGCACGCCTGCACCCTGCACTGGGTGCGCAACGACGGCCCGGTCCGCTCCGGCGACCTGCTGCTGCTCGACGCCGGTGTGGAGACGCACACGTACTACACGGCCGACGTCACGCGCACCCTGCCGATCGACGGCCGCTACACCGAGCTGCAGAAGAAGATCTACGACGCCGTGTACGACGCCCAGGAGGCCGGCATCGCGGCCGTGAAGCCGGGCGCGAAGTACCGCGACTTCCACGACGCCGCGCAGCGTGTGCTGGCCGAGCGGCTGGTCGAGTGGGGTCTGGTCGAGGGCCCGGTGGAGCGGGTGCTGGAGCTGGGCCTGCAGCGCCGCTGGACGCTGCACGGCACCGGGCACATGCTCGGCATGGACGTCCACGACTGCGCCGCCGCGCGGACCGAGACCTACGTCGACGGCACCCTGGAGCCGGGCATGGTCCTCACCGTGGAGCCGGGCCTGTACTTCCAGGCCGACGACCTGACGGTCCCCGAGGAGTACCGGGGCATCGGCGTGCGCATCGAGGACGACATCCTCGTCACCGAGGACGGCAACCGGAACCTGTCCGCGGCGCTGCCCCGCCGTTCGGACGAGGTCGAGGCGTGGATGGCGGGCCTGAAGGGCTGACGCCGACGGCGAGAAACGCGTCAGGGCCCCTCCCGCCAGCGGGAGGGGCCCTTCGCGTGTTCGCTACACGGCCGTCAGCGGCGCGTCCTCACGCCATTTGAGGATCTTGTCGAAGCTCACCACGGCACCGCCCCGGCCCGGCTTGTTGCCGATGTGGACGTGGTCGGCCAGCTCCTGGATGAGACAGAGACCCCGGCCGTGCTCCGCCTCGGAGGGTGCGGGTCTGGCGGGTGGCCGGGTGCGGCCGGCCGTGACGGCGGGGAAGCCGGGTCCCGCGTCGGCGACCTCGATGCGGCACTTCTCGCCGTCCAGGTAGGCGGTCACCCGGAACGCCTCCGAGATGCCCTCCCGCGCGGTGTCGCCGCCGTGCTCCACGGCGTTCGCGCAGGCCTCGCTGAGGGCGACGGACAGGTCGTAGGAGATCTCCGGGTCCACCCCCGCGGTCTCCATGGTGCCGAGCAGCAGGCGCCGGGCGAGCGGCACGCTGGCGGCATCGCGCCGCAGATGGAGTGACCACCAGATGCTCATGCTCCAGCCTCCTGGCTGCGGCTCGACATACCGTTACGTATTGCCCTGTGTGCCCGTCCGTAAGCGCAAAGTTGACGTGACACCGCCCATATGGCGGGTGTACGGGGGAGCCGATCGGTGTATGTGGGACGCCGCACCGCACAGGTGATCTTACGGTCGTACCTCATCTTGTGGACCTGCCGTACGGCGCCGGGGGTGCTGGTGCGATGATGAGGCCGCCATGTCTGCCCCCCACCGGCGCACGATGCGCTCCGGACGAGGACTCCGGATTCTGCGGGCCGCGGTGTTCGCCGCGGTCTGCGTCGTGCTGGCCGGGGCGGGCCACTCGCTCGCCTCCTGCGACACCGTCCCGCTGTGGACGCTGGGCGCGGGATTCCTCGCGGCCGTCGCGGTCGCCGCGCCGCTCGCCGGACGCACCCGCCCGCTGCCGGTGATCGCGGCGCTGCTGGCCTGCGGGCAGACCGCGCTGCACACGCTCTTCGGGCTCGGACAGCACGGCGCGCCCTCCGAGGGCTCCGCGTCCTCCGACGCCGCCCTGATCGCCCAGGCCGCGCGTCTGCTGTGCGGGCCTGGCGCGATCAGCCCGGCCGAGGCCGAGCGGGTCCTCGCCGACGCCCGGATCGCACCGCACGGTCCCGGCGCCCACGCTGCGGACGCCGTTGCGGCGGGACCGGCGGGAGCGCTGCTGCCGTCGCTGCCGATGCTGCTCGGGCACGTCCTCGCAGCCCTGGCCGCGGGATGGCTGCTGCGCCGGGGTGACCTGGCCCTGCTGCGCCTGGCCGAACTGTCCGCGCACGGCGTCGCCGAAGGCGCCCTCGTGCGGTCCCTGCGCGCGGCGCTGGCCCTGGTGCGGACCCTGCGCGCCGGGCTCCCCGGCGCGCCCGAGGCGGGTCCGGTCACCCCGCGCACCGCGCTGCTCGCGCCGCTTCCGCCGCCGTGCGCCGCCCTGCATCACACGGTGATCCGGCGGGGCCCGCCGGCCGCCACCTCCGCACTCGCTCTCGCCGCCTGACGCGGGGCGACCCACCGGCCGGGGTTTCCGGGCCGCGGTGAAGGACGTCCCGTGCGGCACGCGCGTGCGCCGGTCTCCCGTGTGCGCCCGGCCGTCGTCCCGCCGAAGGGGCCGACCGGCCGTCCGCGCCGCGTATCCCTCACCGTCAGTGAAACCTCAACGAAGCGGAGCAACTTCTGCCATGAAGGCTTCCCGTATCGCCGCCGCCGGCGCCGTCGCCGGTGCCGCCGTCCTCGCCGTGTCCACCCCCTGCTTCGCGCACGTCAGCGTGCAGCCCGAGGGTGAGGCCGCGAAGGGCGGCTACGCGGTCGTCGGCTTCAAGGTCCCCAACGAGCGGGACAACGCCTCGACCACCAAGGTCGAGGTCACCTTCCCCACGGACCACCCCCTGGCGTCCGTGATGCCGCAGCCCGTCGACGGCTGGGACATCAAGGTCACCAAGTCGCGCCTGGCCAAGCCGCTCGAGATGCACGGCAAGAAGATCGACGAGGCCGTCTCCAAGGTCACCTGGACCGCCAAGGGCGACGGCATCCAGCCGGGCTTCTTCCAGAAGTTCCCGGTGTCCGTGGGCACCCTGCCCGAGGACACCGACGAGCTCGTCTTCAAGGCCCTGCAGACGTACTCCAACAAGGAGGTCGTCCGCTGGATCGAGGTGCCGCAGGACGGTCAGGAGGAGCCCGACAACCCGGCTCCCGTGCTCGCCCTGTCCGCGCCCGCCGAGGACGGTCACGGTCACGGCGCCGCTGCCGACGACAAGGCGTCCGGCGACGCCGAGAAGGCCTCCGCGCAGACCTCCGCCGCGTCGGACGACGACGGCTCCGGCGGCACCGACACCACCGCCCGCGTCCTGGGCGTCGTCGGCATCGTGGTCGGCGCCGCGGGCGTCGCCTACGGCGTCCTCGCCGGGCGCCGGCGCACCGCCTGAGTCTCCCCTCTCCACGGCGCGCACCGGAGCCGGCCGCGGACCCGCGGCCTCCCGGTGCGCGCCGCAGCACCCACCTTTCAGGACCATTCCATGCGCAAGAAGACCTACGCGGCGGCGGCTCTGCTCGCCGTCGCCTCCCTGACCCTCACCGCCTGCGGCGGCGGTGACGGGGACAGCGGCGACCCGGTCGCCGTGGTCTCCGAGGAGACCGGCGCCCGCCAGGCGGCCACCGTCCTCGACAAGCCCTTCGAGAAGCCGGACCTCGTCCTCACGGACACGCAGGGCAAGCAGTTCGACCTCCGCAAGGAGACCGCGGGCCGGCCCACGCTGATCTACTTCGGCTACACGCACTGCCCCGACGTCTGCCCGCTGACGATGAACAACATCGCGGTGGCCAAGAAGCAGCTGCCGAAGGACCAGCAGGACCAGCTGCGGATCGTGTTCGTCACCACCGACCCCGAGCGGGACACCCCCGCCGAACTCGGCACGTGGCTCAAGGGCATCGACACCCAGGTCGTCGGCCTGACCGGTGACTTCCCCACCATCCAGGCCGGGGCCCGCACCCTCGGCATCTCCATCGACCCGCCGCGCAAGGACGACAACGGCAAGACCGTCTCCGACCACGGCACCCAGGTCATCGCCTTCTCCCCGAAGACGGACGGCGGTTACGTCCTCTACGGCGAGGACGCCACCGTCGAGGACTACACCAAGGACCTCCCCAAGATCATCAAGGGGGAGAACCCGTGAGGCACCGCAAGGCCACCGTGCCGGCCGTGGCCGGGGCGCTGGCACTGGCGCTGGCGCTGACCGGGTGCGGCGGTTCGGACGACGGCACGGCGCGGCTGTCGGTCGCGTCCGCGTACATGCCGCAGCCGGTCTCCGACCTGGCCGCGGGCTTCCTCACCATCACCAACGAGGGCGAGGCCGCGGACCGGCTGACCTCGGTCAGCAGTGACGTCGCCGGCCAGGTCACCGTGCACGAGACCGTCGACGGGTCCATGCGGGAGGTCGAGTCCCTCGACATCCCGGCCCACGGCAGCCTCGTGCTGGAGAGCGCTGGCAACCATCTGATGTTCGAACAGCTGAAGCGCAAGCCGACGCAAGGTCAGAAGGTGGCCGTCGAGCTGCGCTTCGCCCACTCCGACCCCGTCACGGTCGAGCTCCCGGTGAAGCCGGCCACCTACCGCCCGACGACCGGACACTGAGGGAGACACCCCTGTGACCCAGACCATCGCCCCCCGCGTGCGGACCCTGGTGCTGCTGCTCCTGGCCGTCACCGGCGCCCTCCTCGCCGGGGCCGCTCCCGCCTCCGCGCACGCCGCGCTGACCGGCAGCGACCCCGCGCAGGGGGCGGTGGTCGACACCGCGCCGGCCCAGGTCTCGCTCACCTTCTCGGAACCGATCGCGGTGAGCGACGACTCCGTGCGGGTGCTCGATCCCAAGGGTGAGCGGGTGGACAAGGGCGCCCCGGCCAACCCCAGCGGCACCACGTTCAGCGTGCGGCTGCTGAGCGGGCTGCCCGACGGCACGTACACGGTGGCCTACCAGGTGGTGTCCGCCGACAGCCACCCCGTGGCCGGCGCCTTCACCTTCTCCATCGGGGCGCCCTCGGAGACGACCGTCTCCGTCTCCGCGCAGGGGTCCGACGACGGCCTCGTGGGCTGGCTGTACGGCTTCGGCCGGTACGTCTCCTACGCGGGCTTCGTCGTCATGGTGGGCGGCGCCGCCTTCGTGCTCGCCTGCTGGGGGCCCGGTGCCCGGGTGCGGCCGGTCCAGCGTCTGGTGGTCACCGGGTGGCTCGCGCTCACCGCGGCCACGCTGGGGCTGCTGCTGATGCGCGGTTCCTACACGACCTCCGGCAAGGTCGGCGACATCTTCGACCTGAGCCTGCTCGGCGATGTGCTCCAGACCAAGTCGGGCGCGGCGCTGGTGTCCCGGCTGCTGCTGCTCGCCGCCGCGGCGCTGTTCGTCGCGGTGCTGTTCGGGGCGTACGCGCGGACGGCGTCCGCCGGCGTCCCGGACGACGACTCCGATCCCGCCCCGGCCTCGGACGGAGACTCCGCCCCGGCCGACGGGAAGGAGGACGGCGACGACAAGAACGCGGACAGCGGGGACCTGACCTTCGGACTGGCCGTCGGAGGGACGGTCGTGGCGGCCGGGCTGGCCGCGAGCTGGGCCATGTCCGAGCACGCCTCCCAGGGGCTCCAACCGGGCGTGGCCATGCCGGTCGACGTGGTGCACCTGCTGGCCGTCGCCGTCTGGCTGGGCGGGCTCACCGCCCTGCTCGTCGCGCTCTACCGGGCACCGGCCACGTCACCCGTCGGCCGGGACGCGGTCCGGCGGTTCTCCCGCCTCGCCTTCGGCAGCGTGGTGACGCTGGCCGTCACCGGCGTCTACCAGAGCTGGCGGCAGCTGGGCTCCTGGTCCGCGTTCACCGACACCCGGTACGGGCAGCTGCTGCTCGCCAAGATCGCGCTCGTGGCGGTGATGGTCGCGGTCGCCTTCATCTCCCGCCGCTGGACGCAGCGGCTGGCCGACGTACGGATACCCGAGGAGGCCGAGCAGGAGAAGCAGCCTGCCGGTGCCGTACCGGCCGAGGCGTCCGACGCGGAGAAGACCGGCTCCGGCGCGGGGCAGGACGCCGTACGGGCCGCGCAGCTCGCCCGGCAGCGGGCCGCGACGGAGGCGGCACGGCAGAAGCGGCTGCGGGACGCCGACCCGAACCGCTTCGGGCTGCGCCGTTCCGTCCTCGCTGAGGCGGGCGTCGCCGTCGTGCTGCTCGCCGTCACCACCGTGCTGACGCAGACCGAGCCGGGCCGCACGGAGCAGGACGCCCGAACGGCCGCGGAGACCTCGGCCTCCGCCTCCACGGGCACCGGCCAGGGCAGCGGCGCGGTCAGCCTGACCATGCCCTTCGACACCGGCGGCGCCAACGGCAAGGGCGTCGTCTCGATCGACCTGGATCCCGCCCGGGTCGGCGACAACGACATACACGTCTACGTCGAGGGGCCGGGCGGCCGGGCCGTCGACGTGCCCGAGGTGAAGATCGCCCTCACGCTCACCGCCCAGGACATCGGCCCGCTGCCCGTCGCCCCCGACCACGTCACCACCGGACACTGGTCGGCGAGCGGAGTGCAGATCCCCATGGCGGGCGACTGGAAGGTCGAGGTCACCGTACGGACCTCCGACATCGACCAGGTGACCGTCTCCAAGAACGCTCAGATCGGCTGAACCACCATGGCTGACCACTCCCTGTCGCAGACCCGCCGCGCCCCCGAGGAGGGACACCGGACGGAGTCCGGCGGCACCGCCTCCGGTGCGGGCATCTCTCGGCGCCGCCTGCTCGGCACGGCCGGCGCCACCGGGCTCGTGCTCGGGGCGGCCGGCGGAGCCGTCGGTTACGCGGCGGCGCCCTCCGGAGCCACCCCGCTCACCTCGGTCGGCGCCACGCAGGTGCCGTTTCACGTGAAACACCAGCCGGGCATCACCGACCCGCTCCAGGCGCACGGCCACCTCGTCACCTTCGACCTTGCGCCCGGCGCCGGCCGCAAGGAGGCGGCCGCGCTGCTGCGCCGCTGGTCCGACACCGCCCGTCGGCTGATGGCCGGCGAGCCCAGCGCCCAGGGCGACACGGACGTGGCCCGTGACGCCGGGCCTTCCTCGCTGACGCTCACCTTCGGCTTCGGGTACAGCTTCTTCGCGCGCACCGGGCTGGAGAAGCAGCGCCCGGCCGCCCTGGACCCGCTGCCCGCCTTCTCCTCGGACCGGCTCGACCGGGGGCGCAGCGACGGCGACCTGTGGGTGCAGATCGGCGCCCACGACGCCCTGGTGGCGTTCCACGCCCTGCGCGCGGTGCAGAAGGACGCGGGTGCGGCGGCCCGGGTGCGCTGGCAGATGAACGGCTTCAACCGCTCACCGGGCGCCACCTCCCGGCCCATGACCACCCGCAACCTGATGGGCCAGGTCGACGGCACCCGCAATCCGAAGCCCGCCGAACCCGACTTCGATGAACGGATCTTCGTGCCGGAGAGGGGTGAGCCCGCCTGGATGGCGAACGGCTCCTATGTGGTCGTACGCCGGATCCGCATGCTGCTGGACGACTGGGAGAAGCTGTCGCTCGCAGAGCAGGAGGGCGTCATCGGACGGCGCAAGTCGGACGGTGCGCCGCTCACCGGGGGCGGCGAGACCTCCGAGATGGACCTCGAGAAGACGGACGCCGAAGGGGACCTCGTCGTCCCCTTCAACGCGCACGCCAGGATTACCCGGCCCGACCAGAACGGCGGGGCGGCGATGCTGCGCCGCCCGTTCTCGTACCACGACGGCATCGACGCGGACGGGGTGCCGGACGCGGGTCTGCTGTTCATCTGCTGGCAGGCCGATCCGTTGCGCGGCTTCGTGCCGGTGCAGCGCAAGCTGGACCGGGGTGACGCCCTGACGCCGTTCATCCGCCATGAGGCCAGCGGCCTGTTCGCGGTCCCGGGCGGCGCGGCGGAGGGCGAGTATGTGGGCCAGGCGCTGCTGGAGGGGTGAGAACCGCCCGGAGTCACCCCTGAGAGCACTCCGGGATTCGCGGCCGGTGTGGGCCCATTAGGGTGAGGTCATGCCAGCGAGCTATGCGTATCTCGGCCCAGAGGGCACCTTCACCGAAGTCGCCCTGCGCACGCTTCCCGAGTCGGCCACGCGTGAGCTGGTCCCGTACGTGTCCGTGCAGTCCGCGCTCGACGCGGTGCGCGCCGGCGAGGCCGAGGCCGCGTTCGTCCCCATCGAGAACTCGGTGGAGGGCGGGATCACCACCACCCTCGACGAACTGGTCGCGGGCAGCCCTCTGATGATCTACCGCGAGGTGCTGCTGTCGATCACCTTCGCGCTGCTCGTCCGCCCGGGCACCAAGCTGTCGGAGATCAAGACGGTGACCGCCCACCCGGCCGCCCAGCCCCAGGTGCGCAACTGGCTCAGGGCCCACCTCCCCGACGCCCTCTGGGAGTCGGCCGCCTCGAACGCGGACGGCGCGCGCCTGGTCCAGGAGGGCCGGTACGACGCCGCGTTCGCCGGTGAGTTCGCGGCGGCCCGGTACGGCCTCGAGCCGCTGGAGACGGGCATCCACGACGCGGAGAACGCCCAGACCCGCTTCGTGCTGGTGGGCCGCCCCGCCCGCCCGGCTGCGCCCACCGGCGCCGACAAGACCTCCGTGGTGCTGTGGCAGCGTGACGACCACCCCGGTGGGCTGCGCGATCTGCTGGGGGAGTTCGCCACCCGGGGCATCAACCTGATGCTGCTCCAGTCGCGGCCGACCGGTGCCGGCATCGGCAACTACTGCTTCTGCGTCGACGCCGAGGGGCACATCTCCGACCGGCGGATGGCCGAGGCGCTGATGGGTCTGAAGCGCATCTGTCTGCAGGTGCGCTATCTCGGCTCGTACCCGAGGGCGGACGTACGGCCCGGTGAAGTGCGGCCGCCGTTCCCGGGGACGTCGGACGAGGAGTTCGTGGGCGCGGCCGACTGGGTGGCGCGCTGCCAGGACGGCCGGTTCTGAGCGTCCCGCCTCCATGGGCGGGCTCGCCTCCATGGGCGGCCCGTCAGTCTGGCCCTGTCCGAGCGGGTCCGGACCGGTCCTACCTGCCGATTGTCGTTATCCACAGAAGTTATCCACAGGTCCGCTTCTCGACCTGGGGACAAGTCGACACCCAGTTGCCCTTCGGTCGACAAATCGCCCTACAAGCCATGATCACGTTCATTCGCCCGCGGCTCACCCTTCGTCCACTCTTTTGCGGCGATCAACCCTATGGAGGGAGGTCTTTCCACTCGAAAGTGGCGGTAGAGGCAGTTTGTCCAGGGAATCCTTGCCCTCGGCCGGGCCTTTCGGAGTGATCAATTCCGGCGTCCACAGATCTTCCCCACAGCCTGTGGATAACTTTTCCGGCCGTGTGGACAACTGTGGACAGCCGGACTCCAAGTCCCGTTCCACACAAGGGTTTCAGGTCAACGCGATCCGCGGGGCCGACCCTTTCAAGCGATGACGTCCCCTTTATTGACCTTGAAGAACACAAGGGAGATTTCACCAGCAAAGGGACACGTGTCGTGGCGCCGCAATAGTCAGTCGTGAGCCGTCGTCCGGCACCGGTAGCCTTGACCGCGTGATTGACCTTCGCCTGCTCCGTGAGGACCCTGACCGTGTGCGCGCTTCGCAGCGCGCCCGTGGAGAGGACGTCGCGCTCGTCGACGCTCTCCTGTCCGCCGACGAACGGCGCAGGTCGTCCGGCGTCCGCTTCGACGAGCTGCGCGCCGAGCAGAAGTCGCTCGGCAAGCTCATCGGCCAGGCGGCCGGCGACGAGAGGGCCGAGCTGCTGAAGAAGGCCGACCAGCTCAAGGCCGACGTCAAGGCCGCCGACGCCGAGCGCGACGCCGCCGACGCCGAGACCCAGGAACTCCAGCTCAAGCTGAGCAACCTCGTCCACCCCGACGTCCCCGTCGGCGGCGAGGAGGACTTCACCACCCTGGAGACGCACGGCACCATCCGCGACTTCACCGCCGAGGGCTTCGACCCCAAGGACCACCTGGAGCTCGGCCAGCTCCTCGGCGCCATCGACGTCGAGCGCGGCGCCAAGGTCTCCGGCTCCCGCTTCTACTTCCTCACCGGTGTCGGCGCGCTGCTCGAGCTGGCCCTGGTGAACGCCGCCATGGCACAGGCCACGGCGGCCGGCTTCACGCCGATGCTGACCCCCGCCCTGGTGCGCCCGCAGTCGATGGCCGGCACCGGCTTCCTCGGCCAGGCCGCCCAGGACGTCTACCACCTGGACAAGGACGACCTGTACCTGGTCGGTACGTCCGAGGTGGCCCTGGCCGCGTACCACATGGACGAGATCCTGGACGCCGACCGGCTGCCGCTGCGCTACGCGGGCTTCTCGCCCTGCTTCCGCCGCGAGGCCGGCTCGCACGGCAAGGACACCCGGGGCATCTTCCGCGTCCACCAGTTCGACAAGGTGGAGATGTTCTCCTACGTGACGCCGGAGGACTCCCAGGAGGAGCACCGACGGCTGCTGGAGTGGGAGAAGCAGTGGCTGACCTCGCTGGAGCTGCCGTTCCGCGTGATCGACGTCGCCTCGGGCGACCTCGGCTCCTCGGCCGCCCGTAAGTACGACTGCGAGGCGTGGATCCCGACGCAGGGCAAGTACCGCGAGCTGACCTCGACCTCGGACTGCACCGAGTACCAGTCGCGCCGCCTGCAGATCCGGGTCCGTGAGGGCAAGAAGGTACGCCCGCTGGCCACGCTCAACGGCACGCTGTGCGCCGTGCCGCGCACCATCGTGGCGATCCTTGAGAACCACCAGCAGGCCGACGGCTCGGTGCGCGTGCCCGAGGTGCTGCGTCCCTACCTGGGCGGCCGGGAGATCCTGGAGCCGGTCACCAAGTGAGCGCCTCTCCGTCCGCCTTCCCGTACCGGCTCGTCGCGACCGACCTCGACGGCACGCTGCTGCGTGACGACCACACGGTCTCCGGCCGGACCCGTGGCGCACTCGCCGCGGCCGCCGCGGCGGGTGCCGCGCACATCGTCGTCACCGGGCGCGCGGTGCCCTGGACCCGTCCGATCCTCGAGGACCTCGGCTACGAGGGCCTGGCCGTCTGCGGCCAGGGCGCCCAGGTCTACGACGCTGGGGCGGGCCGCCTGCTCACCTCCGTGACGCTCGACCGGCAGCTGGCCGGGGTGGCGCTCGCCAAGATCGAGGCGGAGGTCGGTCCGCTGCACCTGGCGGCGAGCCGGGACGGGCTGGACGGCGAGGTGCTGGTCGGGCCGGGCTACGACGTCATCGGCTCGTTGCCGGCGACGCCGTTCACCGACGCCTCCGACCTGTGGGCGGCCCCGCTGAACAAGCTGTACATCCAGCATCCGGAGCTGAGCTCGGACGAGCTGGCCGAGGCGGCGGAGCGCACCGCGGGCGGTTTCGTCACGGTGGTGATGGCCGGCGAGGGCATCGTCGAGCTGCTGCCGCTCGGGCTGTCGAAGGCGACGGGACTGTCGCTGGCCGCGCGCCGGCTGGGCGTGAAGGCGGCGGAGACGATCGCCTTCGGCGACATGCCCAACGACATCCCGATGTTCGCCTGGTCCGGCCACGGTGTGGCCATGGCCAACGCCCACCGGGAGCTGCGGGCGGTGGCCGACGAGGTGACGGCCTCCAACGAGGAGGACGGCATCGCGGTCGTGCTGGAGCGCCTGCTGGGCTGACGTAGGCGTTCGGCGTTCGGCGTTCGGCGTTCGGCGTTCGGCGTTCGGCGTTCGGCGTTCGGCGTTCGGCGTTCGGCGTTCGGCGTTCGGCGTTCGGCGGAGGATGCACGGATCGAACGTGCGCGGGCTCTCACCCGACCACGGCTTGGGTCAAGCCGGTGCCTTGCCACTCGGCCAATCCTCCGGGTGGGCGGCCCACGCGTCACGGATGCGCGCGCTCGAAGCGGCCGCCCCGGGCGGTCCCGGTGCGGAGCGGACTCGACGGAGCAGTAGGGATTACTCCGGAGTCCGCTGCGGACTGCCCCGACGGGAGCAGAACGTACTGCCGTGCATGGGCATCGTCCCGCTCCTCTCCCGGCACACGGTCGCCGGACGTTCCCGGCGATGCGGACACCCTCACTCTGCCCGGCCGCGCCCGCCCGGCGCCACCGAATAAAGCGCCACCGAATAAAGCGGCACCGGACGAACGCCGGACGACCGGCACCGGACACGGCGGAGGGCGGCACCGCCTTCCTGGCGGCACCGCCCTCGTACACCGTGGGGCGTGCGCCCCTCACTCCTCGCCGGCGAGCGTCAGCGTGCGCAGCTTCTGACCCGCGTACCAGGTGGCCAGCACGGTGACGGCGGCCAGCGCGACCGTCGCCGTCGTCAGGCCCACGTCCGAGGTGACCAGGTCACCGCCGGACACCTTCTCCGCCACGGCCAGCGCCCACTGCTGGACGCTCAGCGTGCGCGCGCCGGGCACCAGGGAGCCGAACAGCGCCTCCCAGATCAGCGCGTAGACCAGTCCGAAGACCACGGCGTGCCGCGAGACCGTGCCGAGCAGCAGGAACAGCGCCGCGTAAGCGATGGAGGCGACCAGCGCCGCCACCGTGTAGGCGACCGCGACCTGCTGGCCGTTGCCGTTCAGGATGAAGCCCGCGATCAGCGTCGGCACCGCGGAGAACACCATGGTGACGGCGACGGCGACGATCAGCTTCGTGTAGATGATCGTGGGCCGCTTGATCGGCTTGGACAGCAGGTACACCACCGAGCCGTCGTCGATCTCGGGGCCGATCGCCCCGGTGCCCGCGATGACTCCGATGATCGGCACCATCGTGGCGAGCGCCAGCCCGCCGAGGATGTCGGCGGCGGTCTGGTCGTCGGCGCCCGCGAGGGCTCGCACCGCCAGCGAGATGACGATCAGCAGCAGGGGCAGTGCGCCCAGGATGAGGGCCCGGCGTCGGCCGAGCAGGGCCCGGTACGTGAGCCGGGCGACTGTGGGGTCGTACATCAGGGCCTCCTACGCCGCGACCAGGTACGAGAACACGGACTCGAGGGACTCGTCGGACGGCGAGACCGTGAGCAGGCGGATGCCGTGCTCCCTCGCGACCTTCGGCAGCAGCGCGGTGAAGCGGCCGAAGTCGACGGCCTGGATGCGCAGGGCACCCTCCGTGACGTCCACCTCGATGCCGGCCGTGGACGGGTCGGCGATCAGCGCGGCCGCGAGGGCGCGGTCGTCGCTGGAGCGCACCAGGTAGCGGTGCGGGCGGTCCGTCATCAGGCGGCGGATCCGCCGGAAGTCGCCGCTGGCCGCGTGCCGGCCGGCGACGACGACCTCGATGTGCCAGGCGAGCTGCTCGACCTCTTCGAGGATGTGCGAGGAGAACAGCACGGTGCGGCCCTCGTCGCCCATCCGCCGCAGCAGGTCCATCAGCTGCATGCGCTGACGCGGGTCCATGCCGTTGAAGGGCTCGTCCAGCAGGAGCAGTGAGGGGTCGTGGACCAGCGCGGAGGCCATCTTCACGCGCTGCCGCATGCCCTTGGAGTAGGTGGCGATCTTGCGGTCCTGCGCGTACTCCATCTCCACCGTGGCCAGCGCCTTCTGGGCGGCCTTGGCGCCCAGGCCGTGCAGCTCGGCGTTGGCGAGGACGAACTCGCGGCCGGTGAGGAAGTCGTACATCGCCTCGCGCTCGGGGACGATGCCGATGTGCCGGTAGATCTTCTCGTTCCGCCACACCTGCTCGCCGTCGAGGGTGACGGTGCCGGTGGAGGGGGCGAGGAAGCCGCCCATCATGTTGATGAGGGTGGACTTGCCGGCGCCGTTGGGGCCGAGCAGGCCGGTGACGCCGGGTCCGATGGTCATGGTGACGTCGTTGACGGCGACCACGTTGCCGAACCAGCGGGAGACGTGGTCGATGCTGAGGGTTGTCACAGCCCCACCTTCTTGTAGCGGCGCACCAGGAGGCCGTAGCTGGCGGCGATCAGGCCGAGGGTGAACAGGAGGTAGACCACGCCCTCGGCGTCGGTCGGGCCCACGCCGCCCGGGAAGGCGGAGGCCGCGCCCAGGAAGGCGGACTGGACCCCGTCGATCAGGGTGATCGGCGAGAACAGGCCGATCCAGGCGATGCCGTCGCCGCTGTTCTGCACCTCCGCGATCGCCTGGAGGGTGGAGACCGCGCCGTAGGAGATGGTCAGGACGGCGATCACGGCGGCGATGCCGAAACCGCGGCGCGGCGTGACCGACGCGATGACCAGGCCGATGCCGGCGAAGAGCAGTGAGAGCAGGGCCACGGACACCAGTCCCTGTGCGAATCCCTTGGTCTGGTCGGTGAAGTCGAGCTTGGCCAGGAGCGCCCCGACGTACAGCACCAGCAGCGGCGCCGCGGTCAGGACGAACAGGGCGGAGGCCAGCGCGGCGTACTTGGCGCGGACGTAGTCGGCGGTCTCGATGGGCCGCGAGAAGTACAGCGGCACCGTCTTGAAGCGCAGGTCACGGGAGACCGACTGGGGTGCCTGCGAGGCGACGTACAGGCTGATGACGGCCTGCATGACGATCGCGTAGCGCGTGTAGTCGAGCGGCAGGTCGTTCGCCTTGGTGGCGACCGCGACGGCCACCATGATCGCGGCGGGCACGCACATCACCACGAACAGCAGCATCGGCAGCACCTTGGACTTCACCGAGCGGCCGAGGCCGTAGGCGCCGCGCAGGGACTGCGAGTACAGCGAGAGCCTGGCGTACGAGCGGCCGAGGCGCGGTCCGTCGTAGGAGCGGTAGCCGATGTTGTGGATACGGGTGTCACCCGACGGGGTGACTGGTGCCTGCAAGGACTGCTCAGCCGCCATGGCCGACCGCCTCCTTCCGCTGCGCGTCGTCCGCGTCGTTCGTGAAGACCTCGGCGATCTGGTGCCGCCGCTGTTCCATGCGCACCAGGCCGAGGCCCAGGTCCGCGATCACGTCCCGGACCAGGTCGTAGGTGTCCTCGCCCTGCGCGGTGAGCAGCAGGATGTGCCCGGCGCCCGGCAGTCCGCCGCCGTCCTGGGCGGTCACTCCGCGCGCGTGGAGCGCCTCGCGTACCGCGCGGGTGCCGTCGGGGTGCTCGTCGGTGTCGGTGACCTCGATCGCGAGGGTCGTGGTGGTCTGGGTGAAGTCCCGGGTGGAGCTGGAGCGCAGCAGCTTGCCGCCGTCCACGACGACGACGTGGTCGCAGGTGCGTTCGAGTTCGCCCAGCAGGTGGGAGGTGACCAGGACCGAGATGCCGAAGTCCGTGTGGATGCGGCGGATCAGGCCGAGCATCTCGTCGCGGCCGACCGGGTCGAGGCCGTTGGTGGGCTCGTCCAGGAAGACCAGCTGCGGGTCGTGCACCAGGGCCTGCGCGAGCTTCACCCGCTGCTTCATGCCGGTGGAGTAGCCGCCGATGGGGCGGTAGCGCTCCTCGTACAGGCCGACGTGGCGCAGGGTGTCCGCGGTGCGTTCGCGCGCGGCGGTGGGCGGCAGGCCGGACATGCGCGCCATGTGGACGACGAACTCGGTGGCCGAGACGTCCGGTGGCAGGCAGTCGTGCTCCGGCATGTAGCCGACCCGTTCCCGGATGGCGGCTCCCTCGGTGGCGACGTCGAGGCCGAGCACTGCGGCGCGGCCCTCCGTGGCGGGGGACAGACCCAGCAGGATCTTGATCAACGTGGACTTGCCGGCTCCATTGGCTCCGACGAGTCCGGTCACACCGGGCCCGACGTCCACGGAGAGCCGGTCAAGAGCGGTCACCCGGGGGAACCGCTTGCTCAGGCTTTCGGTCGCGATCACAGTCACATCCATGACGGTAGTGACCCGTACCACTGCGGTCGTCAGACCGCGGGGCCGTCTTGGGGTCCCCCTGGAGTCGTACGCGCCCGTAGGGGACGCCCTGCCTGAGAGTTATGCACAGCTCGGGGTGCGCTGTTGACGGGTCCTCTAACAGCTGCGAGATTCGCCGGTGTGACGGGAATCGAGGGTGCGCGGGAGCGCCGGGTGCTCACCGGCGGGGTCGAGCTGTGCGTGGCCGAGCTGGGTGATCCCGGCCGCCCCACGGTCGTCCTGGTGCACGGCTACCCGGACAGCAAGGAGGTGTGGTCGCGGGTCGCGCCGCGTCTGGCCGAGCGGTTCCACGTGGTGGCCTACGACGTCCGGGGGCACGGCTGTTCCACGGCGCCGCGTCCGCTGCGTGGCGGTTTCACGCTGGAGAAGCTGACCGATGACTTCCTGGCCGTGGCGGACGCGGTCAGCCCGGACGCCCCGGTGCACCTGGTGGGGCACGACTGGGGGTCGGTGCAGGCCTGGGAGTTCGTCACCGTGGCCCGTGCACAGGGGCGGATCGCGTCCTTCACCTCGGTCTCGGGTCCCTCGCTCGACCACTTCGGGCACTGGATCAGGCGCAGGCTGGCGCGGCCGACCCCGCGCCGGGCCGTCCAGCTGCTGGGCCAGGGGGCCCGGTCCTGGTACGTCTACGCCCTGCACACGCCGGTGCTCCCCGAGTTGGCCTGGCGCGGCCCGCTCGGCCGGCGCTGGCCGCGGCTGCTGCGGCGCATGGAGCGGGTGCCGGGCGACGACTACCCCACCTCCTCCCTGCCGTCGGACGCCGCGCACGGCGCCTGGCTCTACCGGGACAACGTGCGGCCGAGGCTGCGCGACCCGCGTCCCGACGCCTACGCGCACGCGCCCGTGCAGCTTGTCACGCCGCTCGCGGACCGGTTCCTCTCCGAGCGGCTCCACGACGGCCTGGAGGAGTGGGCGCCCCGGCTGACCCGGCGCACGCTGCCGTCCGGCCACTGGGTGCCGCGCAGCCGGCCCGACCAGCTGGTCACCTGGATCACCGACTTCGTGACGTCCGTCGAGGGCGGGCGGCCGGATGCGGCTCCCCGAGGCCGGTACGCCGACCGGTTCGCCGGGCGGCTGGTGCTGGTCACGGGCGCCGGGAGCGGCATCGGGCGGGCCACCGCGCTCGCTTTCGCCGAGGCGGGCGCGCGCGTGGTGGCGGTCGACCGGGACACCGGCGCCGCGGTCCGCACCGCCGAGGAGGCCCGCGTGCGCGGCGCCGCGGCGGCCTGGGCGGAGACGGCGGACGTGTCCGACGAGCGGGCCGTGGAGAAGCTCGCCGAGCGGGTCACCGCCGAGCACGGGGTGGTGGACGTGCTGGTGAACAACGCGGGCGTCGGGCTGGGCGGCTCCTTCTTCGACACCACGACGGAGGACTGGAAGCGGGTCCTCGACGTCAACCTGTGGGGCGTGATCCACGGCTGCCTGTACTTCGGCAGGCGGATGGCCGAGCGGGGGCAGGGCGGTCACATCGTCAACGTCGCCTCCGCGGCCGCGTTCCAGCCGTCCCGGGCACTGCCCGCCTACGGGGCGTCCAAGGCGGCGGTGCTGATGCTCAGCGAGTCCCTGCGCGCGGAGCTGGCCGGGCGGCGGATCGGCGTGACGGCGGTCTGCCCGGGGTTCGTCAACACGGCGATCACCTCCACCGCGCGCTTCGCGGGGACGGACGCCGAGGAGGAGCGGCGCAGGCGGCGGAGGACGGCGCGGCTGTACGGGCTGCGCAACTACCCGCCCGAGAAGGTCGCCGCCGCGATCCTGCGGGCGGTGGTGCGCGACGAGGCCGTCGTACCGGTGACCCCGGAGGCGCGGACCGCGTACGCCCTGGCGCGGTGGATGCCGGGGGCGCTGCGGCGGGTCGCGCGGGTGAAGCCGCCCATGTGAGCGAGGCACCGCGTCGCGGGTAGTTGTCCACAGAAGGGGCCGTTCCGCTGTGGATAACCTCAGTTATCTGTGGATCAAACCTTCGGAAGTAAATCGATCGCGTGACGCGCGTCTCTCCCGGCAGTCTGAACAGATGAACGAAAGACGCACCGTTCAGGTGTCGAAGTACATCGCCAGGCATCTGCGCCACCAGCCGGGGCGGATCGGGCTGACACCCGACGCGGCCGGCTGGGTCGAGATCGACAGCCTGCTCGCCGCGGCCTCCGCGCACGGCTTCCCGTTCTCGCGGGAGGAGCTGGACCATGTCGTCGCCGCCAACGACAAGCGGCGCTTCGCCGTCGAAGGCACCCGGATCCGCGCCAGTCAGGGGCACAGCATCGCCGTGGACCTCCAGCTGCCGCCGGCCGTTCCGCCCGCGTGGCTCTACCACGGCACCGTCGCCCGGAACCTGGAGGCGATCCGCGCCGAGGGACTGCGGCCCATGAACCGGCACGCGGTGCACCTTTCCGCCGACCGGGAGACGGCGACCCGCGTCGGCGCCCGAAGGGGTCGGCCGGTGGTGCTGACGGTCGACGCGGGCGCCATGCACCGCGACGGTCATGTCTTCCAGGTCAGCGCCAACGGCGTCTGGCTGACGGAGGCCGTGCCGAGCCGCTATCTGCGCCTCCCCGAGGGCCGGTAGGCCATGATCGATGGCATGGACCACCTGCCGACCACCGAGGCCGCCGTCACCGCCCTCCGGACCCTCGCCGACCGGTACGGACGCGCGATCGAGGTCACCCACGACATCGGGGCGGACCAGACCTCGCGCCGCACCGCGGCCGGGGTCGGGGTGACCACCGACCCCGACGGCTCCCTGCCGCACGAGGCGTACGTCGAGTTCGGCGGTCTGCCCCGGGTGCGGGTCCGTCTCTACCCGGACGACGACGCGCTGATCGACGTCGAGGGCGTCGAATGTCCCGACGTCCTCCGCGACGACGTCCCCGCCTTCCTGCGGTCCCTGTTCGACGGTCTGGCCTACGTCAAGGCCCGCCGTTTCCCGCCGGGCCACTTCCTGGTCGTGCCGCTGCCGGGGGACCGCACGCACAAGGAGTTCATTCCCCTGCTCGTCCTCACCCCGTGGCTGAGCGCACGGGTGCGGTGAGGACGTCCGGACGGGGCGTGTGGGCCCGGGGCCGTGAGAGGCGCGGAAGCGTGGCGAGCTCATGATGTGGCGGGCCGCCCGGGTGGCGTGAGCGGCGCGGTGCATGACGCACGCGGGGGTGCGGAGCGTTTCACGTGAAACCGGTCGCGCCGCTTAGGCTCGGTGGCATGAGCCTGCGTCTGAGCACCGTGATCCTCCCGTACCGCCGCTGGCACGAGGGCACCCGTTCCACCTGGGTCCGGGCCGAGGAGCTGGGCTTCCACGCGGGGTACACGTACGACCACCTGTCCTGGCGCAGCTTCCGCGACGGGCCGTGGTTCGGCGCCGTCCCGACCCTCACCGCCGCCGCCGGCGTCACCGAGCGCATGCGCCTGGGAACGCTGGTCACCTCGCCCAACTTCCGGCACCCGGTCACCCTCGCCAAGGAGCTCATCTCCCTGGACGACATCTCAGGCGGCCGCGTCACCCTCGGCATCGGTGCGGGCGGTACCGGTTTCGACGCCACCGCCCTGGGCCAGGAGCCGTGGACCCCGCGCGAGCGCGCCGACCGCTTCGGCGAGTTCGTCCCCCTGCTCGACCGGCTGCTCACCGAGGACGCCGTGTCGTACGAGGGCGACTTCTACGCGGCGCACGAGGCACGCAACATCCCCGGCTGCGTCCAGCGCCCCCGGCTGCCGTTCGCGGTGGCGGCCACCGGGCCGCGCGGACTGCGGCTCGCGGCCCTCTACGGGCAGGCGTGGGTGACGACGGGCGACCCGAGGCTGTACGAGGAGGGCACGCCCGAGCAGTCGGTTCAGGCCATTCGCGGACAGGCGGAGAAACTCGCCGACGCCTGCGCCGAGACCGGCCGCGACGTCACCGGGCTGGACAAGATCCTGCTCACCGGCTTCACGCCGGACCGAGGGCGTCCACTGGAGTCCTTGGACGCCTTCGTGGACTTCGCGGGCCGCCACGTCGAGCTGGGCATCAACGAGATCGTGCTCCACTGGCCCATCCCGGACTCCGACTTCGCCGCGGACCAGAAGGTCTTCGAACGCATCGCCATGGAAGCTCCGGCGCAGCTGCGGTGACCGACGGACGGTGCCGCCCGTCCGATGCGGAGCGCGAAGCCGCTGGTGACGTCGGTAATCACTCAGATGTGCGGAGTCCCGCACGGTCGTGCGGGCATATGCGGGACAATGGCCGGGTGACCTCAGCGATCCGAGAGCCCGAGTCCCTGGCCGCCACCACCCCACCGCGGCTCATCGCCACCGACCTCGACGGCACCTTGCTGCGCGACGACAAGTCGGTGTCCCCGCGGACCGTCGCCGCGCTGGCGGCCGCCGAGGAGGCGGGCGTCGAGGTCTTCTTCGTGACCGGCCGCCCCGCCCGCTGGATGGACGTGGTCAGCGACCATGTGCACGGACACGGTCTCGCCATCTGCGGCAACGGCGCGGCCGTCGTCGACCTGCACGGCGGCCCCGGCGCGCACCGCTTCGTCAAGGTGCGCGAGCTGCCCCGCGGCAACGCGCTGGACGCGGTGCGCCTGCTGCGTGATGCCGCCCCGGGCACGGTGTACGCCGTCGAGCAGACCTTCGGCTTCCACCAGGAGCCGGCGTACCCGAAGCTGCACATGGAGGTCCCGGACAACCTGGCGCCCGCCGAGGAGCTGCTGGGCCCGGATGCCCCCGCCGCCGGCGAACCGGTGCTCAAGATCCTCGCCTACCACCCCGAGCTCGACCCCGACGCGTTTCTCACGCTGGCCCGGCTCGCCATCGGCGAGCGCGCCACCGTCACCCGCTCCAGCCCCAGCGCCCTGTTGGAGATCAGCGGCCCCGGCGTCTCCAAGGCCAGCACCCTCGCGCTGTGCTGCGCCGAACGCGGCATCTCGCACGAGGAGGTCGTCGCCTTCGGGGACATGCCGAACGACGTCGAGATGCTGACCTGGGCGGGCCGCTCCTACGCGATGGGCAACGCCCACCCGGACGTGCTCGCCGCCGCCTCGGGACGCACCGTCGCCAACAACGACGACGGCGTGGCCGTGGTGATCGAGCAGCTGCTGAACGAGCGGAGGTAGCGGCCGGCGCCGGGACCGTACCCCGGCCCCGGCCGGCCGTTCAGAGGGGCACCCCGCGCCCCGACAGCCACTGCACGGGGTCCACGGCGGACCCCATCTCCGGAGTGACCCGCACCTCGAAGTGCAGGTGCGGGCCCGTGGAGTTGCCGCTGGTGCCGGACTGGCCGATCCACTGCCCGGGTGACACCCGGTCCCCCTGGTCCACGGCGACGGCGGCCAGATGCGCGTACTGGGTGTAGTAGCCGCCCGCGTGCTCGACCACGATCTCGATGCCGAAGGCGCCGCCGCAGGACACCTTCACCACCCTGCCGTCGCCCACGGCGCGCACCGGCGTCCCGATCGGCACCGCGAAGTCCTGCCCGGTGTGCCGCTTCGCCCAGCGCGCGCCGCCGCTGCCGTAGGAGGCGGACAGCTCGTAGGTCTCCACCGGAGCCACCCACCGGGTGGTGAACCCTGTCGGCGGCTGGTCGAGCCGGACGGCGCCGCGGCAGGCGCCCGCCGCCACGGAGGCGTCCGCCTCACCCTGGAGCCGCCACCGCGCCGTCTCCAGCTTCTGCTCGATGTCCTGCTTCAAGGTGGCGAGTTCCTCGTTGCGTTCCTCCAGCTTCTTCCACGCCGCCGCGGCCTCCGCCTCGTCCCGTGCCAGTTCGGCCTCGGCCTTCCGGCTGCGTTCGAGCGCCTGGTCCAGCGTCGTCTCCGCCTGCTGGACGACGCGCTGACCGCGCATCATCTGGTCGGGGTCGTCCGCGAGGAGCATGTGCGCGGTGAGCGGCAGCCCGCCGCCGTCCCGGTACTGGGAGCGGGCGATCCGGCCCAGGTCCTCGTGGAGTGCTGCCGTCTCCCGTCGTTCACCGTCGAGCCGCTCCTCCAGTTCCTGCGCCCTGGCGCGCTGCTTCTCGGCCTCCTCCCGTCCGGCCTCGTACTGTTCGGTGGCCTTCGCCGCCTCTTCGTACAGCCGCGCCACCTCGCCGCTGACGGAGGAGGATCCGTGTCCGGGTGCGTGGTCACCGTCGGCGGGCCGGGCCGCGAGCACGGCGAGCGCGCAGAACAGCACGGCGACGAGCAGCGGACGGCGGCGGGTGAGACGCATGACTGTGATCCTGGCCCCGCCCCGGGGCGAGAGGCTCGTTCACGTCGTACACATGGGGGAGGACACACCCCCGGACGGATGCTTCGACGACTTCCCGGGCGTCCTGAGTCGCTGACGGCACGTCAACCTGCCACCTCGACAACCGCTCTTGAGAATCGAACTGGGGGTCAGACACTCCTCAGATCGGGTGCCTGATACCCGTGTGCCTGCGGAGGCCCGAGTGGCTCGGTGATTCTTGTAGCGCGCAAGCAACGGGCTGCAGACCGAGGGCTTGTGCATGTCCCCCGCGCGCTTCGGCGCGTGGAGCGTGCGTAGTCCCACGCACGCGATGCACACACAGGAGGATCTGCCATGAACGTTCTGACCGAGCTGCTCGCCGGTGTCGTCCACCTCGTGGGCTGGCTCGTCTGACGTGTCGGAGGGGGCCGTCCCGACGCACCGTCGGGACGGCCCCCTCCTGCGTGTGCGAGCGCCGGCTACGACGTCGCCACCAGTGCTCCCGCCGCCTCCTCCCGCAGTGCCATGTCTCGCAACGGCCCCTCGGCGGAGACGAGTTCCGCGTACGTCCCGCGCTGCGCCACCCGTCCGCCGTCCAGCACGATCACCTCGTCCACCGCCTCCAGGCCGGCCAGCCGGTGGGTGACGAGCACCGTCGTGCGGCCCTCGGTGGCGGCCAGCAGGTCGGCGGTGAGGGCGTCGGCGGTCGGCAGGTCGAGGTGCTCGGCGGGCTCGTCCAGGACCAGCACGGGGAAGTCGGCGAGCAGGGCCCTCGCCAGGGCGAGCCGCTGCCGCTGGCCGCCGGAGAGCCGGGCGCCGTGCTCGCCGACGAGCGTGTCCAGCCCGTCGGGCAGCCCGTCGACCCACTCCAGCAGCCGGGCCCGGCGGAGGGCGTCGCGAAGCTCGTGCTCGGTCGCGCCCTTCCTGGCCAGCAGCAGGTTCTCCCGGACGGAGCTGTTGAACAGGTGCGCGTCCTGCGCGCACAGACCGACCAGCCGCCGCACGTCGTCCCCGTCCAGGGCGTACGCGTCCACACCCGCGAGCGTGTAGCTGCCGGCGGCCGGGTCCAGGAACCGCAGCAGCACCTGGGCCAGCGTGGTCTTGCCGGACCCGGAGGGACCCACCACCGCGACGCGGCGCCCCCGCTCCAGCGTCAGGTCCAGCCCCGCGAGCGCGTCCCGGTCCTGCCCGGGATGGCGGGCCGAGAGCCCCTTGAGACTGAGCGGGAACGGTGACGCGGGGGCCTGCCGGGGCGTGGCGGGCTCACGCACCGGCGCCGGGGCGTCCAGGACCTCGTACACGCGCTCGGCGCTGCGGCGCACCCGCTGCCGGTACCGCACGGCGAGCGGCATCCCGAGAACCGCCTCGAACGCGGCCAGCGGGGTGAGGACCACCACCGCCAGGGCCACACCGTCGAGCCGGCCGGACGCCACGCCCTGCACCCCGACGAGGGCGGCGGCCGCCACGGTCAGACCGGAGATCAGCGCGGTGAGCCCGTCACCGAGCCCGGTGGCGGCGGCGGACCGCGAGGCGATGCGGGTGAGGATGCCGTCGGCCCCGCGGGTCTCGGCGGACCGCGCGGACAGGGCGCCGGCGACGGTCAGCTCGGGGGTGCCGGTGAGCAGGTCGGTGACCCGGGTGGCGAGAACGCCGCGAGCCGGTGCCAGCCTGCGCTCGGTGTGCCGGGCGACGGCAGCGGTGAGCAAGGGGACACCGACGCCCGCCGCCAGCAGCCCGGCCGCGAGCACCGCACCGGCCTCGGGCAGCAGCCACGCGGTGAAGCCGACAGACAGGGCGGAAACCGCGACGGCGGCACCGGCCGGCAGCAGCCAGCGCAGCCAGTAGTCCTGGAGCGCGTCCACGTCGGAGACCAGCCGGGTCAGCAGATCGCCCCGGCGGGTACCGCGCAGGCCGGCGGGCGCCAGCCGCTCCAGCCGCCGGTACACCGCGACCCGGGTGTCCGCCAGCATGCGCAGGACGGCGTCGTGGGACACCAGCCGCTCGGCGTACCGAAACACGGCCCGGCCGATACCGAAGGCCCGCGTCGCGGTGACGGCCATCATCAGGTAGAGCACGGGCGGCTGTTCCGAGGCCCGGGAGATGAGCCATCCGGACGTCGCCATGAGCCCGACGGCGCTGCCCAGGGCGAGCGTGCCGAGGAACAGCGCGAGCGTGATCCGCCCCCGCCGGGCGCCGGACAGGGCCCGGACCCGAGTGAGTACGCGGCTCCCGGAGGCGTCTTGCGGCAAGGGGTCGTTCCCCGTCGGGTGGGGTGCCCGAGCGGGGCTGTGCTGCGACGCCGGGTCGACGCCCGGCCGGCCGTCGCCCGCCGGTGCGTGCTCCATGGCGACCCCCACCGCGGCGGTGCCCGCCACGGCACCGGCCGTCGTGGGCTCAGACTCGTCGGGAGCCTCTGCGGCATCGGGTGCCGTCAGCCGGACCACCCGGTCCGCGACCGCGAGCAGCGCCGGCCGGTGCACGACCAGCAGTACCGTCCGGCCGGCCGTCAGCCTCCGCACGGCGGCCACGACCTCGGCCTCCGTGGCACCGTCCAGGGCGGCCGTCGGCTCGTCGAGCAGCAGCACCGGCCGGTCCGCGAGGAACGCCCGTGCCAGCGCGAGGCGCTGCCGTTGTCCGGCGGAGAGTCCCGTGCCGTCCTCGCCCAGCACGGTGCCGGCCCCGTCGGGCAGGGCGTTCACGAAGTCCAGCGCGCCCGCGTCCCGCAGGGCCCGCCGCACCGCGTCGTCGTCCGCGTCGGGACGGGCCAGCCGTACGTTCTCGGCGATCGTCCCGGCGTACAGATGCGGCCGTTGCGGCACCCAGGCGATGTGGCGGTGCCACTCGGCGAGGTCGAGTCCGGTGAAATCGGCGCCGCCGACCCTCACCCGTCCCGCGTCGGGGCGGACGAAGCCCAGCAGTACGTTCAGCAGGGTCGACTTGCCGGCTCCGCTCGGCCCGACGAGGGCGACCGTCTCGCCGGGGGCGACGGTGAAGGACACGTCCGTCACGGCGTCCGTGCGCCGGCCGGGGTACCGGACCGTCACGTTCTCGAAGGAGACGGCGCCCTGCGGCACCGCGCCCTTCCCGGCGGCAGGGAGGGGTGTCTCCAGCACCGTGAAGATCTCCTCGGCCGCCCCGAGCCCCTCGGCCGCCGCGTGGTACTGGGCCCCGACCTGGCGCAGCGGCAGATACGCCTCCGGCGCCAGGATGAGGATGAGCAGACCGGTGTACAGGTCCAGCTCGCCGTACACAAGGCGCATGCCGATGGTCACGGCGACCAGCGCCACCGAGAGGGTGGCGAGCAGTTCCAGCGCGAACGACGAGATGAAGGCGATCCGCAGTGTCCGCAGGGTCGCCCGCCGGTACTCGTCGGTGATCCTGCGGATCGACTCGGCCTGGGCCTTGGCCCGGCCGAACACCTTCAGCGTGGGCAGCCCGGCGACGACGTCCAGGAAGTGCCCGGACAGGCGGGACAACAGCACCCACTGACGGTCCATCCGGTTCTGCGTGGCCCAGCCGATCAGCACCATGAAGACGGGGATGAGCGGCAGGGTGCCCACGATGATCGCCGCCGAGACCCACTCCTCGGTGACGATCCGCGCCAGGACGGCCGCCGGCACGACCACCGCGAGCCCCAGCTGGGGCAGGTAGCGCGAGAAGTAGCCGTCGAGGGCGTCGACGCCCCGGGTCGCCAGGGTGACCAGTGACCCGGTGCGCTGCCCGTCCAGCCACCCCGGCCCCAGCGCCGTGGCCCGCTCCAGCAGCCGTCCCCGCAGCTCCGACTTCACGGCGGCGCTCGCCCGGTGCGCGGCACGTTCGGTCAGCCAGCCGGCCAGCCCGCGGCCGGCCGCGACCGCGACGAGCAGCAGCAGCGGTGTGCGCAGCTCACCGACGGACCGGCCGTCCTGGAAGGAGCCGACCACGATCTCGGCGATGAGCATGGCCTGGGCGACGACCAGCCCCGCTCCGACGGCCCCGAGGCCGATGACCACGGCGAGGAAGCCCCGGGTGGCACGCGCGTACCGGACAAGGCGAGGGTCGATTGGTTTCACGTGAAACACACCTCAGTGCACAGGATCGGCGATGTGCTGGGTGCCGATCCGCTTGCGGAAGACCCAGTAGGTCCAGCCCTGGTAGACCAGCACCAGCGGTGTGGCGATGACCGCAAGCCAGGTCATGATCTTCAGGGTGTAGGGGCTGGAGGAGGCGTTGGTGACGGTCAGGCTCCACTCCGCGTCCAGCGTGGACGGCATGACGTTCGGGAAGAGCGTCAGGAAGAGCATGGCCACCGCGGCCACGATGGTGACGCCGGACAGGGTGAACGACCATCCCTCGCGTCCCGCCTGATTGGCCACCAGGGCAGCGATCAGCGAGGCGACCGCCACGACCAGGGCGATCAGGCTCGCACCGTCCCCGTTGTCGGCCTGCGTCCACAGCATGAAGACCAGGGCCAGCGCGGCGGTGACGAGTCCCACGCGCAGGGCCAGCTTCCGTGCCCTCTCCCGGATGTCCCCGACCGTCTTGAGGGCCGTGAACACCGTGCCGTGGAAGGTGAACAGGGTCAGCGTGACCAGACCGCCCAGCAGGGCGTACGGGTTGAGCAGGTCCCAGACGCTGCCCACGTACTCGAACTCGGCGTCGATCTTGACCCCGCGCACGATGTTTCCGAAGGCGACGCCCCACAGGAACGCCGGGAGCAGCGAGGTCCAGAAGATCGCCGTCTCCCAGTTGCGCTGCCAGTTCTCCTCGGGCCGCTTCGCCCGGTACTCGAAGGCGACACCCCGGACGATCAGGCAGATCAGGATGACCAGCAGCGGCAGGTAGAAGCCGGAGAAGAGGGTGGCGTACCACTCGGGGAAGGCCGCGAAGGTCGCGCCGCCGGCCGTGAGCAGCCAGACCTCGTTGCCGTCCCACACGGGCCCGATGGTGTTGATGAGTACCCGCTTCTCGGCCCGGTCGCGGGCCAGCAGCCTGGTCAGGACACCGACCCCGAAGTCGAAGCCCTCCAGGAAGAAATAGCCGGTCCACAGGACGGCGATCAGGACGAACCAGACGTCGTGCAGTTCCATGACAGTGCAGCTCCCTCGGCCTAGTACGAGAAGGCCATCGGCTTGTCGGCGTCACGGACGTCGCCGCCGAGCTTCGTGGGCGGGTTGAGGTCGGAGTCGCTGAGCTCGGGCGGCCCCGCCTTGACGTACTTGACGAGCAGCCTGACCTCGATGACGGCCAGGACGGCGTAGAGCAGGGTGAAGGCGGTCATCGAGGTGATGACCTCGGCCTGGGACACGCCGGGGGAGACCGCGTCCTCGGTCCGCATCACGCCGTAGACGACCCAGGGCTGCCGGCCCATCTCGGTGAAGATCCAGCCCCAGGCGTTCGCGATCAGCGGGAAGGCCATCGTCCACACCGCCGCCAGCCAGTAGAGCCGGGTGAGCCGGGAGCCCAGGGGCTTCTTCAGCAGCACCAGGTGCGGGACCTCGTTCTCCCCGGTCCGGTACGCGGCCGGCAGCAGGAACTTCTTCCGGGTCAGCCACAGCCCCAGCAGGCCCACCGAGAAGGAGGCCATGCCGAACCCGATCATCCAGCGGAAGCCCCAGTAGGCGACGGGCACGATGGGCTTGTAGTCACCGGGTCCGAACTTCTCCTGGAGTTCCTTGTTCGTGTCGTTGATGCCGGGCACGTACGACTCGAAGTCGCTGTGGGCGAGGAAGGACAGCAGGCCGGGAATCTCCAGGGCGACCTCGTTGTGCCCCTTGTCGACGTCGCCGTAGGCGAAGACGGAGAAGGGCGCCGGCTCCTCGCCGTCCCAGAGGGCCTCGGCGGCGGCCATCTTCATCGGCTGCTGCTCGTACATGACCTTGCCGAGGGTGTCGCCGCTGATCGCGGTGAGCAGCCCGCCGACCGCCAGGGTGACGAGGCCGAGCCGCAGCGAGGTGCGCATCACCGGGATGTGCTTCTTGCGCATCAGGTGGAAGGCCGCGATGCCCACCATGAAGGCGCCGCCGGTGAGGAAGGCCGCCGAGAAGCTGTGGAAGACCTGGTTGAGCGTGGTGTTCTGGGTGAGTACCAGCCAGAAGTCGGTGAGCTCGGCGCGGCCCTTCTCCCCGTTGATCCGGTAGCCGACCGGATGCTGCATCCAGGAGTTGGCCGCGAGGATGAAGTACGCCGACAGCAGCGTGCCGATCGAGACCATCCAGATGCAGGCCAGGTGGATCTTCTTCGGCAGACGGTCCCAGCCGAAGATCCACAGGCCGATGAAGGTGGACTCGAAGAAGAAGGCGATCAGCGCCTCGAATGCGAGCGGGGCACCGAAGACGTCCCCGACGAACCGTGAGTAGTCGGACCAGTTCATGCCGAACTGGAACTCCTGCACGATGCCGGTGACGACACCCATCGCGATGTTGATCAGGAACAGCTTGCCCCAGAACTTCGTCGCCCTGAGGTACTTCTCCTTCTCCGTCCGCACCCAGGCGGTCTGCAGCCCCGCGACGAGGGCGGCGAGCGAGATCGTCAGGGGAACGAAGAGGAAGTGGTAGACGGTGGTGATACCGAACTGCCATCGCGCCAGGGTCTCCGGCGCCAGAGCCAGATCCACGTCGTCGCTCCTTACTTCGCCGTGGTGCAGCAGTCGCGCGACCTCCGTCACGCCCGGTCATCTCGGGAGAAACGGGTGCGCTTGTGAACGCGTTCACATTCACAAGCAATTATGACCTACTGCTTTTCCGACCCGGAAGGGGGGTGCCGTGTGACGTCAACCCCCTTCGGCGGACGGCCCCGGACACGCGAAGGCGGCCGGTGGATGACCGCCGGCCGCCCAGGAACCGCAGGGACTCTCAGCCCTCCTGGCGGAAGTCCCCCGCCACCTTGAGGAAGATGTCGTTCCCCTCCGTCTCGCCGACGGTGACCCGCACGCCCTCGCCGGGGAACGGCCGGACCACCACACCCGCCTGCTCGCACGCCTGCGCGAACGGCACGGTGCGCTCCCCCAGCCGCAGCCACACGAAGTTGGCCTGGGACTCGGGCACCGTCCAGCCCTGGGAGCGCAGCCCGTCCATCACCCGGTTGCGCTCGCAGACCAGGGAGCCGACCCGCCCGATCAGCTCGTCCTCGGCCCGCAGTGAGGCGATCGCCGCGTCCTGGGCGATCTGGCTGACACCGAACGGCACCGCCGTCTTGCGCAGCGCGGCGGCCACCGGCTCGTGGGCGATGGCGAAACCGACGCGCAGCCCGGCGAGGCCGTAGGCCTTGGAGAAGGTCCGCAGCACGCAGACGTTGGGCCGCTCCCGGTAGATCTCCAAGCCGTCCGGCACCTCGGGGTCCCGGATGAACTCGCGGTAGGCCTCGTCCAGCACCACCAGGACGTCACCGGGCACCCGGTCGAGGAACCGCTCCAGCTCGGCCCGATGCACCACCGTGCCGGTCGGGTTGTTGGGGTTGCAGACGAAGATCAGCCGGGTCCGGTCGGTGATCGCGTCGGCCATCGCCTCCAGATCGTGCACGTCACCCGAGGTCAGCGGCACCTTCACGGAGGTGGCACCGCTGATCTGCGTGATGATCGGGTACGCCTCGAAGGAGCGCCAGGCGTAGATCACCTCGTCGCCGGGGCCCGAGGTGGCCTGCAGCAGCTGCTGGGCGACGCCGACCGAACCGGTGCCCGTGGCCACGTGCGACACCGGCACCGCGAAACGCTCGGCGATCTCCGCCGTCAGGGCGGTGCACGCCATGTCCGGGTAGCGGTTGAAGACGGCGGCCGCGGCCGTCACGGTCTCCATCACGCCGGGGAGGGGCGGGTAGGGGTTCTCGTTGGAGGACAGCTTGTACGCCACCGGCCCGTCGGCCGCGGCGGGCTTGCCCGGCTTGTAGGTGGGGATCCCCTCCAGCTCGGCGCGCAGCTTGGGGCTCGTCTCGCTCACCGCAGTCCTCCTCGCGAAGACCGGCGGCCCATGACCGCCGCCGACATCCAATACTCCTCACCTTATGAGGATTCGGCGCCGCTGCGTATAGGGGAGAGGGCAGCTCCCGCTTTCCCGTCCGTCACAGTGACAACACAGGCAACATCCCCCGAACGGGTACGAACGGCGTGCGGCCCAGGGGCGCGCCGCACATATATCTACGCGCCGGTGGTTCACGCCGTGGCGCGCATCACCCGTGCAGGTGAGTTGAGACCTCTTCGCAACATCGCACCCTCGCCAGGCGCGCATGCACAGACACGTCAGGGACTGGCATTGGAACGTTCAACACCCATTGTTTCGCAGGCAATTGAGGTTAAATGATCATGCAGAAACGTGCCTGTCAACGCGTGCATATGCGTCCGCCCTACCCCACCGGATGAGCCCTACTATCGGCTCGCCATGACAGCAGCAGGGAAGCACCAGGTGAGCCGCGCGGAAACCTCACGCCGAGGCAGCCGGCCGGGTCGAGCGGGCATCAGGGACGTGGCCGCCGCCGCCGGAGTGTCCATCACAACCGTCTCCGACGCCCTCAACGGCAAGGGCCGGCTCCCGGACGCCACCCGGCGCCACGTCCGCGAGGTGGCCGACAGACTGGGGTACCGCCCCTCGGCCGCCGCCCGTACGCTCCGCACCGGGAAGTCAGGACTCATCGGCCTGACCGTGACGACGTACGGGGATGAACCTTTCACCTTCACGGAGTTCGCGTACTTCGCCGAGATGGCGAGGGCCGCCACCTCCGCCGCACTCGCCCGCGGCTACGCCCTCGTCATCCTGCCCGCGACCTCCCGCCACGACGTGTGGTCCAACGTCGCCCTGGACGGCACGGTCGTCATCGACCCCTCCGACCACGACCCGGTCGTCAGTGAGCTGGTCCGCCAGGGCTTACCCGTCGTCTCCGACGGCCGCCCGGCCGGTTCGCTGCCGGTCACGGCCTGGGTCGACAACGACCACGAGGCCGCCGTCCTCGGCATCCTCGACCACCTCGCCGACGCCGGCGCCCGCCGCATCGGCCTGCTCACCGGCACCACCACCGACACGTACACCCACCTGTCGACCACCGCGTACCTGCGCTGGTGCGAGCGCGTGGGCCAGGACCCGGTGTACGAGGCCTACCCGGCGCACGACCCCTGCGCGGGCGCCGTCGCCGCCGACCGGCTGCTCGCCCGGCCCGACCGCCCCGACGCGGTCTACGGGCTGTTCGACCCCAACGGCACCGACCTGCTCGCCGCGGCCCGGCGCTACGGCCTGCGCGTGCCGGAGGACCTGCTCCTCGTCTGCTGCAGCGAGTCCACCGTCTACGCGAACACCGAACCGCCCGTCACGACGCTCTCCCTGAAACCTCGGCGGATCGGCACCGCGGTGGTGCAACTGCTGATCGACGCCATCGAGGGGGTCGACTCCGACCAGCCGGTCGAGCAGGTCATACCGACAGAGCTGATCGTGCGCACCTCCTCGCAGCGCCGGCCGCCGCGTACGACGGTCAGCCCTCCGCGGTCCCCTCGGGGGGCGTGAGCACCCGGGGGCGCGACGGGAGGGTGACCAGGGGTGGAGCCCCGCTTCCGGAGGGGTGAGGCGAGGCGGCCCCCCGGCCCGCCCGAGGGTTCCCGGGGAAGGAACGGACCGAGGCCACCAGGGGGAGGCGGTCCGGTCACCAGAGGGGGACGCGCGCGGCGAGGACGACCGGAAGGCGGAACGGGGGATGGCAACGGAGGGCCGTCGTGGAGCGGAACGGGGCGATCGTGCGGGCACGGACCGCTGGAGCCGCCGGGGGCCGGACGGCGGAGGCCGGGTCACGGGACAGCCGGCGGTCGCGGGACACCGGCGGTCGCGGGACGGCCGGAAGCTGAGGGGCCGAGGGTCGAGGGCCCTGGGCCGGTGGCCGGCGCATGCGCATGCGCATGCGCATGCGGGAACAGGATGATCGGATGATCACAGGATGGCCGGATCAGGCGGTCACGCTGAGGGCCGAGCGCCGGTACGGACCCGCCTCCGGACGACCGGAGACCGGAGCAAACGGGGCGAAAGCCACGGCGAACCGGAGTCCTGTTCTGATTCACCACCCCTGGGTCATCACACAGCGCGATCCGCATTCCTATGATGGGCCCACGACACCGCGGGCCGCTGCGACCAGGCAGTCCGACGCGGTGCAGATGCGGCGCGATGGTGGAGGGGTCGATGACTCAGGGGGCCGGTCAGGGACCCGAGGTGGAGCGGACGGCGACGTTGCGCGACTTCCGGGTGCCCGCGTACGTCCACGAGACCGGTCCGTACGCCCAGAGCACGCACCCCGGCGACGTCGTCCCACCGGCCGACGAGGCCTATCCGGAGGGGTACACGCCCACCCAGCGGGATCTCCCCGTCATCAATCGGGGTGACACTGTCCAGGTGACCGTCGACCCCGTGCCCGCTCCCGCCCCGCAGCCCGCCAACGGCAAGGGCCCGCTGTACGTGGTCGGTGACGTCCACGGCTATCTGGACGAGCTGGTGGCCGCCCTGCAGGAGCAGGGCCTCATCGACTCCGCGGGCCAGTGGTGCGCCGGCACCGCGCGGCTGTGGTTCCTCGGCGACTTCACCGACCGCGGCCCGGACGGCATCGGCGTCATCGACCTGGTGATGCGGCTGTCCGCCGAGGCCGCAGCGGCCGGCGGCTACTGCAAGGCCCTCATGGGCAACCACGAGCTGCTGCTGCTCGGCGCCAAGCGGTTCGGCGACACACCGGTCAACTCCGGCGCGGGCACCGCCACCTTCCAGGCGGCCTGGCTGCTCAACGGCGGGCAGAAGACCGACATGGACCGCCTCCAGGACCACCACCTCGCGTGGATGGCGCGCCTCGACGCCGTCGAGGAGGTCGACGGTCACCTGCTGCTGCACTCCGACACCACCGCCTACCTCGACTACGGCCGATCCATCGAAGAGGTCAACGACACGATCCGCGAGACCCTCACCCGCAACGACGCCGACGAGGTCTGGGACCTGTTCCGCAAGTTCACCAAGCGGTTCTCCTTCCGTGACGAGGGCGGCGCCGAAGCGGTGCGCTCCCTGCTGGATACGTACGGCGGCACCCGGGTCGTTCACGGCCACAGCCCGATCCCGTATCTGCTGGGCGAAGTCGGCTCCGAGGACGGCGAGGACGACAACGGCCCCGTGGTGGCCGAACCTCACGTGTACGCCGACGGTCTGGCCATCGCGATGGACGGCGGCGTGACGATGGCCGGGAAACTGCTGGTCCGGCAACTGCCGCTGCCCGTTTAAGGGGTGCGCGGGCCATTCTCCGGCGGCCCGTGACCGCACGCCGGGGACGGCAATTTCGGTAAACCCCCTGTCACCGCGCGCCGTCACCGCTCTACCATCGGCTTATCCGTAGCAGGCTCCCCTCCGTTTCTGCCCGACGGCTCGTCAGCATGCCGAGCCCCAAGCCCTACGGAGCATCGGGGGATGCACATGAACAGCGTTCCGCAGCACCTGCTGAGCGAGGACCGCCAGGACTACGAGCGGATTCTCGATGAGGCGCTGCGCTCCGCACCACACAACCCGGAGCTGGCCGCTGTGGGACAGCGGCTCAACTCGGAGCAACTGCGCACGATGGCGCTCAACGCCACCGCGCTCATCACCGCGGCCGCCGCGACCGAGTACCAGCACTACGTGAAGGTCCGCGAGGAGGTCCGCCGACCGCCGTCGGTCTCGCCTGCCGTCCGTGACTCCGGCAGCGGCGAACCGACCGCCGGAGCGGCGGGTCTCGCCGCCTCCGTGGGCGAGGTGGCCGAGACGGCCGGGGCGGGGGCGGCGGCCGTCGTCGCCGTCCTGGCGCCCGTCCTGGCCGGTACCGCCGCAGCGATATTCCTGCTCGTCGGCTTCATCCTGCGGACTCTCGACCCCAA
Organism: Streptomyces tendae; assembly: GCF_008632955.1. Classification (NCBI taxonomy): domain Bacteria; kingdom Bacillati; phylum Actinomycetota; class Actinomycetes; order Kitasatosporales; family Streptomycetaceae; genus Streptomyces; species Streptomyces tendae. Next base: position 6,846,075 of record NZ_CP043959.1, read on the forward strand.
GGCCGCGTTCGCCCGCACGATGCTCACCACCGGCTGGGTGTTCGGCGCGGTCACAGCCGTCGCGATCGTCGTCGCCGGAACGGGTCTGCTGCTCACCGCCCTGCGCAACAAGCCCTCGGCGCTCGGCGGACGGTACCGGGAGCTCGACGGAGAGGTGGCCCGGGCGCGGGAGGCCTGGCGCGAGGCCCTGCTGGAACGGGGCATCGTGCCGTTCCTCCGCGACGCGCTCAGCGATCCCAAGGGGGCCACGGCACTGCGGCACACGGTGCCGCCCGCGTCGGCCGGCCGTATGCCGCACCTCGGGTACGGCCGGCCGGGCTTCTCCAGCCCCGAGGACAAGTCGGTCAGGGGCACCCGGCCGAGCTACTCCAGCCCGGACTACTCGAGCCCGGACTTCGGAGGGCCGGACCACCAGCCGGAGTAACCGTCACGGCCTCACCGGCCCGCGCCGCCTCCCCGCCGAGACCTCGCACCAGGACGTCTCCGCGCCGGGGGCGCGGGGCGGGTGGCCGCCGTACGGCCGCGGCGCGGGGCGTCAGAGGATACCCGCCGCGCGGGCGGCCCTGATCCACTGAGGGAACTCGGACAGCAGCCGGTCGTACAGCTCCGCGTCCGGGACCGTGCTGATGTCGTCGACGGAGAAGAAGCCGACGTTGTCGACGCGTCGCCCGGGCAGGGTGTCGAAGCGCTCCAGCACGCCGTAGTTGGCGCGGCCGAGGCCCACGAACTGCCAGAAGACGGGCTCCTCCACGGCCTGACGCAGCTGGGTCTCGATGTCGGCGTTGCGGTAGACACCACCGTCGGAGAAGAACAGCACCAGCGTCGGGTCGGTGCTGGGGTGGTCCCGCACGAACGCGCGCACCTCCGCGATGACCTTCTGCTCCTCGTTCTGGATGCCGACGTCCCGCATGTCGACCTGGCTCGGGTCGAGAGTCTTCTTCCGCTTGCGCCGGAAGAGACTGATCTCCCCCACCCGGACGTGCAGCCGCAGCCACTCGGGAAGGTCACCGAGCCGCAGGTCCGGCAGCCGGGCCGGGTTCGTGGCGAACGTCCAGGCCTGCATCTCCCCGTCGTCGTCCAGCTGGGCGGCGACCGCCGCCATCCGCTCGACGACATCGGCGACGACCCCCTTGGTGTACAGGAAGGACATGGACCCGGAGGCGTCGAGGACCAGGATGACGCGCGCGGTGACCTCACTCGCCCCGTGCTTGCGCAGGCTCACCGCGACCTGCTCCTTGCGCAGGGACAGCCGCTTGCGCATGTCGACGGGCAGCCGCTCCTCACCCTTGGTGAGGCGGGTGGCACCGGACGGTGGCGGTGAGGCGGGGACAGGGGGTGCCGGGGCCGCAGCCGGGGGCGGCGGGGGTGTCACGGCAGCCGACCGGGCGTCGTGCGGTGTCGCGGCGGCGGCGGTCGACGGGGTGACGGGCGAGGGCGGCGGTGTCGCGGCGGCGGCCGACGGGCCGGGCTCGTCGACGGTGATCCCGAAGTCCGTGGCCAGTCCGGCCAGCCCGGAGGCATACCCCTGGCCCACGGCACGGAACTTCCACGCCCCCTGCCGCCGGTACAGCTCACCCCCGATGAAGGCGGTCTCGGACCCGGCCGCCATGTCGAAGCGGGCCAGCTCGGTGCCCGACGCCGCGTCCAGCAGCCGGAGCACCAGCCCCGGCACCTGCCCGAACGTCCCGCCGTCGGCCGACGCCGCAAGCACGATCCGGTCGACGGCCGGCTCCACCGAGCGCAGGTCGGCCTCGACGGTGTCGGTGGCGGCCACGTCGGTGTTCCGTTTCCCCAGGTGCCGTACGGCCCCGGAGGTGTGACGCGGCTGGTTGTAGAAGACGAAGTCCCCGTCGTCCCGCACCCGCCCGGCCCCCGTGAGGAGCAGGGCCGACGCGTCGATGTCCGGCACCCCCGGCCCGGCCCCCCAAGCGAGCTCGACGCGCACGACGGGCGCCGCGACGGAGATGTTGGAACCCTTGCTCATCGACCTCGCTGTCATGCCTCCAGTCTGCCCATCCACCCCCACGGAACACGAGACGCCCCACGCCGGCGTCCCCCTGCCCGCCGTCCGCCGACGCATGCCTGCGTGTCCGGTGCGACGATCCCGCGGAGACGGCCGGCCGACGACGCGCGCGGAGCCGTCGTCGGCCGGCCGTCGAGCACCGGGGGTGTGCCGGTCAGTCCGCGATCGGCAGATAGACGCGATTGCCCGCTGCCGCGAACTCCCGTGACTTCTGCGCCATCCCCTCCTCGACCTCGGAACGGCTGCCGCCGTGTTCGCGGCGGATGTCCTGGGAGATCTTCATCGAGCAGAACTTCGGGCCGCACATCGAGCAGAAGTGGGCCGTCTTCGCGGGCTCCGCCGGCAGGGTCTCGTCGTGGAACGCACGCGCCGTGTCCGGGTCGAGGGCCAGATTGAACTGGTCCTCCCACCGGAACTCGAAGCGGGCGTCGGACAAGGCGTCGTCCCACTCCTGGGCACCCGGGTGTCCCTTGGCCAGGTCGGCGGCATGAGCCGCGATCTTGTACGTGATCACGCCGGTCTTGACGTCGTCCCGGTTGGGCAGGCCCAGGTGTTCCTTGGGCGTGACGTAGCAGAGCATGGCCGTGCCCCACCAGGCGATCATCGCCGCGCCGATGCCCGAGGTGATGTGGTCGTACGCGGGGGCGACATCCGTCGTCAGCGGGCCGAGCGTGTAGAACGGGGCCTCCTCGCAGATCTCCTGCTGGAGGTCGATGTTCTCCTTGATCTTGTGCATCGGGACGTGTCCCGGGCCCTCGATCATCGTCTGGACGTCGAAGCTCTTCGCGATCCTGTTGAGCTCCCCGAGCGTGCGCAGCTCCGCGAACTGCGCCTCGTCGTTGGCGTCCGCGATCGACCCGGGCCGCAGCCCGTCGCCGAGCGAGTACGTGACGTCGTACGCGGCGAGGATCTCGCAGAGCTCCTCGAAGTTCTCGTACAGGAACGACTCCTTGTGGTGCGCCAGGCACCACGCGGCCATGATCGAGCCGCCACGCGAGACGGTGCCGGTCTTGCGGTTCGCGGTGAGCGGCACGTACGCCAGGCGGACGCCCGCGTGGACCGTCATGTAGTCCACGCCCTGCTCGGCCTGTTCGACGACCGTGTCCTTGTAGATCTCCCAGGTCAGTTCCTCGGCCTTGCCGTCGACCTTCTCCAGCGCCTGGTAGAGCGGCACGGTGCCGATGGGGACGGGGGAGTTGCGCAGCACCCACTCGCGGGTGGTGTGGATGTTGCGGCCGGTGGAGAGGTCCATGACCGTGTCGGCGCCCCAGCGGGTCGCCCACGTCATCTTCTCCACCTCCTCCTCGATGGAGGAGGTCACCGCCGAGTTGCCGATGTTGGCGTTGACCTTCACCAGGAACCGCTTGCCGATGATCATCGGCTCGGTCTCCGGATGGTTGACGTTGGCCGGCAGCACCGCGCGGCCCGCCGCGATCTCCTCGCGGACCACCTCGGGGGAGACGTTCTCCCGGATCGCCACGAACTCCATCTCGGGCGTGATCTCGCCCCGGCGGGCGTACGCCAGCTGCGTGACCGCACGTCCCTCGCGGCCCCGGCGCGGCTGACGCGGCCGGCCGGGGAAGACGGCGTCGAGGTTGCGCAGGCCCCCGCGCGGCGAGGTGTGCTTGATTCCGTCGTCCTCGGGACGGACGGGACGGCCCGCGTACTCCTCCGTGTCGCCGCGGGTGACGATCCAGTTCTCGCGCACTGGGGCCAGTCCTCGGCGGACGTCGGTGTCGACGAGCGGATCGGTGTACGGGCCCGACGTGTCGTACAGCGTGACGGACTCCCCGTTGGTCAGGTGCACCTGACGGACCGGCACCCGCAGGTCGGGGCGGCTGCCCTCGACATACGCCTTGTGCCAGCCGATGGACTTCCCGGCCTCCGTGGCCTCCGACGTCTCCGTCGGGTTCTGCGTGGAGACAGGCGTGCGTGCGTCCTTGTCGGTCATGAGACCTACTCCCTACGCCGGCATTACCCGGTAACAGGTTCGGCGGTCGACGCAGCGGATTCCGTCTGCCGACGTTCCGTGTGAAACATCACTCGTGATCGGTGATGTTTCACGTGGAACATCGCTGGGACGGAGGTCAGCGCCCTCTCAGCCCGGTGCTCCGAGCTCCCGCGTGTACAAAAGGTGCCTCCACGCTAGCGTCCTTTCTGGCGCGGTGAACAGAGGGCACCCTTCCTTCTTGCGATGATCGGGCGGTGACCTCGAACTCTCCGCCCCCGTATCCGCCGTCCGAGCCTCCGCACGGTGCCGACGCTCCCTCCCGGCACGTGCACGGGCACGGCCAGGGGCATGTGGACGCGCACGAACACACGGGCTCGCACCAGCGCCCGGACGCACACGGCCACACGGCGGGCCACGGTCATGAGGGCGCGCAGGGCCCTACGGCCGGGCCCCGGACAGCCGCGCACGGGCACGCGGTCGGCCACGGGCACAGTCACAGCCACGGACCGGCGGCACCCGTGTCCCGGCACCTCCGCAAGGTCATCGCGGCGATCCTCATCCCCTTCGCCGGGGCCGTCCTGGTCGGGCTGGCCGTCCTGTGGCCGGGCGGTGCCCCGGCCCATGAGCGCACCGGGGTCGGCTTCGACCGTCAGACGCACGAGGCCACGGTCACCGAGGTCGTCGCGGTGAACTGCGCGTCCGCCAATCCCTCGGCGGGCGTCCCGACCGGTGACACCTCCACAGCCGAAGGCTCCTCGGCTGAACAGCGGGCGAAGGGCACCTGCAAGAAGGCGACGATCCGCGTCGACACCGGCAAGGACAAGGGCCGCACCTTCAGCGAGCTCGTGCAGCCGGACCAGTCGCGGCAGTTGAGCGAGGGCCAGGAGGTCGTGGTCGCCTACGAGCCCTCGGCGCCGGAGGACCTGCAGTACTCGGTCGCCGATGTGAACCGCCGCTTCCCGCTGGCGCTGCTGGCCGGCATCTTCGCGCTCGCCGTCGTGGCCGTGGGCCGGCTCCGGGGGGTCATGGCGCTGGTGGCGCTGGCCGTCAGCTTTCTGGTGCTCAACTTCTTCATCCTGCCGGCCATCCTGGAGGGCTCGAACCCGCTGGTCGTGGCGGTGGTGGGAGCGAGCCTGATCATGCTGCTCGCCCTGTACCTCTGCCACGGGCTGTCCGCCCGCACCTCGGTGGCGGTGCTCGGCACCCTCGTCTCCCTGCTGCTGATCGGTGTTCTGGGATCGGTGTTCATCGGCTGGTCGGCGCTGACCGGCAACACCGACGACAACACCGGTCTGATCCACGGCCTCTACCCGGGCATCGACATGAGCGGTCTGCTGCTCGCGGGCGTCATCATCGGATCGCTCGGTGTCCTCGACGACGTGACCGTCACCCAGACGTCCGCGGTCTGGGAGCTGCACGAGGCCAACCCGGCGATGGGCCGCCGCGCGCTGTACCGCGCGGGCATCCGCATCGGCCGCGACCACATCGCCTCCGTGGTCAACACGCTGGTCCTCGCGTACGCGGGCGCCGCGCTGCCGTTGCTGCTGCTGTTCTCGGTCGCCCAGAGCAGCATGGGGACGGTAGCCAACAGTGAACTGGTCGCGGAGGAGATCGTGCGGACCCTGATCGGCTCGATCGGCCTGGTCGCCTCGGTGCCCGTCACCACGGCCCTCGCCGCGCTGGTCGTCTCGGCCGACCGCCCGGCGGACCGGGTCCCGGTGCCCGGGCAGGCCGGAATCCACGAGGGGCCTGTGGGACAGGCGTCGGAGCCCCGCCCGGCCGCGGCACGCGGCGGACGCGGCCGGCGCCGCAAACGCTGACCTGCCGTCCCGCTCGCGGGCGGAGGACCCGGCCCGGGCGCGCGCTGAAGCGTTACGCCACCGGCCCACCCGGTCGGCGCAACGTTCAGCCGGCGCTCTGCTCCGCGAGGATCCGGTCCAGCGCGTCGTCGAGGTGCGCGTCGAAGTCGGCGAGCGCCCCTTCCTGCCCCAGCGGCACCAGCTTGTCGGTGCGGTCGAGGAAGGCCACGAGCGGTGCCGTCGAGGAGCGGAACAACGCCTGGTCGCTGCCGACCTGGAGCCGGATCAGCACCTCGCCCAGGGTGTCGGGGTCGACCGGCGCGACCCGCACATCGCCCTCGCCGCAGGGCCTGCCCACACCGTCGACCAGCAGCTCCCGGCCGAAGGCCCACGTCACGGGGGCGTCTCCGGGCAGATGGAAGGTCAGCCGCACCGCGTAGGGATCGCAGGTGTCATAACGCAGCTCCACCGGAATGCGGAAGGAAAGCTCTTCCGACACGAGAAAGCTCATCATGACCTCTGCCTGTACGGATTCGCGCATCGCCTACCCCGTCATTCGCCGCGGACTGGCCGGGCATGGACCCTGACACTAGAGGGAATCTTGCTGAACGTACACAGCAGATCACAAGGAGTGAGTTTTCAGATACTGATAGACAGCGCGAGCGACCCGAGCAGACGGCGCATTTCGGACCGCAACTGCTGGACCGCCGGGGCGAGCCGGTCGGCCTGGTGCGCGGGCAGGGAGATGGCCACCGACGCCGCCATGGTCCCGATCGTGAGAGGGATCGCCGCGCACACCGTCCCCAGCGCGTACTCCTGACGCTCGGTCACCAGATCGGTGTCCTGGGACCGCTCAAGACGCCTGAGCAGGCTGTGGGAGTCCCGCACGGTGTACGGGGTGACCGGCCGCACGGGGTAGCGGTCGAGGTGGTCACGCCGGGACCTCTCGTCGAGCTGAGCCAGCAGACACTGGCCGAGAGCGTGGGCATGGCCGGTCTCGCGGAAATCGGCCCACTCCTCGACCGCGGGATTGCCGGGGGTGTCGGCGACGCCGACCACACCGATCTCACCGTCGCGGTACACCGCGTAGTACACGGGGACGCCCACCACGTCCCGCCAGCGGGCGAGGGTGTCGGTGACCGTGCTGCGACGTTTCTGCTGTGCTCCGCTGCTGCTCAGCCGCTCGGCCGCCTCCCCCAGGAAGAACAACCCCCGGTCGCGGCGCAGATAGCCCTCGTGCACCAGGGTGCGCAGCAGGTGGTAGGTCGTGGGGAGCGCCAGCCCGGTCTCCCGGGCGAGTTGTTTGGCCGGTGCCCCGTGCTCGTGCCCGGCGACGGTCTCCAGCAGGCGCATGGCGCGCTGGACCGAGCCGATGAGGGTGGCACCGGGGGACGCGGGAGGCGCCGGCGATCGGGGCTGCGCGGGGACCGCGGTCCTCTGTGCGGAGGCGGTGCCAGTCGTGGCCAAGGGTCACTCCCGAAACGCGAGGGGGCAGCCCGTGCGGGGAACACGGGTGGTGGGGTCGCCGCTCGCGGGGACCGGCCCCGCGTCGAGTTCCGGACTCTAACGGCCCGTCACCGCACGCAGGAGGCCCTGCGTGGAAACTTCCCCCACCCGAGGGAACCGGCGCTTCCCGTTACCGCCCCGCCGGTTACCGCCGGATCACCAGTCGCCGCGCGACGAGGAACTCGTCGTGAACTTCCGCACGACGTAGATCAGTCCGCCGACCAGGGCGACGAACACCAGCGCCTTGAAGAGCAGGCCGATCACGAAGCCGACCACGCTCGCTATCAGTCCGCCGAACACCACCAGGGCGATGACCGGCACCGCGATCCACTTCACCCACCACGGCAGTCCCGTGAAGATCTCTCGCATCGCCCTCGTCCTTACCTCTCCGCCCGCCACGTTCCGGGTCGTGTCGATGATGTCCTGCACTCGATGCTAGGGCGGACACGGGCCCGGCGGGGGCCCTCGATCCCTTGTCCTCCCCTGACCCGTCCCCTAGGGAACCCGGAGACCGCGCCTCAGCTCTCCGGGGGAGAGAAGACCACCAGGACCCGCAGGTCCTCGCTGATGTGATGGAACTTGTGCGGCACCCCGGCCGGCACGTACACGACGCTGCCGCGCGCCACCTGAGTGGTCTCCGTGCCCACGGTGATCGCGGCACGGCCGCTGGCCACGAAGTACACCTCGTCCTGACCGTGCGGCTGCTGCGGGTCCTGGGCGCCGGCGTCCAGGGCGTAGAGACCGACCGACATGTTCCGTTCGCACAGGAACTGGAGGTACGCCCCGTCGTTCGCGGCGCGTTCCGCTTCCAGTTCGTCCAGCCGGAATTCCTTCATCTCCTGGTCCCGCCCCTGCCCTCACTGCCCGATCCGGATGCTGTCTGCCACGATCAGACACATGAAGAATTTCCTAGTCAAGACGATCGCCAACGCGGGAGCCCTCGCCGTCGCGGTCTGGCTGCTCGACAAGATCACCCTGACCGGGGACAGCACGGGCAAGGAGATAGGCACCCTGCTCCTCGTCGCGCTGATCTTCGGCGTGGTGAACTTCCTGGTCAAGCCGGTGGTCAAGCTGCTGAGCCTGCCCCTGCTCATCCTGACCCTGGGCCTGTTCACCCTGGTGGTGAACGCCCTGATGCTGCTGCTCACCTCCTGGCTGGCCGACCAGCTCGACCTGAGCTTCCACGTGGAAGGCTTCTGGACGGCCGTCCTGGGCGGGCTCATCATCTCCGTGGTCTCCTGGGCACTGAACGTCGTCCTGCCCGACGGGGACTGAGCACCATGACCTACCGCGTCTGCTTCGTCTGCACCGGCAACATCTGCCGCTCGCCCATGGCCGAGTCCGTCTTCCGCGCGCGGGTCGCCGAGGCCGGGCTCGACGACCGGGTCGAGGTCGACAGCGCCGGTACCGGCGGCTGGCACGAGGGCGAGGGCGCGGACCCCCGCGCCGTCGGCGTGCTGCGGGACAACGGCTACGAGGCCGGACACACGGCCCGGCAGTTCGACCCCTCGTGGTTCGCCGGCCTCGACCTCGTCATCGCGCTTGACGCCGGTCACCTGAGGGCGTTGCGCCGTCTCGCCCCCACGGAGCGGGACGCGGGCAAGGTGCGGCTGCTGCGGTCGTACGACCCCGGGGCCGGTGACGACCTCGACGTACCGGACCCGTACTACGGGGACCGGGAGGGTTTCGAGCAGTGTCTTGAGATGGTGGAGGCGGCGAGCGAAGGACTGCTCGCCGCGGTACGCGAGCGTGTGGAAGGACGGGCGGCATGAGCGACACGACGAGGGGTACGACCGGCGGGCCGGGTGACGGCACCCGTGCGGTGCGCGCCGGGCTGCCCGAGCCGGTCAAGCACGAGCCGACGCTGCCCGGTCCGGTGTTCGCCGCCCACTTCCACCTCCCGGGCGACCCCACCGGCCCGTACACCTACGGCCGGGACGAGAACCCGACGTGGACCCTGCTGGAACGGGCCATCGGGGAGCTGGAGGCCCCCGGGCAGGACGACGTCGAGGCGCTGGTGTTCGCCTCCGGCATGGCCGCCATCTCCGCGGTGCTCTTCTCCCAGCTGAGCACCGGGGACGCGGTCGTCCTGCCGGACGACGGCTACCAGGCGCTGCCGCTGGCGCGCGCCCAGCTGGAGGCGTACGGCATCGAGGTGCGCACCGCGCCGACCGGCGGCGACGCGCAGCTGGAGGTCCTCGACGGCGCGAAGCTGCTGTGGATCGAGACGCCCTCGAACCCCGGCCTCGACGTGTGCGACGTACGGCGGCTCGCCGACGCGGCCCACGCGCGGGGGGCCCTTGTGGCTGTCGACAACACCCTGGCGACGCCACTCGGCCAGCGCCCGCTGGAGCTCGGCGCGGACTTCGCGGTGGCCAGCGGCACCAAGCAGCTGACCGGCCACGGCGATGTGCTCCTCGGGTACGTCACCGGCCGCGATGCCGAGGCGATGGCCGCGGTCCGGCGGTGGCGCAAGATCGTCGGCGCCATCCCGGGTCCCATGGAGGCCTGGCTCGCGCACCGCTCGATCGCCACGCTGCAGCTGCGCGTCGACCGGCAGAACGCCACCGCGCTGACGCTCGCCGAGGCCCTGCGGGAGCGGCGGGAGGTCACGGGGCTGCGCTACCCGGGGCTGCCCGACGACCCGTCGCACAAGATCGCCTCCCAGCAGATGCGCCGCTACGGGTGCGTGGTGTCCTTCACGCTGCCCTCACGCGCGCGGGCGGACCGTTTTCTCGACGCCCTGCGGCTCGTGGACGACGCGACGAGCTTCGGCGGTGTGCGGTCCACGGCGGAGCGGCGCGGCCGGTGGGGCGGGGACGCGGTGCCGGACGGCTTCGTGCGCTTCTCCGTGGGTGCGGAGGACCCGGAGGACCTGGTGGCTGACGTGCTGCGGGCGCTGGACGAGACCGCTGACTGACGCATTCGGCCCGTCGGACCGCAGACATCCGGCACCGGACTGCGGACGGTCCGAGCCTCCCCCCTCGTGGCTCGGACCGTCCTCGGTTCTGCGCGCGAAGAACCGCGCGACCAAGGCTAGTTGACTGAGTGTCAGTGTCCAATCACAGTAACGACAGCGACCTATCGACATATTTATAGTTGGCCCTGTCCGATCTATGGCGGGGGCGACGAGGGAGGGGTACGTGCCGTGGATCTGGCCTTGCTGCGGACCTTCGTGACCGTGCACCGGGCCGGTTCCTTCACGCGCGCGGCCGCCCTGCTGGGTCTTTCCCAGCCGGCCGTCACCTCGCAGATCAGAACGCTGGAACGGCAGGTCGGCCGCCCGCTGTTCCTGCGCCGGGCTCGCGGGGTGACGCCGACGACGATCGGTGACGAACTCGCCCACAAGGCGGCACCGCATCTGGACGCCCTGGTGGAGATAGCCGAGTCCGGGCTCGAGGAGGACTCCTCCTTACGCTCCCTGCATCTCGCCGGTCCCCCCGAGTTCACCGCGGAGCGGGCGCTGCCCGCGCTCACGGAGCTGACCGGTGAGGACGGCCAGGGCTTCGCCCTGCGCGCCTCCTTCGGCACCGCCGAGGAGGTGCTCGAAGGGCTCTCCGCCGGGCACCATGATCTGGCCATCAGCACCGTCCGGCCGCGCGGCGCCCTGCTCTCGGCCACCGCGCTCTGCGACGAGGAGCACGTCCTGGTCGCCGCGCCGCGCTGGGCCGGGCAGATCGCACCCGGCACGCTCCGCCGGTCCGATCCGTCCGTCCTGGAGCGCATCCCGGTCGTGGAGGTGCACGAGTCGCTCCCCTTCGTCGTCCGCTACTGGGCCTCCGTGTTCGACTCCCGCCCGGTCGCTCCGGGCACGGTCGTCGTCCCGGACCTGCGGGCGGTGCTGGCCTGCGCCGTGGCGGGCGCTGGTCTCGCGGTGCTGCCGCGCTATCTGTGCGCGGGCGCCCTGGAACACGGTGAGGTGGTCGCGCTGCACGAACCCGCGGTGCCGCCGCTGCGCACCTATTTCCTGGCCGTCCGTACCGGCACGCTGGCGAGACCGCACATCGCCCGGGCCCACGAGTGGCTGGAGCGGGCCGCCACCCGCTGGTGCTGAGCGGCTCCCCGGATGCCTGTCCTCCCGGGATCCGGACCGAGCGCGTCGTGCGATGTTTCACGTGGAACCAGCCGGGCCACATTTCCCCCATGACCGTCCGACCCGTGGTCAAGCGCACCGCCCGAGCCGTTCTGCTGGACGGCGATCACCTGATCCTGATCAAGCGCACCAAACCCGGCGTGGATCCGTACTGGGTCACCCCCGGCGGCGGGGTCGAGCCGGAGGACCCCACCGTGGTCCACGCCCTGCACCGAGAGGTGTACGAGGAACTCGGCGCCAAGATCGCCGACGTGGTCCCGTGCTTCGTGGACACCGTGGAGCACATCGGCGAGGACGCCGACACCACCGGGGTGAAGGTGCAGCACTTCTTCGTGTGCCGCCTGGAATCCATGGACCCGTCCCTGCGGCACGGCCCGGAGGTCGAGGAACCCGCCGGGGAGTACGAGATCGTCCGGGTGCCGTTCACCCGGGTCGGCATCGCCTCGGTCCACCTCGTGCCGCTGTCCCTGCGGCACTACCTGGACGGCAACATCGAGGGCGTCCGCGCCCTGCACGCCTCCGACCTGGGCTGATCTCCCTCCCGGACGGTATGGCCAAAAGCTCGTCCGCATCTGCGGAAACAGGTGGACGCCGAAGGCTCCCGTCGGACAGCCTGACCTGCGTGCCGACACCTTCTCTCGACTCTCTGCCCATCCGTCGTCTGACGCTCCGCGATCTCAGCGCCTGCGCCGACCTGTCCGAGGACCGGGGGTGGCCCCGGGAGGAGCACAAGTGGGGTCTCCTCCTCGCCGCAGCGAGGGGCTACGGCATCGACGCTCCCGACGGTGGTCTGGCGGCCGCCTGCGTCGTCACGGAGTACGGACCGCGCGACCAGCCTTCCCTCGCGGCCATCGGCATGGTCCTCGTCGCGGAGCGACACTCCCGTCAGGGCATCGGACGCCGGCTGATGCGTCACGTCGTCGCGGAGGCGGGCACCACTCCCCTCACCCTGTACGCCACGCCCCTCGGCCGGCCCCTCTACGAGGAGCTCGGGTTCAAGGTCGGCGGACAGGCCGAGATGCTGCGCGGCCGCTTCGTCCTCGGGGACCGGACGGACATCCGGACCCGCACCGCCACCGCGGACGACCTGCCGGGAATCCTGCGGCTCGACGAGGAGGTCTTCGGGGCGGACCGGACGCACATCGTGACCCGCCTGCCCGCCTTCGCGGACCAGCTGCGCGTGGCCGAGGACGACGGACGGCTGATCGGTTACGCGGCTGCCTGGCCCAACATGGACACCCATGTCGTGGGTCCGCTGATCGCCCGGGACACCGCGACGGCCCAGGCGCTCATCGCCTCCCTCGCCGCCCACACCAACCGGCCCCTGCGCACCGACATCGACGTGCGCCACGAGGAGCTGCTGAGCTGGGCGAAGGACCACGGGCTGTCGACGGTCGCGCTCAACGCGGTCATGACGTACGGGATCACTGAGCTTCCGGGGGACTGGAGCAGGCTGTTCGCCCCGGTGACGGTCGCGGCGGGCTGACGGTCCGCGGACAGGGCGACGCCGGTCCCGGGGGCCGGGGCCGGCGTCGCCCTGCTGTGCCGTGGCGCGGCGTGTCGTCAGGCGAGGGCCCGCACCGCGGTGGTGGCGATGCCGTGGTCCTGCTCCGGGGAGCCGCCGCCGACCCCGATGGAGCCGATCAGCCGGCCGTCACGCCGCACGGGCACGCCCCCGGCGATGAACAACAGAGGCCGGTCCAACGCGGTGGGCAGCGTGTGGAAGAGGCCACCGGGCTGTACGGCGTCCACCAGGTCGGCGGTGGGCGCGTCCAGCTGCAGTGCGGTGTAGGCCTTGCGGGTGCTGGTCTCGCCCGAGATCAGCACGGCCCGGTCGTCCCGGCGGAACGCGAGCAGGTGCCCGCCGGCGTCGAGGACGGTGACGCTGACGGTGAGGCCGGCCGCTTCGGCGTCCTTGACCGCGGCGGTGACGAGGGCTTCGGCGTCGGCGGTGGTGAGCGGGGTGACTGCGGTGGTGCTCATGAGGTGGTTCTCCTTGCGGTACGAGGGATGTCCGTCCGTCACGGACGTGCCATGACGGACGAGGGGGGATCGGTGGGAGACGGCCCCTGGGGGCGCGAGGACGGCCCTGGCCCCGCGCCCGGAGGTGCGGTGGTTCAGCGCGTGGCGACGGCCTGGTGGTCGGCAGGGGACGGGCCGGCGGCCGGGGTGCCGGCAGCGGCACCGCGGCGTTCGAGGACGGCCGAGAGGACGGCGAGCGCCAAGGCAGCCGCGGCGAGGACGGCGCCGACCCAGTTGGGTGCGGTGTAGCCGAGGCCGGCCGCGATCACGAGCCCGCCCAGCCAGGCGGACAGCGCGTTGCCGAGGTTGAAGGCGCCGATGTTGAGGGCGGACGCCAGGGTGGGGGCGCCGTGCGCGTGGTCCAGGACCCGCTTCTGCAGCGGGGGGACGGTGGCGAATCCGAGCGCGCCGACCAGGGCGATCGTGACGGCGGCGGCGACCTTGTTGTGGGCGGTCACGGTGAACAGCGCCAGGACGACGGCGAGGGCGCCGAGGGACACGTACAGCATGGGCATCAGGGCACGGTCGGCGTACCTGCCGCCGACGAGGTTGCCGCCGACCATGCCGAGGCCGAACAGGACGAGCAGCAAGGTGACGGAGCCGTCGGCGAAGCCCGCGACGTGCGTCATCATCGGTGCGATGTAGGTGATGGCCGCGAAGACGCCGCCGAAGCCGAGCACGGTCATCGCCATGGCCAGCAGGACCTGCACGTTCTTCAGGGCGGCCAGTTCGTGGCGCAGCCGCACGCCCTCCGGCTTCGGCATGTCGGGGACGAGCTTGGCGACACCGGCCAGGCCGACCACACCGAGGGCGGCGACCAGGCCGAAGGTGACGCGCCAGCCGACGGACTGGCCGACGAAGGTGCCCAGCGGGACGCCGACCACGTTGGCGACGGTGAGACCGGTGAACATCATCGCGATGGCGCCGGCCCGCTTGTGGGGGGCGACCAGGTCGGCGGCCACCACGGAGCCGATGCCGAAGAAGGCGCCGTGGGCCAGTGAGGAGACCACCCGTCCGGCCAGCATCAGGCCGAAGGTGGAGGCCAGCGCCGAGAGCAGGTTCCCGACGACGAACAGGCCCATCAGCAGCATCAGCATGCGCTTGCGGGAGATCCTTGTGCCGAGCACGGTCATCAGGGGGGCGCCGAACATGACGCCCAGGGCGTAGCCGGTCACCAGATAACCGGCGGTGGGGATCGAGACACCGAAGTCGCCCGCGACCTCAGGCAGCAGGCCCATGATCACGAACTCCGTGGTGCCGATCCCGAAGGCCCCGATCGCGAGGGCCAGAAGCGCGAGAGGCATGAGGGGAGAGACCTTCCAGAGATTGCAGGAGCGCTTAGCGAGCTTCGACAATAATTGCAGACGCGGGATATTTGCAAGCGCGGGATATTGCGACTGTGCTCTACCCTGGTGACAGAAGCTCGTGGACGGAGGAATCACGCCATGACAGCCACGGATCCCGCACTCACCGCCCTCTCCCAGGGTTGGTGCGCCCTCTCGTTGCTGCACGGGAGGATCGAGGCCCACATCGAGCGTGTCCTCCAGGCCCGGCACGACCTGAGCGTGCGGGAGTACTCGCTGCTCGACGTACTGAGCCGGCAGCACGCCGGTGAGGGGGGCCACCTGCAGATGAAGCAGGTCGCCGATGCGGTCGTGCTCAGCCAGAGCGCCACCACCCGCCTGGTCACCCGGCTCGAGGACCGCGGCCTGCTGGAGCGCTACCTCTGCCCCACCGACCGGCGCGGTATCTACACCGATGTCACCGAGGCGGGTCTCAAGCTCCTCGAAGAGGCACGGCCCACCAACGACACCGCCTTGCGTGAGGCCCTCGACGAGGCGGCGAAGAACCCCGAACTGGCCCCGCTGGTCCGTGCCGTGGAGACGCTGAAGGCTCCGGTGCCCGCATAGGGTGCCGCCATGGAAGACCTTGAGATACGGGCCGCGACCGCCGACGACGTCCCTGCGATCGTCGCCATGCTGGCGGACGACCCGCTGGGCGCGCAGCGCGAGTCACCGGACGACCTCTCGCCGTACCTGACCGCGATGGAACGGCTGCGGACCGACCCCAACCAGCATCTGGTCGTCGCGGTCCGGGAGGGCCGGGTCGTCGGGACCCTTCAGCTCACGATCGTTCCGGGACTGTCCCGGCGCGGCTCCACCAGATCGATCATCGAAGCGGTCCGTATCCACGCGGACGAGCGAGGCAGCGGTCTGGGCAGCAAGCTGATCGAGTGGGCGATCGACACCTCCCGCCGCGAAGGCTGCCAACTGGTCCAGCTGACTTCCGACCACACCCGTACCGATGCACATCGTTTCTACGAGCGGCTCGGCTTCACGGCGTCCCACGTGGGCTTCAAGCTGCCCCTGTGACCGAAGGGGCCGTGTTTCACGTGAAACACGGCCCCTTGCCGGTGTACGTCCCGGTTGTTGTCCCCGGCCTATCCGATGCCCTGCCACCCCTGCGGGTCCACGCCGCCGGGCACCGGGGCGCCTTCCTCTTACGGCTGACGAGTGAAGACGAACGACCCCAGGTCGAGATGGCTGACCGTCCCGTCCGGCCGCCGTACGGGCCTCAGGCGCTCCCCTGCGTAGTACCCCTCGAGCCCCACCCAGGTCCCCTCTCCATCCGGGCGGAACCGGGAGCGCCTCCCCTTTCCGGAGAGCGGCTCCAGTGCCAGCAGCCCGTCGGCCGACAGCCTCAGCCCGAAGGGGTACGTCCCCCAGTACCACTGCCCCACCAGTTCGAGCAGGGCCGGATCGGCCTCCCGCAGCGGTTGCCAAGGAGCCGGGAAGCGCGGTTCCGCCTCGGCGACGATCCGGACCAGATCCGCGGCGACCGTGAACGGCGCCGGGCCGGACGTGCAGTTGGCGAGGACCACCGCGCTCACGTCGTCCGCGAGACCCATCGTCAGGCAGGCCAGGAACCCGGGGAGCGATCCGGTGTGCCCGACAAGTGCCCTGCCGTGCTGATGACGCAGCTCCAGACCCAGGCAGTACGCGTAGCCGTCGGCCACGTCCGCCGCCTCGGCCGGTGCCGCCGGTGTCCGCATCTCCCGCACGGACTCGGCGCTCAGCACCCGCTCGTCCCCCGCGGCCAGGAAAGCGGCGAAGCGCGCCAGGTCGCCTGTGGTGGACCACAGCTGCCCGGCGGGGGCCATCACTCCCAGGTCCTCCAGCGGCTCGGGCTGCATCACGTCCGCCCAGGGGTGCACCGCCCAGCCACCCGCGTGCGGCGCTTCGGGCCGCACGGTCGTGCGGTGCAGGCCCAACGGCGCGAGCACCTCCCGCCGCAGGACGTCCTCCCACGGCGCACCACGCAACTGGGCGACCAGCGCGCCCAGGAGGGCGTATCCGGGGTTCGAGTAGTGAAAGCGCCGACCGACGGGGTGCACCAGGGGACGGTCCCCCAGAATGTCCGCGAGTTCCGGACGCAGCGAGCCAGGAGTCCGCTCCCACCAGAGGCCAGGTGTCTCGGCGGCCAGCCCGGCACGGTGCGCCAGCAGGTCGGCGACGCTCACTTCGCCCACACCCGTACCCGGCACGTGCTTCTCCAGAGGATCGGCGAGGTCGAGCAGCCCCTCGTCCCGCAGCCGGAGCACCAGAACGGCGATAAAGGTTTTGGTGATCGAACCGATCCGGTACTGGACGTTGCCGTCCGGGACCTCTCCCTCCACCGAGGTCCGGGCCCCGCTCCACACGGTCTTCCCGCCCCGCACCACCGCCGCGACGAGCGACGGCGCCCGCCCTTCGCTCTGCGCGAGGGCGATCCGGTGCAGCAGGGCCCGCCGGGTACCGGGCAGCAGTTCTTCCTCAGGTGACGTCATGCCACCAGTTCAGCAGGAACCGTGGCCACGTGCGCCTCCCCACACGTTCGGCGAGGCAGGACGGCCGAACAGCGCTGCAGGGAGCGGGTGTTTGGGATGCTTGTCACCGGGTCCGGGCTCCGAGTGATGGCTCTGAAGACACCCGGGGCCCCGGGTGGACCCCGACGTGTGGGCGCACTCAGAGGATGAAGGGGAACGAATTGGAGCCGGCAGAACTGCGCCGAGCTGTGGCGGCAGGACGGGCAACCGCTGCGGAGATGGGCTTTCAGGTCGACGATGCCGTCGTCATTCACAACTCGGACCGCGTCGCACTGCGTCTGGTGCCCTGTGATGTTCTCGTCCGGGTCGCGCCCCCGGGACATCTGACGGACTCCGAGTTCGAAGTGGAGGTCGCTCGCCGTCTGGCCGACGTCGGCGCACCGGTAGCCGAACTCGATCCCCGGGTCGAGCCCCGGGTGTATGTGCGTGATGACTTCGCCGTCTCGCTGTGGACCTACTACGCGCCTGTGGGACCGGAGATCACGCCGGCTGCCTACGCGGACGTGCTGGAACGGCACCACGCCGCCCTGCGCCAGGTCGACCTGGACGCGCCGCACTTCACCGATCGAGTGGCCGCGGCGCTGAGAGAGGTGACCGACAGAGAACGGTCCCCCGAGCTGTCCGACTCCGACCGGAGCTTCCTCAGCGACACACTCGGTGGACTGAGCTCCACGATCAGCGGCGACAAGGCCGGCGACCAGCTGCTGCACGGCGAGGCGCATCCGGGCAACCTCCTCAACACGAAGCGGGGGCCGCTCCTCGTGGACCTCGCCACATGCTGCCGTGGGCCGATCGAGTGGGATCTCGCCCATGCCCCCGAAGAAGTGGGAGAGCACTACGCGGGAGCCGACCACGACCTGATCCGGCGGTGCCGCGCCTTGAACTGGGCGATGTTCTCGGCCTGGCGCTGGCGCCAGGACGACCACATGCCCGACCGGGGTCACTGGAGGGTCGAGGGACTCCACCGCGTCCGTGCCGCACTCGATCGCTGCGGGGCCTGAACCCAGGGAAAGGGCTTCCGGGACCTGGTCCGCACCGAGGTGGGCGGTGACCGGTCAGGTCTGCGCCATGTCGACGAAGCGTGAGTAGTGGCCCTGGAAGGCGACCGTGATCGTCGCCGTCGGGCCGTTTCGGTGCTTGGCCACGATCAGGTCGGCCTCGCCCGCGCGCGGGGACTCCTTCTCGTAGGCGTCCTCACGGTGCAGCAGGATGACCATGTCGGCGTCCTGCTCGATGGATCCCGACTCACGCAGGTCGGAGACCATCGGCTTCTTGTCCGTGCGCTGTTCGGGACCACGGTTCAGCTGGGACAGCGCGATGACCGGGATCTCCAGCTCCTTGGCGAGCAGCTTGAGGTTACGGGACATGTCCGAGACCTCCTGCTGCCGGCTCTCGGCCCGCTTGGAGCCGCCGGACTGCATCAGCTGGAGGTAGTCGATGACGACCAGCTTCAGGTCGTTGCGCTGCTTCAGGCGTCGGCACTTGGCACGGATCTCCATCATCGACAGGTTGGGTGAGTCGTCGATGTAGAGCGGCGCCGCGGAGACGTCGGGCATCCGGCGGGCCAGACGGGTCCAGTCCTCGTCGGTCATCGTGCCGGACCGCATGTGGTGCAGGGCGACGCGGGCCTCCGCGGACAGCAGACGCATCGCGATCTCGTTGCGGCCCATTTCGAGGGAGAAGATGACGCTCGGCAGATTGTTCTTGATGGACGCGGCCCGCGCGAAGTCCAGGGCCAGCGTCGACTTACCCATCGCGGGACGCGCGGCGATGACGATCATCTGACCGGGATGCAGACCGTTGGTGAGCGAGTCGAAGTCGGTGAAGCCGGTAGGAACGCCCGTCATCTCGCCGCTGCGCGACCCGATCGCCTCGATCTCGTCGAGGGCGCCCTCCATGATGTCCCCGAGCGGCAGGTAGTCCTCGCTGGTGCGCTGCTCGGTGACGGCGTAGATCTCCGCCTGCGCGCGGTTGACGATCTCGTCGACGTCGTCGTCGGCCGCGTATCCCATCTGCGTGATGCGCGTGCCCGCCTCTACCAGGCGCCGCAGGACCGCGCGCTCGTGCACGATCTCCGCGTAGTAGGCAGCGTTGGCCGCCGTGGGCACCGTCTGCACGAGGGTGTGCAGGTACGACGCGCCGCCGACCTTGTTGATCTCGCCGCGCTTGGTCAGCTCCGCGGCGATCGTGATCGGGTCGGCCGGCTCACCCTTGGCGTAGATGTCGAGGATGGCCGTGTAGATGGTCTCGTGGGCCGGCTTGTAGAAGTCGTGCCCCTTGAGGATCTCCACGACGTCGGCGATGGCGTCCTTGGACAGCAGCATGCCGCCCAGCACCGACTGCTCGGCCTCCAGGTCCTGGGGCGGAACCCTCTCGAACGCGGAGCCCCCGCCGTCCCAGACCCCTCGGTCCGGGCCGCGGTCGTGCTGCTCGTCCCGGCCCCGGCCGTGGTCACCCGTGCGACGGGAGGCGGGCAGACGATCACTGGGACCGCTGTCGGCCCACGGGTCGTCCAAGGGCTCGGAAATGCTCACCGAGCCACCTCCTCCCGTCCGCCGGAGCGGATCTCGCCGTGCACCTCAGTTCTACGGCACGGCACTGACAAATAAGGGGGCCAACTCCGCTTGTCGCGCGCCGGATTTGTGGCTTTTTCGAAACCGGTGGACGGAGCAGGCGCCGGACCACCGTAGGCCCGTCGGCACCGTCAGCCAATCTGGTTATCCACAGGCCATGTGGACGACCGGCCCAATGCTGTGGAGAACTCTGCGAAACCTGTGCACGAGCCGGTGGACAGCCCTGTGAACAAGCCTGCGATGGGCGCCCGAGAAACGTTCTGACCAGCTCTTTTACCGTCCACCGGCTGTGCAGACAAAAAACTTCCTCGCAGGGATCAAGATCCGTTCATGAGGTGTACGCAAGCCCACACCCTCAGCCACGACGTAAGGGTCATCGTCCCATTGCATCTCTTACCTGTGGATGATTAGATTGGTGCACATGACACAGGCCCCCGCGCGCCCCAAAGCCGCCCGCCGACAGCACGACCGGGAGATCGTCCTGCTGGCTGTCCCGGCCTTCGGCGCGCTCGTCGCCGAGCCGCTGTTCGTGATGGCCGACAGCGCCATCGTCGGCCACCTCGGCACGGCACAGCTCGCCGGACTCGGTGTCGCGTCGGCCCTCCTGATGACCGCCGTGAGCGTCTTCGTCTTCCTGGCCTACGCCACCACGGCGGCCGTCGCCCGGCGCGTGGGCGCCGGCGACCTTCCCTCCGCCATCCGTCAGGGCATGGACGGCATCTGGCTCGCCCTGCTGCTCGGCGTCCTGGTCATGGCCGCCGTTCTCCCCACGGCACCGGCCCTCGTGGCCCTTTTCGGCGCTTCCGAGACCGCGGCCCCGTTCGCCACCACCTATCTGCGCATCTCGGCGCTCGGCATCC
The DNA here is from genome assembly GCF_008632955.1 of Streptomyces tendae. Classification (NCBI taxonomy): domain Bacteria; kingdom Bacillati; phylum Actinomycetota; class Actinomycetes; order Kitasatosporales; family Streptomycetaceae; genus Streptomyces; species Streptomyces tendae. The sequence goes on from NZ_CP043959.1 coordinate 6,866,767, forward strand.
CGGCCATGTTGATCGTGCTCGCGGCGACCGGTGTACTCCGCGGACTGCAGAACACCCGGACCCCGCTGTATGTGGCCGTCGCCGGCTTCGTCGCCAACGGTGTCCTCAACGTCGTCCTGGTCTACGGCGCCGGCCTCGGGATCGCCGGCTCCGCCTGGGGCACCGTCATCGCCCAGTGGGGCATGGCCGCGGTGTATCTGACCGTGGTCCTGCGCGGGGCACGTCGGCACGGCGCCTCCCTGCGTCCGGACGCCGCCGGCATCAGGGCCTCGGCCCAGGCGGGTGCTCCGCTCCTGGTGCGGACCCTCTCGCTGCGGGCCATCCTGCTGATCGCGACGGCCGTCGCCGCACGCCTGGGCGACACCGACATCGCGGCCCACCAGATCATCCTCTCCCTGTGGAGCCTGCTGGCGTTCGCTCTGGATGCCATCGCCATCGCCGGACAGGCCATCATCGGGCGCTACCTGGGAGCCGGTGACGCCCAGGGCGCGCGGGACGTCTGCCGTCGCATGGTCGAGTGGGGTGTGGCGGTCGGTGTCGTCCTGGGTGCGCTGGTCGTGCTGGCCCGGCCGCTGTTCCTGCCGCTGTTCACCAGCGATGCCCTGGTGAAGGACGCGGCCTTGCCCGCCCTGGTGATCGTGGCGGTCACCCAGCCCATCTGCGGCGTCGTCTTCGTCCTGGACGGCGTCCTCATGGGCGCCGGAGACGGGCGGTACCTGGCCTGGGCGATGTTGGTGACCCTCGCCGTGTTCATTCCGGCCGCCCTGCTGGTCCCCGTCCTCGGCGGCGGACTCACCGCGCTGTGGATCACGATGACGCTCATGATGACCGTGCGCATGCTGACCCTGTGGCTGCGTTCCCGCTCCGGCCGCTGGGTCGTCACCGGCGCCGCACGCTGACGTTTCACGTGAAACACCGCGCCGGCGTCACAGCGCACCCATGACATGGGGGCCGCATCCGAACGGATGCGGCCCCCATGCTCACTGCTTCAGCGAGCGCTGCACTCAGGCGGCGACGACCTCGAGGCTGACCTTGGCGGCAACCTCCGGGTGCAGACGCACCGACGTCTCGTGGGCGCCCAGCGTCTTGATCGGCGAGCCGAGCTCGATGCGGCGCTTGTCGACCTCGGGACCACCGGCGGCCTTGATCGCCGAGGCGATGTCGGCCGGGGTGACGGAACCGAAGAGACGACCGGCGTCGCCGGAACGAACGGCCAGGCGGACCTTGACGCCCTCGAGCTGGGCCTTCACCTGGTTGGCCTGCTCGATGGTCTGGATCTCGTGGATCTTGCGAGCGCGACGGATCTGCTCGACGTCCTTCTCGCCACCCTTGGTCCAGCGGATCGCGAGCTTCCGCGGAACCAGGTAGTTGCGAGCGTAACCGTCCTTGACGTCGACGACGTCGCCCGCGGCACCGAGACCGGTGACCTCGTGGGTGAGGATGATCTTCATGAGTCGGTCACCCTTCCCTTATCGCGCGGTGGACGTGTAGGGCAGCAGCGCCATCTCACGGCTGTTCTTGACGGCCGTGGCGACGTCACGCTGGTGCTGCGTGCAGTTGCCGGTCACGCGGCGGGCACGGATCTTGCCGCGGTCGGAAATGAACTTCCGCAGCATGTTCGTGTCCTTGTAGTCCACGTACGTGACCTTGTCCTTGCAGAATGCGCAGACCTTCTTCTTAGGCTTGCGCACAGGCGGCTTCGCCATGGTGTTTCTCCTGTGTGATCAAGAAGTGTGGGTACGGCCCGCCCTAGAAGGGAGGCTCGTCCGAGTAGCCACCGCCGCTGCCGCCGGAGCCACCGCCCCAGCCGCCGCCACCGCCCTGCTGGCCGCCGGCGGGAGCACCGCCGGTCGCCCACGGGTCGTCGGCGGGCGCGCCGCCGCCCTGCTGGCCGCCACCGGGGCCGCCGCCCCAGCCGCCACCACCCTGGCCGCCGCCGCCACCGCCGCCGTAGCCGCCCTGGCCACCTCGGCCGGTGGTCTTGGTGACCTTGGCCGTGGCGTTACGCAGGCTGGCGCCGACTTCCTCGACGTCCAGTTCGTAGACCGTGCGCTTGACGCCCTCACGGTCCTCGTAGGACCGCTGCTTCAGCCGGCCCTGCACGATGACGCGCATGCCTCGCTGGAGCGACTCCGCGACGTTCTCCGCCGCCTGACGCCAGACGGAGCAGGTCAGGAACAGGCTCTCGCCGTCCTTCCACTCGTTCGTCTGACGGTCGAAGGTGCGGGGGGTCGACGCGACACGGAACTTCGCGACGGCCGCACCGGACGGGGTGAAGCGCAGCTCGGGGTCGTCGACAAGATTGCCGACGACCGTGATGACGGTCTCGCCTGCCATGGGGGAACCTCTCGGCGGGTTTGCTGCTGGCTGCTTGTGCTGCTACTCGGATCCCGAAATCAGCTGAGCGGAGAGGCTCAGTGGGTCTCGGGACGGAGGACCTTGGTCCGGAGGACCGACTCGTTCAGGTTCATCTGGCGGTCGAGCTCCTTGACGACCGCAGGCTCGGCCTGCAGGTCGATGACCGAGTAGATGCCCTCGGGCTTCTTCTTGATCTCGTACGAGAGACGACGACGGCCCCAGGTGTCGACCTTCTCGACCTTTCCGCCGCCGTCACGGACGACAGAGAGGAAGTTCTCGATCAGCGGGGAGACAGAGCGCTCCTCGAGATCGGGGTCGAGGATGACCATCACCTCGTAGTGACGCATGTGGAACCCACCTCCTTTGGACTCAGCGGCCACGGTCGTTCCGTGGCAGGAGGGTCGTGATGCGTTGCGCAACGATGTCTGTCAGTAGAACAGCCGCCACTGACAATCGAGCCGGGCGGCGGTCACCGGGCCGGACGGGACGGGGTGTGACCCGGTCCTGCTCATGCCTGGCTCTGTCCGGACAGACACCGGTGCAGACGGTACAGAGTACCCGCACAGCGGCTTCCGGTTGAAATCCGGCCGTGGGGACCGTCAATCTGTACACATCGGGTGTGTACGGCGCTACGATGCGCCGCCCATCGCAGGAGGTGCCCATGGCACAGGCATTGCGACCCAACACCGCAGGCGGACTCTTCGCCACGGACGGAAAGCCCCACCCTCTCCAGGACACGCTGCTCGCGGTGACCCTGGTGCTGGGACTCACGTCCTTCATCACGGCGCAGTTCCACCACCTGCACCTGCTCAGTTCCTGGACCGGCCTGGTGGGCATCCTCACCGGTGCGTACGGTCAGTGGATCTCGGTGACCACGCGTGAGCGCTTCGGGCTCATCGTGGGCCTCGGCGCCGCGGGCGTCGGCTTCTTCCTGGGCATGGCGCACGGTGGTCTCTTCGGTGGAATCGTGGACTGACACCGGCACCACCCGAATCTCACATCGTCGAACGCCCCGGCCGAGGGCCGGCCGGGGCGAAGGTCCCGTGCGCCCAACCGGGCCGCACCCGCGGCGCAGTAGGCTTCGCGCGAGAGCCGGAGCCCCTGAACCCATGGGGACACACCAGCCCGAGGAGCGCCCCGAATGAGCCTGACCCTGAGGACCATCAGTCGCGAGCAGCATCTGGCGTACATCCAGAGCCTGCCGTCGGCGAGCCACATGCAGGTCCCGGCCTGGGCAGACGTCAAGGCGGAATGGCGCGCTGAGAACCTCGGTTGGTTCGACGACCGCACCGGCGAGATGGTCGGTGCCGGTCTGGTCCTCTACCGTCAGCTGCCCAAGATCAAGCGCTATCTCGCCTACCTGCCCGAGGGCCCGGTCATCAACTGGTTCGCGCCGAATCTGCAGGAGTGGATCGAGCCGATGCTCGCCCACCTGAAGCAGCAGGGCGCCTTCTCCGTGAAGATGGGCCCGCCGGTGATCATCCGGCGCTGGGAGGCCGCCACCATCAAGCGCGGCATCCAGGACCAGGACGTCAAGCGTCTGCGTGATCTGGAGGCCGACTTCATCGAGCCCCGCGCCTTCGAGGTCGCGGACAAGCTGCGCCGTATGGGATGGCAGCAGGGTGAGGACGGCGGCGCCGGCTTCGGCGACGTCCAGCCGCGCTACGTCTACCAGGTGCCGCTGGCCAACCGCTCGCTGGAAGAGGTCCACAAGAACTTCAACCAGCTGTGGCGCCGCAACATCAAGAAGGCGGAGAAGGCCGGCGTCGAGGTCGTCCAGGGCGGTTACGAGGACCTGGCCGAGTGGCAGCGGCTGTACGAGATCACGGCCGTGCGCGACCACTTCCGGCCGCGCCCCCTGTCGTACTTCCAGCGCATGTGGACGGCCCTCAACACCGAGGACCCCAACCGCATGAGGCTGTACTTCGCCCGGCACAACGGCGTGAACCTGTCCGCGGCGACGATGCTGATCGTCGGCGGGCACGTCTGGTACTCCTACGGAGCCTCCGACAACATCGGCCGCGAGGTCCGGCCCTCGAACGCGATGCAGTGGCGGATGCTGCGCGACGCCTACGCGCTCGGCGCCACCGTGTACGACCTGCGCGGCATCTCCGACTCGCTGGACGAGACGGACCACCTCTTCGGTCTGATCCAGTTCAAGGTGGGCACCGGCGGCCAGGCGGCCGAGTACCTCGGCGAGTGGGACTTCCCGCTGAACAAACTGCTCCACAAGGCACTCGACATGTACATGTCGCGCCGCTGACACGCGCTTCTCCGCGGTCTTCGTCTTCGTAGCCCGACGGCTTCGTCGCCTCCCATACCTTTGATACACCGCAGCCACGAGAAAGGTTCCAGGTCCGGCCATGGCGCTCACGCTCTACGTCGACACCGCGCGCTGGCGGGCGCATCACAAGCACGTGCAGGAGCAGTTCCCGGGACTGGTCCCCGTCTGCAAGGGCAACGGCTACGGCTTCGGCCACGAGCGGCTCGCCGAGGAGGCCACTCGGATGGGCTCGGACGTCCTGGCCGTCGGCACGACGTACGAGGCCGCCCGGATCAAGGACTGGTTCGGCGGTGACCTGCTGGTGCTGACGCCGTACCGCCGCGGCGAGGAGCCGGTGCCGCTGCCCGACCGGGTGATCCGCTCGGTGTCGTCGGTGGACGGCGTGTACGGCCTGGTCGGTGCGCGCGTCGTCATCGAGGTCATGTCGTCGATGAAGCGGCACGGCATCAGCGAGCAGGACCTGCCCCAGCTGCACGCCGCGATAGAGAACGTCCGGCTGGAGGGTTTCGCCATCCACCTCCCGCTGGACCGCACCGACGGCTCCGACGCCGTCGAGGAGGTCATCGGCTGGATGGACCGCCTGCGGGCGGCCCGCCTGCCGCTGCACACGATGTTCGTGAGCCACCTCAAGGCCGACGAGCTCGCGCGTCTTCAGCAGCAGTTCCCGCAGACCCGTTTCCGCGCACGGATCGGTACCCGGCTCTGGCTGGGGGACCACGAGGCCACCGAGTACCGGGGCGCGGTTCTGGACGTCACGCGCGTCACCAAGGGGGACCGGTTCGGTTACCGCCAGCAGAAGGCCGCCTCCGACGGCTACCTGGTGGTCGTGGCGGGCGGAACGTCCCACGGGGTCGGGCTGGAGGCCCCCAAGGCCCTGCACGGCGTCATGCCGCGCGCCAAGGGCGTGGCCCGCGCGGGCCTCGCCACGGTCAACCGGAACCTGTCGCCGTTCGTGTGGGGCGGTAAGCAGCGCTGGTTCGCCGAGCCGCCGCACATGCAGGTGTCCATCCTGTTCGTGCCGGCCGACGCGCCGGAGCCCAGGGTCGGCGAGGAGCTGGTGGCCCATCTGCGGCACACCACCACGCAGTTCGACCGGCTCGTCGACCGCTGACGACACACACGAAGGGCCGTGCACGGAGTTCCGTGCACGGCCCTTCGTGCGTTCCGGTGGGGGTGCCGGACGGACGCGGCGGAGTGCCCGCGCGGAGTCTGTTCGCTCAGAGCGAACCGCCGGTGGCTCCCGTCCGGCCCCACTCGACCTGAGGGCCCTCGAAGTGGGCCGCGTGCCGCGCCGGGCGGGCCGCGGGACCGAGCACGAACACGTCCTCGGTGCCGTCCAGCACGCCGCCGGACGGGTCGTCGTCGCCTGAGCTGCGCACCGGGTCGCGCTCCGGCATCAGGATGTCGCGGACGACCATGACGCACAGGTAGAGCGTCCCCAGCAGGTGCACGCCGATGGCCCAGTGGTAACCGTCGGTGGGCAGGCCCTTGTGGGCGTCCCCGCTGGTCGTGTACGCGAGGTACATCCAGATGCCCAGGAAGTACGCCACCTCGCAGGCCTGCCAGATCAGGAAGTCCCGCCACTTGGGCCGGGCGAGCGCCGCCAGCGGCACGAGCCACAGCACGTACTGCGGCGAGTAGACCTTGTTGGTGAGGATGAACGCGGCGACGATCAGGAAGGCAAGCTGGGCGAAGCGCGGCCGGCGCGGAGCCGTGAGCGCCAGAGCGGCCACTCCCGCACAGCACAACAGCATGAGCAGCGTCGCGAACGTGTTGACCGTCTCCGTGCTGAGCGGATCGTCGGAGTTCTGCGCCAGGATCAGCCAGAACGACCCGAAGTCGACCCCGCGCTCCTGGCTGAACGTGTAGAACTTCGACCAGCCCTCGAAGGCGAACAGCATCACCGGAACATTCACGACGAGCCAGGCGACGACGGCCCCGACGAGCGCCGTACCGAACTGCCGCCAGCGGCCCGCGCGCCAGCACAGCATGAGCAGAGGACCGAGCAGCAGCACGGGATACAGCTTGGCGGCCGTGGCGAGGCCCAGGAGGACCCCGAAGGCGAGGGACCGGCCCCGCGACCACATCAGCATCGCCGCGGCCGTCAGAGCCACCGCCAGCAGGTCCCAGTTGATGGTGGCCGTGAGTGCGAAGGCCGGAGCCAGGGCGACGAGCAGGCCGTCCCAGGGCCGCCGGGCGTGCGTCCGCGTCACGCACACGGCGATGACGGCGGCGCAGGCCATCAGCATCCCTGCGTTGACCATCCAGTACCACTGCTCCTGGTCCTGGATGCTGCCGCTGCCGGGAGTGAGCCAGGAGGCGACCTCCATGAACACGCCCGTCAGCACCGGGTACTCGAGGTACTGCATGTCCCCGGGGAGCTGGTCGAAGTACGGCACCAGACCGTCGGCGAAACCACGCCCCTGGTAGAGGTGCGGGATGTCCGAGTAGCAGGCGTGCGTGTACTGCGAACTGGCACCGAAGAACCACGCCCCGTTGTAGCAGGGCGCCTTCTGCACCAGCCCCAGGGCGAACATGCCGATCGCCACCAGCGCGATCACCCGCACCGGGGTCCACCAGGACCTGCCGAGCAGGGCACGGCGCCCGATCGGTCCCCCGATCAGCTCGCTGCCGGACGCCGCGACCCGGTCTTCCTCCGTCGGCCGCACCGGGTCCGTTTCGTAGGCGCTCGCTTGCGTCGTTTTTCCACTGGGCATGCCGCACATCCTGCCGTACCAGTCCGGTGATACGCCGAGGGCCGGCGTACCCCGTCGGGGGTACGCCGGCCCATGTTTCACGTGAAACACCCAAGTCGGGCGAGGAAAGGCTCAGCCGCTGCCGCCTCCGAGGAAGCCGCCGTTACCGCCGCCCCGGGGGCCTCCCGGATCCTCGGAGTCCGTCGGATCGGGGGACGAGCTCGCGCCTCCGTCGGTGCCTCCGTTGTCGCTGCCACCTGGGCCGGTCCCGCCGGTCTCCTCGTCCTCGTCCCGGCAACGGAAGTCGAACGGATCGCAGGTCTCGGTCTCCGTGGGCGGCGGCGGGGTGGTCACGGTCTCGGTGGGCGTCGGAGGCGCCGACGGCGTCTCCTCTTCGGTCTCCGTGACGGAGGGCGACGGCGACGGAGCGCCGATGCCGTCCGCGACCTCGCCGATCTTCTCGGCCTTGGGGAATCCTGGGTCGGACTCTCCCTTGAGCGCGGCCTTCATGAACTCGGTCCACACCTCGGTGGGGATGTCACCACCGTGGATCGAGTCCTTGCCCGCCGTGCCGTTCATGGAGAGCAGCTTGTGGCTCTTGGGATCCTCACGGAACATCGCGACCGCGGTCGACAACTGCTGGGTGTAGCCGACGAACCAGGCCGACTTGTTCTCGTCCGTGGTACCCGTCTTGCCGGCGGCACGCCGACCCAGGTCCTGTGCGTGGTAGCCGGTTCCGTTCTCGATGACGTTCTCGAGCACGTCGGTCACGTTGTTCGCCACGTTCTCGGGCATCGCCTGCTTGATCCGCGGCTTCTCGAAGCCGGGCAGCTCCGAACCCCGGTGCTTGACAGCGGTCACCGAGTACGGGTCCGCCTGCTTGCCGGAGGCCGCGAACGTCGCATACGCGTCCGCCATACGGATCGCGCTGGGCGTCGACGTACCGAGCGCGAAGGAGGCGTTCAGTCCGGCGAAGCTGTCCTTGAGAATGCCGGACTTCTGCGCGACGTCCGCCACCTTCTTCATCCCCACGTCCATGCCGAGCTGCACGAACGGGGTGTTGACCGACTGCTCCATCGCCTTCCGCAAGCTGATGAAGCCCCACGGGAACGGGCCCTCGTTCTTCTGCAGGAACGGCGACTGGTCCTTGTTGAGGACGAAGGAGCCGTCGTTGTTCCGGATCTTCAGGCGGTCGTTGCCGTTGTACTTACTGGCCGGCGAGATCCCCACGCCGTCGGTCTTGTAGGTGCCGTACTGCATCGCGGCGGCGAGCACGAACGGCTTCCACGTCGATCCGACCGGGATACCCGAGGTGTCCGCGTTGTTGTTGAAGTGGCCGTTCTCGAATCCGGCACCGCCGTACAGAGCGACGATCGCGCCGTCGTTGGGCTTCACCGTGGCCGCGCCGAACTGGACGTGCTGGTCCAGTTCGCGCTTCGGGTCGATGTTCTCCTTCTCGACCTTCTTGACGGCCTTGGCCAGCGCCTCGACCTTGTCCTTCTCGAAGGTCGTGTAGATCTGGTAGCCGCCCTGGTCGAACTGCGCCTCCGTGATCTCGGAGTTCTTCAGAACGTAGCGCTTGGCCGTGTCGACCAGGTAGCTGATCTGGCCGGTCATGCCCTTGGTCGCCTTGCGGCCCTGGGGCTCCGGGTACTTCTTGACCGCTGTCTTGTACTCGGCGTCCGAGATGCGCTCGTCGGTGTGCATCTGCTCGAGGATCCAGCCCCAGCGTTCCTCGGAGCGCTCGCGGTTGGCCTCGGGCGTGGCCGAGCTGTCGATGCTCTGGTTGCCGGCCGGGTCGTAGTAGGTCGGGCCCTTGAGCAGGGCCGCGAGGAAGGCGCACTCACTGGGCGTGAGGTCGACCGCGTCCTTCCCGTAGTAGGTCTGGGCGGCGGCCTGGATGCCGTAGGCGCCGCGGCCGTAGTACGAGGTGTTGAGGTAGCCCTGGAGGATCTCGTCCTTGGAGAGCTTGGTGCCCACCTTGATCGAGATGAACATCTCCTTGAACTTCCGGGAGAGCGTCTGCTCCTGGGTCAGGTAGGTGTTCTTCACGAACTGCTGGGTGATTGTGGAACCGCCCTGGGTGTCGCCACCGCGCGCCATGTTGCCGAGCGCTCGGGCGATACCCATGGGGTCGATGCCGGAGTCGGTGTAGAAGCTCTTGTTCTCGGCCGAGATCACAGCCCACCGCATGGCTTCGGGGATCCGGTCGATGGTGACGTTCTGACGGTTCTGGCCGCTGCCGGTGGCGACCATCTGGGTGCCGTCTTCCCAGTAGTAGACGTTGTTCTCGGACCGCGCCGCGGCGTTCTCCTCACTGGGGACGCTCACCATCGCGTAACCGATGCCCGCCACGGCGACGAGACCGCCGAAGAAGGCGAGGCACAGACCGGACACGAGCTTCCAGGACGGCATCCAGCGGCGCCAGCCGTCCTTGTCGTAGCGCGGATAGTCGATGATCCGCTTCTTGTCGGGCGGGGCCGCGCGGCCTCGTCCCCGTGCGGGACCCGCTGCGCGGCGGGCCCCTCCCCGCTGTGCCGCGCGCCGCGCCTCGGCGCGGCTGCCGTACGGACGGGCCTCATCCCCCGCGCCGTGGGCACCCGACCCATAGGCATCGGACGGAGACCCGGTGGCGCCTCGCGGTGCCGCTCGGCGGCCGGAGGACGAGCCGGACTGGCCGCGTCGGGCCGCGGCACGTCCGCCTCCCTGCGGCTGCGGCGGTTTGCGACGGTGCTCGCTCATCGAACGACTACTCCTCGGGCAGGCGCACTTCTGCGCGCCTGGAAACGGCGGCTGGTTTCCGGTCCCCCCGAAGTACGGATGCCGCGCTCGGCGCATTCACCCGTACTGCACCGGGGACAGGGACGCCCCCAGTCGTCACTCGGTTCCCGGTGGTCTGCATGGCGCACAGACTACGCACCGCCAAAACCCACCGGGTCCAGAAGTTCACCTCAAATCAGGCAACTTGCTCGCAACGAAACGGTGATGTGATCCCGTTCACCCTCCCCCCTCTTGTCGCACCCGGAAGGTCGTTCTATCGTCGTGATGTATCGAGTCGATACATCAGCGCGACATAAGGGCGGCCACGCGCCGCACACGAGCCCATCGCGGCACGACCGGGGCAGAGGGGAGGCGACGATGAGCCGGCGTTCCGGAATCCTCGAGTTCGCCGTACTCGGCCTGCTCCGCGAATCCCCGATGCACGGGTACGAACTGCGCAAACGACTCAATACGTCACTGGGTGTGTTCCGCGCGTTCAGCTACGGGACGCTCTACCCCTGCCTCAAGACGCTGGTCGCCAACGGCTGGTTGATCGAGGAGCCGGGGCACACCACCGAGGACGCCCTCGCCGCTCCGCTCGCGGGGCGGCGCGCCAAGATCGTCTACCGGCTGACGGCCGAGGGCAAGGAGCACTTCGAACAGCTGCTCGCCCAGACGGGACCGGACGCCTACGAGGACGAGACGTTCGCCGCGCGGTTCGCCTTCTTCGGGCAGACGTCGCGCGACGTCCGGATGCGCGTGCTCGAGGGCCGCCGCAGCCGGCTGGAGGAGCGCCTCGAGAAGATGCGCGCCTCCCTGGTCCGGACCCGGGAGCGCCTCGACGACTACACGCTTGAGCTCCAGCGCCACGGGATGGAGTCCGTGGAGCGCGAAGTGCGCTGGCTGAACGAGCTCATCGAGAGCGAGCGGGCCGGACGGGACCTCAAGGGTTCCGCCGCCGGGGGGCCCGCTCAGCAGGACACCACATCTGGAGCGACGGGCGACCTGCCCCGGCCGGGGGACGACTCCCGGCCGGATACGCCCGGCGACACCGCCACGTGAGAGTCCGCAAGGGCCTCACTCGTACACACAGGGAGCAACCGGAATGGGTTCGGTTCGCGTAGCCATCGTCGGCGTGGGCAACTGCGCCGCATCGCTGGTGCAGGGAGTCGAGTACTACAAGGACGCCGACGCCGGGTCCAAGGTGCCGGGCCTGATGCACGTCCAGTTCGGCGACTACCACGTCAGCGACGTCGAGTTCGTCGCCGCCTTCGACGTGGACGCCAAGAAGGTCGGTCTCGACCTCGCGGACGCCATCGGCGCCTCCGAGAACAACACCATCAAGATCTGCGACGTCCCCAACACCGGTGTGACGGTCCAGCGCGGCCACACGCTCGACGGTCTCGGCAAGTACTACCGGGAGACCATCGAGGAGTCCGCCGAGGAGCCGGTCGACGTCGTGCAGGTCCTCAAGGACAAGCAGGTCGACGTCCTCGTCTGCTACCTGCCCGTGGGCTCCGAGGACGCGGCGAAGTTCTACGCCCAGTGCGCCATCGACGCCAAGGTCGCCTTCGTCAACGCCCTCCCGGTCTTCATCGCCGGCACCAAGGAGTGGGCGGACAAGTTCACCGAGGCGGGCGTCCCGATCGTCGGTGACGACATCAAGTCGCAGGTCGGTGCCACCATCACGCACCGCGTCATGGCGAAGCTGTTCGAGGACCGGGGCGTCATCCTGGACCGCACGATGCAGCTGAACGTCGGCGGCAACATGGACTTCAAGAACATGCTCGAGCGTGACCGCCTCGAGTCCAAGAAGATCTCCAAGACGCAGGCCGTCACCTCGCAGATCCCCGACCGGGACCTCGGCGAGAAGAACGTCCACATCGGCCCGTCCGACTACGTCGCCTGGCTGGACGACCGCAAGTGGGCCTACGTCCGCCTCGAGGGCCGCGCCTTCGGTGACGTCCCGCTGAACCTGGAGTACAAGCTCGAGGTCTGGGACTCCCCGAACTCCGCCGGTGTCATCATCGACGCCCTGCGCGCCGCGAAGATCGCCAAGGACCGGGGCATCGGCGGCCCGATCCTCTCGGCGTCCTCGTACTTCATGAAGTCGCCGCCGGTGCAGTACTTCGACGACCAGGCCCGGGAGAACGTCGAGAAGTTCATCAAGGGCGAGGTCGAGCGCTAAGGCCTCACCCGCTGCGGGCAGTCGAGGGTCTCCGGGTCGTGTGTCCCGGAGACCCTCTTCATATGTGAGGCTGTGCCCCATGGCCGTCGTCCGTGACCTGCGCGTACTGCTGCGCTTCCAAGGCTTCCGACGCCTGCTGGCCGTCCGGCTGCTCTCCCAGGGCGCCGACGGCGTCTTCCAGGTCGCGCTCGCCGCCTACGTCGTCTTCTCACCGGAGCGGCAGACCTCGGCCGCGGCGATCGCCTCCGCGATGGCCATCCTGCTCCTGCCGTACTCCGTGGTCGGCCCCTTCGCAGGCGTCCTGCTGGACCGCTGGCGGCGCCGTCAGGTCTTCGTCCACGGCAATCTGCTGCGTGCCTTGATGGCCTCGGTGACCGCTGTCCTCATCCTCGCCCGGGTGCCCGACTGGCTCCTGTTCGTGGCCGCGCTGTGCGTCACCGGCGTCAACCGGTTCGTCCTCGCCGGGCTGTCCGCCGCGCTGCCCCGTGTGGTGGACGGCGAGCGGCTCGTCATCGCCAACTCCCTCTCGCCGACGGCCGGGACGCTCGCCGCCACAGCGGGCGGCGGTCTGGCCTTCGTCGTCCGGCTGGTCGTCGCCGACTCCGACGCCGCCGTGGTGCTGGTGGGTGCCGCGCTGTACCTGTGCGCGGCGCTGGCGGCCTTGCGCATCGCCAAAGAAGCCCTCGGACCGGACCGTGCCCTGGTGCACCCCCGGCTGTCCGCGGCTCTCTCCGGCACCGCCGGCAGTCTGGCCGCCGGCGTGCGTCACCTGGCGGCCCCTCAACGCAGGGACGCCGCCTGGGCGCTCACGGGGATGTTCCTCATGCGATTCTGCTACGGCGCGATGCTCGTGATGCTGCTGATGCTCTGCCGGTACCACCTGACGTCGACCACGGACGAGGGACTCGCGCTGCTGGGGCTGGCGTTGGGCGTGTCCGGCGCCGGCTTCTTCGCCGCGGCCGTGCTGACGCCGTGGGCCGCGGGGCGGCTGGGCCCGGGCCGCTGGATCGTGACGTGTGCCGCGGCGGCGGCCGTGCTGGAGCCGGCGTTCGGTCTGCCCTTCGCCTCCGGGCCTCTGCTGGCAGGGGCGTTCGTGCTCGGCGTGACGACCCAGGGCGCGAAGATCGCCACGGACAGCATCGTCCAGGCCTCCGTGGACGACGAGTTCCGCGGCCGGATCTTCTCGGTGTACGACGTGCTGTTCAACGTGGCCTTCGTCGGCGCGGCTGCCGTGGCCGCCCTGATGCTCCCTCCGGACGGCCGCTCGGTCCCACTGGTGGTAACAATCGCCGTTATCTACGGGGCGGTTGCGGTAACTATGGCCCGGTTTGAGCGCCAGTAAGTGTCACATCAGCGCCACAGTGGCTGAACTCGCTTCAGAGTTGTCCGTGGGGACCGGTAGCTTACGTGGGTCTTACCAGCGCGCCTTTCGCGTCACGTTTCTATGTTCTAGGGGGACCCCCAAGTGACCACTCCGCCGCCCCAGGGCAACCCGTTCGCACAGGGCCAGCAGCAGCCCTACGGCCAGCCCCAGGGCCAGGCCCCCTTCCCGCAGCAGGCCGGCCAGCCTGGCTTCCCCCCGCCCGGGGCGCCGGTGCCGCCGCAGCAGCCGCAGGGTCGCAAGATCAGCTTCAAGACGATCAAGAACATCGTCATCGTCCTGATCGTCGCCGGTGTAGCCATCGGTGGGTGGATCGCGAGCCGTGACGACGCCAGCGCGGCCGCTGTGGGCGACTGCATGCACCGCGGCAGCACCGACGACAACGACCCGGACCTCGAGGTCGTGGACTGCGGTGACACGAAGGCGCAGTACAAGGTGCTGGCCAAGATCGAGGGCAACTTCTCGGGCATCACGGCCCAGAGCAAGTGCGAGGCCGAGGCCAAGGACTTCGAGTACGTGTACACGGAGACCAACGGCAGCAAGAGCTTCCTGCTCTGCCTGAAGGACAAGTAGAAAGAGATCCGGGGGGCGGTGTTTCACGTGAAACACCGCCCCCCGACTCATGGACGGGGTCATGTTTCACGTGAAACATGACCCCGTTTCTGTCGTCATCCCTGCTGCTCGGCCCACCACTCCTTGAGTGCCGCGACCGCCGTTTCGTGGCCCATAGGACCGTTCTCCAGCCGGAGCTCCAACAGGTGCTTGTAGGCCTGCCCGACCGCCGGCCCCGGCTTGATCTCCAGGATCTCCATGATCTGGTTGCCGTCGAGGTCCGGGCGGATGGCGTCCAGCTCCTCCTGCTCCTGGAGCTGGGCGATGCGCGCCTCCAGGCCGTCGTACGCACGGGAGAGAGCGGCGGCCTTGCGACGGTTCCGCGTGGTGCAGTCCGACCGGGTCAGCTTGTGGAGGCGGCTCAGCAGCGGCCCCGCGTCACGGACGTAGCGGCGGACGGCGGAGTCCGTCCACTCTCCCGTGCCGTACCCGTGGAACCGCAGATGCAGCTCGACGAGCTGGGAGACGTCCTTCACCAGTTCGTTGGAGTACTTGAGCGCGGTCATGCGCTTCTTGGTCATCTTCGCCCCGACCACCTCGTGGTGATGGAACGAGACACGGCCGTCCTTCTCGAAGCGGCGGGTACGGGGCTTGCCGATGTCGTGCAGCAGGGCGGCCAGCCGGAGGGTCAGGTCGGGACCTTCCTCCTCCAGGGCCATCGCCTGCTCCAGAACGATCAGCGTGTGCTCGTAGACGTCCTTGTGCCGGTGGTGCTCGTCCCGCTCCAGATGCAGGGCCGGGAGTTCGGGCAGCACGTACTCGGCGATCCCGGTGTCCACAAGCAGGGTGAGGCCCTTGCGGGGGTGCTCGGAGAGGATCAGCTTGTTCAGCTCGTCCCGGATACGCTCGGCGGAGACGATCTCAATGCGCCCGGCCATCTCCTTCATCGCCGTGACGACCTCGGGGGCCACCTCGAAGTCGAGCTGGGCGGCGAATCGCGCGGCCCGCATCATCCGCAGCGGGTCGTCCGAGAAGGACTCCTCAGGCGTCCCCGGCGTGCGCAGCACCTGCTCCGCGAGGTCCTGGAGGCCCCCGTGCGGATCGATGAACCGCTTTTCCGGGAGGGCGACGGCCATCGCGTTCACCGTGAAGTCACGGCGCACGAGATCTTCCTCGATGGAGTCGCCGTAGGAGACCTCGGGCTTGCGGGAGGTGCGGTCGTACGCCTCGGAGCGATAGGTGGTCACCTCGATCTGGAAGCTCCGGTCGGTGTCCCCGACGCGCGCCTCCTTCTGCGCTCCGACCGTCCCGAAGGCGATCCCGACGTCCCAGACGGCGTCCGCCCAGGGACGCATGATCTTCAGGACGTCCTGCGGGCGGGCGTCGGTCGTGAAGTCCAGGTCGTTGCCGAGGCGGCCGAGCAGTGCGTCCCGCACCGAGCCGCCGACCAGGGCGAGTGAGAACCCCGCCTCCTGGAAACGGCGGGCTAGGTCGTCGGCGACAGGGGCGACCCGCAGCAGTTCACTCACGGCGCGGTCCTGCACCTGGCTCAGGGCACTGGTTGCTTCGTTGGCGTTCGGCACAACAGAAGAGAGTACGTGGCCCGAACGGCCCGGAGCGCCCCGAAAATGACGCAGGGACGGACACCTGTGGCGATCATGGACAAGGCTCGCGCCGCTCGATCTTGGACACCGGTCCGCGGCACTTCCCCTCCCCGCACATCGTTACCATGCCTGGACGCACATTCCGACGACCACTGACGACGACAAGGGACGGGCGAGCGCGTGGCCGAGGCGGCAGACTTCCAGGGGACCAGTCCCTCACCTGCCCGCCGCTGGCTGCGGCGCACCGGTGCCCTGCTCGCCGGGGCGCCCCTCGTGGCGGGGCTGCTTCAGCTGCCCGCCGCGTCCCCCGCGGAAGCCGCGGTACCGGCCGCGCCGCGGGCCGCCTCCGACGACGGATCGGTGGCTGTCTCCGTCGACTCCCTCACACCCTCCGCTCCCAGCGAGGACGACACCGTCACCGTCTCCGGGACGGTGACCAACAAGGGCAAACGGGCCGTCACCGACGCCTCCGTCGGCCTGCGGGTCGGGCCGCTGCTGGACACCCGGTCGAGCATCGACAGGGTGGCGAAGAACGCCGGAGACGTCGACAGCCCCCTCGGCGCGGAGATCGACGACAAGTACTCCGAGAAGTTCTCCAAGCTCACCCCGGGCGTCTCCCAGCCCTACTCCATCTCCGTCCCGGCGAACGCGCTGGACCTCGGTGACGACGGTGTCTACGAGCTGTCGGTCTCCCTCGCCGGGGAGACCTCCGACGAGCCCTGGGAGCACACGCTCGGCGTCCGGCGGACGTTCCTGCCGTGGCAGCCCCAGGACGCCGGCACCAAGACGAAGACGACGTTCATGTGGCCGCTGATCTCCACCGTCCACATGACGGCGGAGACCGGCTCGGACGAGGAGCAGACGCCCGTCTTCCACGACGACGAGCTCGCCGCGGAGATCTCCCCTGGCGGCCGGCTGGACCGGATGGTGGCCCTCGGCCAGGACCTCGACGTCACCTGGGTGATCGACCCGGACCTGCTGGCCTCCGTCGAGGCCATGACCACCCGGTACGAGATCCCCGGCGAGACCGAGGACGACAACAACGTCGTCGGCGGCCATCAGGCAGTCGCCAAGCGCTGGCTCACCGAGGTGCAGAAGGCGGTCACGGACAAGGAGG
Source organism: Streptomyces tendae (assembly GCF_008632955.1). NCBI lineage: Bacteria > Bacillati > Actinomycetota > Actinomycetes > Kitasatosporales > Streptomycetaceae > Streptomyces > Streptomyces tendae. The sequence continues at coordinate 6,883,707 of NZ_CP043959.1, forward strand.
TCGTCGCGCTGCCCTTCGGCGACCCGGACCTGGCGTCCCTCGCCCACCGCGGCACGTCCGTCACCGGTTCGCTCCGCCACCTCAAGGAAGCCACCGACGTCGCCGCCGGCACGGTGGAGTCGATCCTCCATGTGAAGCCCACCACGGACTTCGCCTGGCCCGTCGAGGGCGCCGTCGACCCTTCCGTCATCAAGGTCTCCACCTCCGCCGGAGCCGACAAGGTGATCGCCCGCAGCGACACCTTCGAGGAGGGCCGCGACCTCACCTACACGCCCACCGCGCCCCGGCCGATCGGCGGCGGGACCACGGCCGTGGTCGCCGACGGCCGGTTGTCCACCGCCTTCCGGGGCGACATGACCAAGGCCTCCGCCTCCACCCAGGCGGTGCAGCGCTTCCTGGCGCAGAGCCTGACCCTCGCCCTGCAGACCGACCGTCCGCGCAACGTCGTCGTCGCACCGCAGCGCACCCCGTCCGCCGCCCAGGCCCAGACGATGGCGGAGGCCATCAGCGTTCTGCAGGACAGCACCTGGTCGCAGCCGCAGGACCTCACGGCCGCCGCGAAGTCCAAGCCGGACCCGGCCGCCGGCACCGAGGTGCCCTCGGCCTCCTCATACCCGTCGTCGCTGCGCAGGCAGGAACTGCCGAAGTCGGCCTTCGAGCAGATCGCCAGGACGCAGGACAAGCTCGACCGGTTCAAGGTGATCCTCTCCGACCAGTCCCGCGTGGTGACGCCGTTCGGGCGGGCCCTGAACCGGGGCATGGCGGCTTCGTGGCGCGGCCGGCCCGCAGAGGCCGCCATCTACCGCAGCGGCGTCGAGGCGTATCTGGACGGGCTGAGCGGCCAGGTCCGGCTGATCGACAAGTCGGAGACGAAACTCTCCGGGCGCAGTGCCACGATCCCCGTCACGGTGCAGAACAACCTGGTGCAGGGGGTCGAGCACCTGGTGCTCCGGCTCACCTCCACCAACCCCACCCGCCTGGAGATCGACGGCAACGCCTACGAGGAGCAGCCCGTCACCGTCTCCGGCGGCCACAGCCAGTCGGTGAAGTTCACCACGTCTGCCAACGCCAACGGCCGGGCCACCGTGGTCGCCCAGCTGTACACGCAGGACGGACGGCCCTACGGTCAGCCCGTCACGTTCGACGTGAAGGTCACGGAGATCACCGCGACCGTGATGCTGGTCATCGGCGGCGGCGTCCTGCTGCTCGTCCTGGCCGGGTTCCGGATGTACACCCAGCGCAAGCGCGCCGCGGCCCGCGAGGCCGAGGAACAGGACCAGGCGGCGGACGAGGACGCCGACGACCCGAAGAACCCCGAAGCCTCCGAGAGGCGTCCCACCCAGGAGTCCCGTCCGGGCCCTCGGAAGGACGCCCCGGAGCAGCCGAGTGACCCGGCCCCGGACACCGCACCGGAAAGCGCCGACCCGTCCGGCACGGGTGAGAGAGTGGACCGTTGAGGATGTCGTGGCCGGTCGGCCCGGGACGATGAGGTGGGGTAACCATGAACGCGCCGTACGACGGTGACCGCGGCAGTGCCGCGGCCAACTCGGGCCATCCCGAGTCGGACCCCGCCGGGGGTCCGCCGCCCGGGCACGACCAGGCGTCACAGCCACCCGCCGACATGTACGTCCAGGACGCCTACGACCAGGACCCTTACCGGGCGCAGGACATCGCCGCCCAGGACCCGGTGGCGGAGGCGCTCTACGACCGGTCGGCGCACCCGCCGCCCCCGCCCGCGGCCCAGCACCCGCAGCAGCCCCTGTACGGGCAGCCGCCGCAGTCCCCGTACGCGCCCGACCCTCGGGTGTGGGCCCGCACACCCGCCCCGGAGCCGGACGGTCCGACCCAGTACCTGCCCTACGGCGACGACCCGCGCACCACGCAGTACGTCGGCGTGGACGACCTGGTCGGCCAGGCCGGGGAGCAGCGCCACGAACCGGACGCCTTCGCGCATCTCTTCCGTGACCAGCAGCAGAGCGGGGCCTTCCCGGACCAGCAGGGCGGGGGGTACGCCCGGCCCCAGGCCGGTGCGTACCCCGGGGCCGCCGCGCACCCCGGACAGCCCGCGGGCGACCCGCAGCAGTACGCGGCAGCGCCGGTGCCCGGACCCACGTCCCCCACGCCCGGCCACTACGGGGGAGCGACTCCGCCGCCCGCCGCCGAGCCGTCGGTCCCGGAACCCGCGCCCGCGCCGAAGAAGGGCGGCCGCGCCGGTGGCCTGCTGAAGTCGAGTGCCGTGATGGCGGCGGGCACGATGGTGTCCCGCCTCACGGGATTCATCCGGTCCGCGCTGATCGTGTCGGCCCTGGGCCTCGGCCTGCTCGGTGACTCCTTCCAGGTCGCCTACCAGCTGCCGACCATGATCTACATCCTGACCGTCGGCGGCGGTCTCAACTCGGTCTTCGTGCCGCAGCTGGTGCGGTCGATGAAGGACGACGAGGACGGCGGCGAGGCCTACGCCAACCGCCTGCTGACGCTGGTGATGGTGGCGCTGGCCCTGCTCACCGCGCTGGCCTGGCTGGGCGCCCCGCTGCTGGTGCGGGCCCTGTCGAACCCCGTCGCCACGGACCCCGCGGCCAACGATGTCGCCGTCACCTTCACGCGCTACTTCCTGCCCTCGATCTTCTTCATGGGCGTCCATGTGGTGATGGGTCAGATCCTGAACGCCCGCGGCCGGTTCGGCGCGATGATGTGGACCCCGGTCCTGAACAACATCGTCATCATCGTCACGCTCGGCACGTTCATCTGGGTCTACGGCACCGCCGCGGACTCGAAGATGCAGGTCTCGACCATCCCGGCGGAGGGTATGCGGCTCCTCGGGGTCGGCGTGCTGCTCGGTCTCGTCGTGCAGGCCCTGGCGATGATCCCGTACCTGCGGGAGACCGGTTTCCGCATCCGCCTGCGCTTCGACTGGAAGGGTCACGGTCTCGGCAAGGCGGCGATGCTCGCCAAGTGGACCATCCTCTTCGTCCTCGCCAACCAGGCGGGTGCGCTGGTCGTCACCCAGCTGTCCACCGCCGCGGGTCTGGACTCGGACGTCGAGGGCACCGGTTTCGCCGCCTACGCCAACGCCCAGCTGATCTGGGGTCTGCCGCAGGCCATCATCACGGTCTCCCTCATGGCCGCGCTCCTGCCCCGCATCTCGCGCTCCGCGGCGGAGGACGACGGAGGCGCCGTCCGCGACGACATCTCCCAGGGCCTGCGCACCACCGCCGTCGCCATCGTGCCCATCTCCTTCGGCTTCGTCGCGCTCGGCATCCCGATGTGCACCCTGATCTTCGGCTCCTCGGGCACCAGCGAGGCCACCAACATGGGCTTCATGCTGATGGCCTTCGGCCTCGGCCTGATCCCCTACTCCGTGCAGTACGTCGTCCTGCGCGCCTTCTACGCCTACGAGGACACCCGGACCCCCTTCTACAACACGGTCATCGTGGCCGCCGCGAACGCGGTCGCCGCGGGGATCTGCTTCCTGGTGCTCCCGCCCCGCTGGGCCGTGGTCGGCATGGCCGCCTCGTACGGCGTGGCCTACGCCCTCGGGGTCGGCGTGGCCTGGCGGCGGCTGCGCAAGCGGCTGGGCGGCGACCTGGACGGCGCCCGGGTGCTGCGGACCTACGCCCGGCTGTGCATCGCGTCCGTGCCGGCCGCCCTGCTCAGCGGCGCGGCCTGCTACGGCATCAGCAAGGTGCTGGGCCAGGAGGTCCTGGGATCGTTCGCCGCCCTGGTGGGCGGCGGTGCCGTGCTGCTCGGCGTCTTCTACGTGGCCGCGCGCCGGATGCGGATCGAGGAGGTCAACTCGTTGGTCGGTATGGTCCGCGGACGCCTGGGACGCTGAGACGAGGGGTAGGCGCACAACCATCATCGGCCCCCGCGTGTCGTGCATAGCGGCGGACTGTGGGCACAATTGGGTTCGGCGTCGGACTGCGCGCGACGGATGTCGGCCGACGCGCAATGGATGGGGAGGCAGGGAACGACGGTGGCGGAACGGAGCACAGCTGCCGTCGACGTGGCAGACAACAGCGGCGAGCAGTCGCTGACCGCGGAGGCGGACCAGTCCACGGCCGACGGGGTGGCCAAGAACCGGGAGCGGGACACGGACAGCGACGAGGCACAGGAGAGCACCGGGACCGAGGGTTCCGCGACGACCTCGCCACCCGAACTGCACAGCGGCCACAAACTCGCCAGGCGCTACCGCCTGGAAGAGTGCGTCACCCGCCTGGACGGGTTCAGCAGTTGGCGTGCCGTGGACGAGAAGCTCCGCCGTGCCGTCGGCGTGCACATCCTGCCCGCGGACCACTCGCGTGCCCGGTCCGTGCTGGCCGCGGCCCGCTCCTCGGCCCTGCTGGGCGACCCGCGTTTCGTCCAGGTCCTGGACGCCGTCGAGGAGAACGACGTCGTCTACGTCGTGCACGAATGGCTGCCCGACGCCACCGAGCTGACCACCCTGCTCGCCTCCGGACCGCTGGAGGTGTACGACGCCTACCAGATGGTCAGTCAGGTCTCGAGCGCCATGGCGGCGGCCCACCGCGAGGGCCTCGCCCATCTGCGTCTCAACCCCAACGCCGTCCTGCGCACGTCGACCGGTCAGTGGCGCATCCGCGGTCTCGCCGTCAACGCCGCCCTGCGCGGCGTCAGCTCGGACACCCCGCAGCGCACGGACACGGAGTCGGTCGGCGCGCTGCTCTACGCGGCGCTGACGCAGCGCTGGCCGTACGAGAACGACGCCTACGGCATGGCCGGCCTGCCGAAGGACATCGGCCTCATCCCGCCCGACCAGGTCCGCGCCGGCGTCCACCGCGGCCTCTCCGAACTGGCCATGCGCGCACTCGCCAACGACGGTGCCACCGCCTCCCGTCACGAGTCGCCGTGCACCACGCCGGAAGAGCTGGTGAAGGCGATCGGCGAGATGCCCCGCATCCGTCCGCCGGAGCCGGCGTTCACCACCCCGCCGGACTATCAGCGCACCACGTACCAGCAGGGTGCCTACGGCCGCCCGGCGGCACGCCCCACGTCAGCCAGCCGTCCCCGTCCCCGCCCCCGCCGCTGCAGAGCCGCACGGGCAAGGCGCTGAAGTGGGCCGTCTCGGCCCTCCTGATCGCCGCCCTGGGTCTGGGTAGTTGGCAGCTCGCGGACGCCCTGCTGGAGCAGGGCGGCAAGTCCGAGGACACCAACAAGACCCAGACGACGGACGGGGACGACAAGAACGCCGACAAGCCGGTGCGTGGCAAGCCCATCACCGTCGCGGAGGTGCACGACTTCGACCCCTTCGGCACGGACGGCTCCGAGTACCCGGAGAACGTGCCCAAGATCATCGATGGTGACCCGAACAGCTACTGGCAGACGAGCTACTACGAGACCTCCGACTTCGGCCGGCTGAAGCCCGGTGTGGGTGTCATCCTCGACCTCGGCAAGAGCCAGGAGGTCGGCAAGGTCGACGTGACCTTCATCGGCAGCACGTCCGTCGAGCTCCGTGCCGCACCCGACGACGCCGGGACGCGACCGACCTCCTTCGACTCCTACAGCAAGGTCGCCGAGGGGTCGGGCACCTCCGTCGCCCTCACGCCCAAGGAGACGGTGAAGACCCGTTACCTGCTGGTCTGGCTGACCGAGCTGCCCACGCAGGCAGACGACGGGAAGTGGCGCGGCCGAATCGCGGACGCCAAGGTGACCAGCTGAGGCCGGCTGCGTCGAGGGAGGGGATCCGATGGCGGACGGCGCCGCATACGACGGAGTGAGCGATCAGGACCTGCTCACCCGGCACGTCGACGGCGACGCCGAAGCCTTCGGTGAGATCGTGCGGCGGCACCGCGACCGGCTGTGGGCCGTCGCCCTCCGGACGCTGGGGGACCGCGAGGAAGCCGCTGACGCCGTCCAGGACGCCCTCGTCTCCGCCTACCGAGCCGCCCACACCTTCCGCGGCCAGTCGGCCGTCACGACGTGGCTGCACCGCATCACGGTGAACGCCTGCCTGGACCGCGCACGCAAGGCCGCCTCACGGAAGACCGCACCGGTCGACGACGCCGAGCGCCTGGAACAGCTGCTGGAGCCGCACGAGTCCGCCTCGGCTCCAGCGGAGCGCAACGATCTGCACCGCCAGCTCATCGAAGCGATGGGCACCCTTCCGCCCGACCAACGGGCCGCACTCGTCCTGGTCGACATGCAGGGCTACCCGGTCGCCGAGGCGGCCCGCATCCTCGACGTGCCGACCGGCACCATCAAAAGCCGATGCGCCCGCGGCAGGGCGAGACTCCTGCCCTTGCTCACCCACCTGCGTCCGGAGGGCGCCAGCGAGGGCAAGCAGAGAGGAGGGTCACGGAACCGGACCAGGGGCGCGTCCGTCCCACCCGCAGCGGGTCCACAACGACCGGACCCGCCGGACCCAGGATCGAACGACCCGGCTGCACTGAAGGGCGGAGGTGGGCGAGCGTGACGTCGACGAACGACAAGGCGGAGCACCCGGACGTCGCGGAGATCTCCGACCTCACCGAAGGGCTGCTCCCCGCGGCTCGCCGGGACGACGTACGCAGGCATCTGGACCAGTGCGCCCTCTGCGCCGACGTCCATGCCTCTCTCGAAGAGATCAGGGGCCTCCTCGGCACCCTTCCTGGCCCCCCGCGCATGCCGGCCGATGTTGCGGGCCGCATCGACGCGGCGCTGGCGGCCGAGGCCCTGCTGCAGGCCACGGCGCCCGCGCCCGACAGCGAAGAGCAGACCATGCCCGCAGCTCCGGTCGTGAGCGGCGACGATCAGCGGCATGTTTCACGTGAAACACCGACGCCTTCCGAGCGGCCCTCGGGCCGCCCCCGCTCGTCGACGACGGGTCCTGGCCGCAAGCCGCGTTTGCGGGGGAGGAACCGGCGGGTCGCCGTATGGGGGACGGTGTTCGCCGTCGCCGCCCTCGGTTTCGGCTCCGTCGTGCTGTCGTCGATGAACGACAGCGGCAGCTCGCCGGAAGGACAGCGGACGACCGCTGCGGACACCTTCTCCGAGGGGAAGCTGGAGAAGCAGGTCGCCGACCTTCTTGCGCGCACCCCGGAGGAGGACGAGGGAGCTCGCTCCCCCCACACCTTCGGACTGGAATCGGATTCCGGTGCCGCCAACCCCCGGGTGCTGACGAAGCCCGCGGTTCCCGCATGCATCCAGGACGGCATCGGCCGCAACAATGCCGCGCTGGCCACCGAGCAAGGTGTCTACCAGGGCAAGGACGCCCTGCTCGTTGTCCTCCCCGACGCGTCGGACGCCACCCGGGTGACGGCCTACATCGTCGAAGCAACGTGTGTGCGGAACGCCTCTCCGTCCTCCACCGCGCAGGTGCTGCTGGAGCACTCCTACTCCCGCTGACGGCCGGGCGCGTGAGCCGCGCTCGGCGTGGTATCCCGTACGGTGTGTGGCCCCGGCCTGCCGCCGGAGCGCCGTCTGCGCGTGCCCGGGCACGGCGGGAATGCGGGCCCCTTAGGATCCGTTGGGTGGGGTGAGAGTTCCGAAAGAAGCTCCCACCGGTCGAACGACGCAGACCAGAGACGAGGAATCTAGCCGTGAGCGACGTCCGTAACGTGATCATCATCGGCTCAGGGCCCGCCGGCTACACGGCGGCGCTCTACACCGCCCGTGCGTCGCTGAAGCCCCTGGTGTTCGAGGGCGCTGTCACCGCCGGCGGTGCGCTGATGAACACCACCGACGTGGAGAACTTCCCCGGCTTCCAGGACGGCATCATGGGCCCTGAGCTCATGGACAACATGCGGGCCCAGGCCGAGCGCTTCGGCGCCGAGCTGGTTCCGGACGACGTCGTCGCCGTCGACCTGACCGGTGAGATCAAGACCGTCACGGACACCGCCGGCACGGTCCACAAGGCGAAGGCCGTCATCGTGACCACCGGTTCGCAGCACCGCAAGCTCGGGCTGCCGAACGAGGACGCCCTCTCGGGCCGCGGCGTCTCGTGGTGTGCCACCTGTGACGGCTTCTTCTTCAAGGACCAGGACATCGCCGTCATCGGTGGCGGTGACACCGCCATGGAGGAGGCGACCTTCCTCTCGCGCTTCGCCAAGTCGGTGACGATCGTCCACCGCCGTGACACCCTGCGCGCCTCCAAGGCCATGCAGGACCGTGCCTTCGCCGACCCGAAGATCTCGTTCGTCTGGGACAGCGAGGTCGCCGAGGTTCTGGGCGACCAGAAGCTCTCGGGCCTGAAGCTGCGCAACGTCAAGACGGGTGAACTCTCCGACCTGGCGGTGACGGGCCTGTTCATCGCGATCGGCCACGACCCGCGCACCGAGCTCTTCAAGGGCCAGCTCGAGCTGGACGACGAGGGCTACCTCAAGGTCGACGCACCCTCGACGCGCACCAACGTCACGGGGGTCTTCGGAGCCGGCGACGTGGTGGACCACACCTACCGCCAGGCGATCACCGCGGCCGGCACCGGCTGCTCGGCCGCCCTTGACGCCGAGCGCTACCTCGCCGCTCTGGCCGACGAGGAGAAGGCCGAGCCCGAGAAGACCACTGTCTGACCCACCCGCCCCACGCACCACTAGTTAAGGAGCCCGCTGTGGCCGGCACCCTGAAGAACGTGACCGACGACTCCTTCGAGCAGGACGTCCTCAAGAACGACAAGCCTGTCCTGGTGGACTTCTGGGCCGCCTGGTGCGGTCCGTGCCGTCAGATCGCTCCGTCCCTCGAAGCCATCGCCGCGGAGTACGGCGACAAGATCGAGGTCGTCAAGCTGAACATCGACGAGAACCCGGGCACGGCCGCCAAGTACGGCGTGATGTCCATCCCGACCCTGAACGTCTACCAGGGCGGCGAGGTCGCCAAGACCATCGTCGGTGCCAAGCCCAAGGCCGCCATCGTGCGCGACCTCGAGGACTTCATCGCCGAGTAGTGAGCGACCGCCTCCCCGGCAGCGCATGTTTCACGTGAAACACGAATGGGCCGACCCGACCGGGTCGGCCCATTCGTGTGAATGGTGTCAGAGGGGCCGCAGGGCCGGTTCCTTCTGCACGGCTCCGAGCAACCGGTCGAGCGCCATCTCGACGTCTTCCTTCCAGGAGAGCGTCGACCTCAGCTCCAGTCGCAGCCGCGGGTAGGTCGGGTGCTGGCGGACCGTCTTGAAGCCGACTGCCAGCAGATGGTCCGCAGGCAGCACACAGGAGGGCTCCGTCCACCGCGCGTCGGCGAACGCCTCGATCGCCTTGAAGTCCCGGCGCAGCAGATCCTTCGCCACCGTCTGCACCATCACCCTGCCGAGTCCCTGCCCCTGGTACTCCGGCAGGATGAACGCGGTCATCAGCTGCACCGCGTCGGGTGACACCGGGCTGGTGGGGAACGCGGTGGAGCGCGGAACATAGGCCGGGGGCGCGTAGAGGACGTAGCCCACGGGGACGTCGTCGACGTAGACGACCCGTCCGCAGGAGCCCCAGTCGAGAAGGACCGCCGAGATCCAGGACTCCTTCTCCAAGGTGGACGTTCCCGCCTTTACCGCTGCCTCGCCGCTGACGGGGTCGAGCTCCCAGAAGACGCACGAGCGACAGCGCTGGGGGAGGTCGGGAAGGTTGTCCAGCGTGAGCGGTACGAGCCGACGGCCCATGAAGCCTGTTCCTCGCTTCCTTCGCCCGCTGCCATACGGGCGGCTGTCAGAGCACTCCGTTCTCTGAGCAGGCTGCCGATGAAGCCGCTGACGACGCCCACCCCCAACCCCGCGCTCATGAGTCCGGTGCGGCTCGTCATTCGCATGGCCCCTGCCTAGCTTCCAGAGGTGTTGCCGGGTGGATGCGCCCTGTCCAGTCGCATCGTATCCACGAAGCAGTTCCCCCGATACCGACAAAAGGCAAAGGGCGGACCGTGTTCCGGCACGACCGGACACGACCCGCCCTAACCGGCCATGAGACCGGGACGAGCGACTCCTCAGGCGTCGATCTCCTCGGCGTCGTCCTCGTCCCCGAGACTGTTCTGCAGCACCGGGCCCTCCCCGGGAGCGAGGGTGCCGAGGATGCGCTCCAGGTCTTCCATCGAGGCGAACTCGACGGTGATCTTGCCCTTCTTCTGCCCCAGGTCGACCTTCACCCGCGTCTCGAAGCGGTCCGAGAGACGCGTCGCCAGTTCGGACAGGGCCGGCGACACGCGCGCGCCCGCACGCGGTCCCTTGGCCCGTTGAGCCTTCTGAGGCCGGGAGCCCATGAGAGTCACGATCTCCTCGACGGCCCGCACGGAGAGGCCCTCGGCCACAATGCGGTGGGCGAGACGGTCCTGCTCCTCGGAGTCCTCGACGGACAGCAACGCGCGGGCGTGTCCGGCGGACAGCACGCCTGCGGCCACCCGGCGCTGAACGGTCGGCGAGAGCTTCAGCAGACGCAGGGTGTTGGACACCTGTGGACGGGACCGGCCGATGCGGTCGGCCAGCTGATCATGCGTGCAGTTGAAGTCCTTCAGGAGCTGGTCGTAGGCGGCAGCCTCTTCCAGCGGGTTCAGCTGGGCGCGGTGCAGGTTCTCCAGCAGGGCGTCGAGGAGGAGCTTCTCATCGTCCGTGGCTCGCACGATCGCCGGGATGGCGTCCAGGCCGGCCTCGCGGCAGGCACGCCATCGCCGCTCGCCCATGATCAGCTCGTAGCGACCGCCGCCCACCTGCCGCACGACCACGGGCTGGAGGAGGCCCACCTCCTGGATGGAGGTGATGAGCTCGGCCAGGGCGTCCTCGTCGAACACCTCACGGGGCTGCCGGGGGTTGGGCGTGATGGCGTCGAGGGGGATCTCGGCGAAGTGAGCGCCCACCGGCGGAGCCGGCGCGGCAGCAGGGGTCGCCGCGGTCGTGTCCTCGGTTTCACGTGAAACAGACGTCAGTGCGGCCACCTTCGCGGCCGCCACCCCACGCTCGTTCGGCAGGATGGGAACGGCTGTGGGTGACAGGGAAGCCGTCCCGCCCATTGCGGCCGGTGGCACCGTCTTCTCTACCGGGGCAGCGGGGATCAGTGCTCCGAGACCACGACCCAGCCCCCTCCGTCGCTCACTCACTGCACGCCCTCCACCATGTTCGGATCAGTCTGCTGTGCGCCGATGTGCGCCTGCGATGCGTCATAGCTGACGCCGACGCCCCTGAGCGCGATCTCACGCGCCGCCTCGAAGTACGAGAGAGCACCGCTCGATCCAGGATCGTAAGTCAGCACCGTCTGGCCGTAGCTCGGCGCCTCGGAGATACGGACGGAGCGGGGGATGCTGGTCCGCAGGACTTCGTCGCCGAAGTGGGTGCGTACCTCCTCCGCGACCTGGGAGGCGAGCCGCGTCCGGCCGTCGTACATGGTGAGCAGGATGGTCGAGACGTGCAGGGTGGGGTTCAGGTGCCCCCGGACCAGGTCGACGTTGCGCAGCAGCTGCCCGAGCCCTTCCAACGCGTAGTACTCGCACTGGATCGGGATCAGCACCTCCTGGCCCGCCACGAGGGCGTTGACCGTGAGCAGGCCGAGCGACGGCGGGCAGTCGATGAGGATGTAGTCCAGCGGCTGCTCATAGGCCTGGATCGCCCGCTGCAGTCGGCTCTCACGCGCCACCAGTGACACCAGCTCGATCTCCGCACCGGCGAGATCAATGGTGGCGGGGGCACAGAAGAGTCCCTCGACGTCCGGCACGGGCTGGACGACCTGCGCCAGCGGCTTGCTCTCCACCAGCACGTCGTAGATGGAGGGCACCTCGGCGTGGTGGTCGATGCCCAGGGCGGTGGACGCGTTGCCCTGAGGGTCGAGGTCGATCACCAGGACACGGGATCCGTGCAGTGCGAGCGAGGCCGCGAGATTGACGGTGGTCGTCGTCTTGCCGACGCCGCCCTTCTGGTTGGCGACCACGATGACACGGGTCTGCTCAGGCCGCGGAAGCCCCTCACCGGCACGGCCCAGAGCCTCAACCGCCAGTTGGGCAGCACGACCGATGGGAGTGTCGTCCATCGGAGGCGGTGTTTCACGTGAAACATCCGCCCCCATCGATTCGGTACGGGGACCGGGGACCGGGTCGGTCATCGGTCCCGCGATGTTGGCGTCGGACCGCAAGGATTCACTCTCCTCGACTTCAGGCTCGCAATGAACAGAGCCTCCCATGCCTACGGGGTCGCGAACCAGTGAGGCCTGACGTTCTGTGGAGAAATCCACCTCTGTGGACAACTCCGTACCCCGGGAGGGGGCGGGTTGCTCGTCGGAGGCAGGGCTCTCTCCGAGGGCACCGAGGGGCTTCCGGTCACGGGGTTCGGCCGCAGCGCGGCCCCGACTGATGATGCCGTGCAGCAGTGAGCGACGTTTCACGTGAAACACGATGCACAGCGGTCGTGGCGGCCATGCCGCGACACTCCGGCATGCGCAGGTATGGCACCTTGTGTGGAGTACGCCCGGCCCTACAAGCCGGGCGCGTCGTCCCGGTGCGCGTCGCATCGCGCCGGGCCTCTCGGCCTCCACACCGAGGGACCTGGACTCGCCTATCCCCGTCGCCGGCGGGCGCGTCCCGTTCGGGCGGCCTTGGCGCGCTTGGCCGCGAAACGCACGCCGCCAGGACTCTCCCCGACCTCGACTCTCACCACCGTGGACATCGGGTCGACGACGCCCTCTCCCACATGCACGACCGAGGTGGTCACGGCGCCGAGCTTGCTCAGTGCTGTGGACGCGCTCTTCAGCTCTTCCTCGGCGGTGTCGCCCTTGAGTGCGAGCATCTCTCCGTACGGCCGCAGCAGGGGAATGCCCCAGGTGGCCAGCCGGTCCAGCGGAGCCACGGCACGCGCGGTGACCACATGCACCGGGGGCAGCTTGCCCATGACCTCTTCGGCACGCCCCCGTACGACCGTCACATGGTCCAGCCCGAGCAGCTCCACGACCTCGGTCAGGAAGTTGGTACGGCGGAGCAGCGGCTCCAGCAGGGTAATTTTCAGGTCCTCCCGGACCAGGGCCAGGGGAATGCCCGGCAGGCCGGCCCCCGAGCCGACATCGCACACGGTGACCCCTTCGGGCACGACCTCCGAGAGCACCGCGCAGTTCAGCAGGTGCCGCTCCCAGAGGCGGGGCACCTCACGCGGGCCGATGAGGCCGCGCTGAACGCCAGCCTCGGCGAGCAGCTCGGCGTACCGGACTGCGTCCGCGAAGCGCTCACCGAACACCTCGCGGGCCTGCTCGGGCGCGGGGGGAAGCTCCGCTGCCTCCGTCACGGGGGGACCGTCCTTCCGTACCGTGCCGGCACACATGCCGACACCAGAACCAGAACTATCAGGCTGACAAGAGTGCGGCCCCGCCTGCGCAACAGACGGGGCCGGTGGAACGTGGAACCGATCAGGCGGGAAGCACGACGACGAAGCGCTGCGGCTCCTCGCCCTCGGACTCGCTGCGCAGGCCCGCCGCCTTGATCGCGTCGTGCACGACCTTGCGCTCGAACGGGGTCATCGGGTCGAGCCGCACCGGCTGCCCGCTGCTCTTGGCCTCGGCGGCGGCCTTGGCCCCCAGGTCGGCCAGCTCCGTGCGCCTGCGGGCGCGGTAGCCGGCGATGTCGAGCATCAGGCGGCTGCGGTCACCGGTCTCCCGGTGGACAGCCAGGCGTGTCAGCTCCTGGAGAGCCTCCAGCACCTCGCCGTCACGGCCCACCAGCTTCTGCAGGTCACGGCTGCCGGTGTCGCTGATGATCGAGACAGAGGCGCGGTCGGCCTCGACGTCCATGTCGATGTCGCCGTCGAGATCGGCGATGTCGAGCAGACCCTCCAGGTAGTCCGCCGCGATGTCGCCCTCCTGCTCCAGGCGGGTCAGGGTGTCTGCGCCCTCGGCAGCGGCCGCGGTGGTGCCTTCCGTCACGGGATGGACTCCTTCTTACTTCTTGGACGGGGACTTGGGCCGCTGCGGGCCCTTGCGCTGTCCGGACTGGGCCTTGCTGCGGGTGCTGCCGTTGCCGGCGGGCTTGGCGTCGCCCTTCTTGGCCGCGGGCTTGGCGTCCTCGGGTGCGTCGTCCTTCGTCAGCGAGGTGGGCTCACCCGCCGCCTTAGCCGTGCCGGACTGGCGCTGGGACTTGGACTGCCGCTTGGGCTGCTGCCGCTTGGGAACGGTGGCGGTGGCGGTCGACGTACCGTCCTCGGCCTGGACGGCGGCGCTGCTCTCGCTGCGGATGACGTTGCCGTCGGTCTGGGCGGCGAGACCGGCCTTGTTCAGGCCGTTGATGAACTTGCGCTCGTACTCGTTGCGGTCCCGGCCCTTGGCGACGATGGCCTTGACGATGGCCCGCTCCCGGCGGTTGCGGGTCTTGCCGTGCTTGGCGACGTGCTTGGAGAGACGCTCCAGGTAGGCGGCCTGGGCCTTGGATCCCGGCGTGGGGTTGTTGTGGATGACGTACATCTGCTGGCCCATGGTCCACACGTTGGTGGTCAGCCAGTAGACGAGGACACCGACCGGGAAGTTGATGCCGAAGACGGCGAAAATGACGGGGAAGACGTACATCAGCATCTTCTGCTGCTGCATGAACGGCGTCTTCACCGTGGTGTCGACGTTCTTCGTCATCAGCTGGCGCTGTGTGTAGAACTGCGACAGCGACATCAGGACGATCATGATCGCCGTGACGACGCGGACGTCGAGCAGGGTCGAGTTCAGGGCCTCGACCTTGTCCGGGCTGTCCGTGAACTTCGCGGCGAGCGGGGCACCGAAGATGTGGGCCTTCTGGGCGCTCTCCAGCAGACGCTCGTTGATCACGCCGATGGTGTCGTTCGAGGCGATGCTGTTGAGCACGTGGTACAGCGCGAAGAAGAACGGCGACTGCGCCAGGATGGGAAGGCACGAGGAGAGCGGGTTGGTGCCCGTCTCCTTGTAGAGCTTCATCATCTCTTCGGACTGGCGCTGCTTGTCGTTCTTGTAGCGCTCCTGGATCTTCTTCATCTCCGGCTGGAGCGTCTGCATCGCGCGCGTCGCCTTGATCTGCTTCACGAAGAGCGGGATCAGGCAGATGCGGATCAGAATCACCAGGGACACGATGGACAGGCCCCAGGCCCATCCCGTGTCCGGGCCGAAAATGGAGCCGTACACGCTGTGGAACTGGACGATGACCCAGGAGACAGGTGTCGTGATGAAGCTGAAGAGGCTGGCAATCGTGTCCACTAATCATGCTCCTTGGGCATGGGACGAGGTCTCTGCGGCCGGGCTCGACGGACTCGTAGGACTCGTGGGAGAAGCTTGTCCCTCGGTGGCCGGTTCGGCGGCGGAGGTCCCGCCCTTGCGTGCACGCCAGGCGTTACGCAGCATTTCGTGCCACCGCGGACGCTTGCGCGGTGGGACATGGTCCACACCGCCGAGCGACCACGGATTGCACCGCAGGATGCGCCAGGCCGTGAGTGCTGTGCCCTTGATGGCACCGTGCCGGTCAATGGCCGTGTAGCCGTAGTGGGAACACGACGGGTAGTACTTGCACACCGGGCCCAGCAGTGGACTGATCGTCCACTGGTAGAGCTTGATCAGGGCCAGCAGCGGGTACTTCATCGCGCGCCCCCTCCCAGCAGCCGCTGCAGAGCGGCGTCCAGGTCTCGGGCCAGCTGTGCATGGTCGGCGTCACCCGCGGCGGGCAGCGCTCGTACCACTACCAGGCTACCGGGGGGCAGCTGGTCGACTCGCTCGCGCATCAGATGGCGAAGCCTCCGCTTCACCTTGTTGCGCACCACCGCACCGCCCACGGCCTTGCTCACGACGAAACCCGCACGCGTCGGGGGAGCGCTCTCCCCAGGCGCATGCGGGTCCGTTGCACCGCTACGAAGGTGGACGACGAGGTGCTGGCGCCCGGCCCGGCGTCCTCGTCGTACCGCGGTCGCGAAGTCCTCTCGCCGCCTCAGCCGGTTCTCGGTGGGCAGCACGACGTCATGACCTGATCGGGATCAGGCGGACAGACGGGCGCGACCCTTGCTGCGGCGGGACGCGAGAATCGCGCGGCCGGCACGGGTGCGCATACGCAGCCGGAAGCCGTGGGTCTTGGCGCGACGACGGTTGTTCGGCTGGAAGGTGCGCTTGCTCACTCGGGGGCTCCAGAAAGATTCGGTGTTTGCGGGGTGCCGTCCTGGCTGTCACCGTGCGCCCACGAGTAGCTCGCGTTACGCCCGAGTGCACCGCTGACCGATCAACTTGCGATCTGTGCCCATCGGAGGCAGGCGGCAGCAGCCATCGACAACTCGACCTGGTCACGGTACGCGCGGCTGCGCCATTCGGTCAAACCGGCGCTCGCCGGGAGACACTTGTCCACAGGCTGGGGACAACAACTTGAACCGCACCGGTCGCGCTGACTACCGTGACTGGACTCCGATTCGTTCCCTTGACCCTCCACCACCCGATTTACATCCCGACCCGTCCCTTCGCATCACACGATCGAGGGACCTGTGAGAGAGCGTGCCCT